>DASRND010000003.1 GCA_035647615.1 Bacteroidales bacterium | reverse complement strand
AAAGAACCTCAAGGAGCGTGCAACAAAAATTTGAATATCCACAGACAGTCAAGATTTGCTAATCAAAAATAGAAACCTGACCGTCCCACGCGTTTTTTTGTCTTAATAATGATTCCTGATTTATTTTTCCACCTTTGGTGTTGGACTGCTTATTGCGTTTTTTACGTAAACACTATTTAGAATCAAAATAAATTAGAGGTTTTTAAAAAATATTTTCTATTGCGTTCGTTCAAGATCTTGTAGCGCTCGTTCAAGAATATACATCTTTCACACAAGAAAACCTAATATTGCATTGAAACACATGTTTTTAGGTAGCAGCTCACCATTTGGAAAATGCGCATTGCTGTAGTATCTTAGCCGCTCAATTGTTTTTTTGATTGGTTAGTTTCGTTCTTTTCCTACTGCGTCCAAAGTGACTGTTTGTCCAACCCGGAAAATTATCAGGCAGAAATATCCGTTTTAACATTCCTCAATCCGATTCATCCTTCCTCCGAAAAACAGTTTACCCAAGGTGCAATTATTGAAGTCTCTGCCTCACTAAAGGTGGAGACTTCAATTTGATTTCCCCATCATGTGAAAACCTTTCAGCTTCCCCCTGAAAGGTTTTTTTTTGGTTTAGAAATTCATACAGGTATAGTAAAATAAAATGGGCAAGTCGGGATCAGGCAGAGAGCTCAAGTGACCTAAAACAAATCGCCATCGATAGGATACTAAAAAGTGAGTGTAAGCCCCAGGCTGGGCATTACCGGCAACTGCCGCACCACTCCGCTGGTGAGCCGGTTGATGTAAAATACATTGGCACGGTCGTAAATGTTGGTAACGCTGAAGTCGGCCTGCAACTCGGTGTGCTGGCCAAGGAAGAAGATGCGCTTCATATTAAAATCGAGCCGGTGATAGGACGGAAGACGCCCTTTGTTGAGTTCGGCGTATTGAATCCCCATATTTCCATTTTCGGTGACGTAGTCGCTGTTGATACCGCCCGGGAAAAGCAGCTTTTCAAAATAGCCCTGCGACTCAGTGAAAGGAAACCCGGTACCAAAATTCCAACGCAGACTTACCTCCCATTGTTTCAGGTCCCCCATGGTGTATGATGCAAGCATGTTCAGGTTGTGACGACGGTCGTAGTGAGGATAATACCAGACCTCACCATCATATTTTTCGATAAAAGCAAACGAATAAGCCCCCCAGAAATAAAGGTTGTTGCGGTTGTACTTCAACGACAAATCCACGCCATAGGCTTTTCCTTTCTCTATCAGGAAATCTTTTTTCTCGAGATCGGTAGCTCCGGGAGGCGCATCGTTTTCGTCATAAATCTTATACCGGTTCAGGTTGGTAAGCTGGGGAAAATATTTGTAATATCCTTCGAGGTTTACCGTAAAATAGCGTGAGAGATCCTGCTCCAAACCCAGAATAAGGTGTTGCGATTTCTGCAGCTTACTAGTTACTTCTTTGCCGTCGAATTCGGCGGGCAGGTTGTCAGGACCAGAGAGGAAGCCGTAGAAAAGGTTCACCACGTCGCGGTCGTTGCGGGCGCTGATAAGATTTTGTGAGTAAAGCCCGGCGGCCAGTTTTAAGCGTGTGTGTGCGGTAGCGTTGTATTTGATAGCCAGACGTGGCTCGGGCGACAGCTCCGACAACGAGGCATACCACTGTAAGCGAAAACCCGGTTCGATAAGAAACTTGCCGGTATTGAGTTTATACTTTCCATACAGAGCCAGTTCTGTAGTGTTTTGTCGCTGGTTGATGCGCCCGCCGGTTTCACTGAAAAACTCAAAATCAGTTTTAAAACCATTGAGTTCAAGACCATATTTTAACTCATCCTTGCCCATGAAGTAGGTAAAGTTAAGTCCGGCGTTAAAACCATTGACGCTGCTGGTACGCGGCTGCGCATTGTCTTCGTCGAGTTGCATTTCATAAGTCGAATATGCCATGACGCCCTGTAACAATACCGGCGAATTTCCGGGAATAATTACAAAATTAGCACCTGCTCCGGCCGCATCCCAGGAGTAATCGGAAATATCCTGATAATTTACACGGTCGGTGTAGTTGAAACCAAACATGTTGAGTTTACTGCCGTTCGAAGCGTTGATAGATACTTTTCCATACAAATCCAAAAAGTTAAACGGCAATCCCTGATCGTCATTTACATATCCATAAAAAATATCGGAGCTTTGTTTGAGGTAGGAATTTTTGGCCGACAAGATAAATGAGGAGCTTCCGCCGCCAGTTTCGGCTTGTTTTTTTATGGGGCCTTCTATCATCACGTTGGCACCAAAAGTAGAGGCGCCGATTTTTCCGGCCATCCGTTTTTTGTTTCCATCGCGGGTGGTGATGTCCATTATCGAAGATATTCGTCCGCCCTGTTCGGCATTAAACCCGCCAGTGAAAATATCGGCATTTCGGATAATGTCGGTTTCAAAAACCGAAAACAGCCCGATAGAATGAAACGGGTTGTAAATAACCATACCGTCGAGCATCACTTTGTTTTGAATAGGCGAGCCACCACGGATGTAAAGCTGGCCGCCCTGGTCGCCGGTAAAAATCACACCGGGCAGCACCTGAAGGTATTGCGCCAGGTCGGGCTGACCGCCCACCGATGGGATTTGCTTAATATCTATGGGCGTAACTTTAACAATGGAAGTACGCGTTTCGGTGCTTGCTGCCTGCCTTTCGGCAGATACATGCACCGTTCCGAGGGTTATTGACGATTCGTTAACAAAAAGATTTTTGTTTAAAATATCTCCTACTTTCACAGTAATCTGTTCACGCAGCGTATCGAATCCCATCGAGGTCACCATCAAAATGTACTCACCGGGAGGCACCTTTGTAATAATGTAATAACCATTCACATCAGTGGAGGCGCCATAAGTAGTTTTGTAAAGATAGGCGTTGGTAAAAATTACGGGCTCACCGGTTTCGCGTTCGTAAATGAAGCCGCGGATGGTGGCACCCTGCGCGTGCACTTGTTTGAATCCCGCAAATGGGGCAACAAATAGAAGTATGAAGAGAGCAGTGTATAGTTTATTCATAAGTAAAGCAGCGATACCGGCAACAGTGTATGGATTAATAAAGTGGGTTAAACGGCATGGAGTATCTTTTATTATTTCGGTAACGGCTACCGACGCAAAGCAGCCAATTTTTCGAAAAGTGAGATTTCTTCGGCGGTGAGGCCTTTGGGAAGTGAAACATGAATTTTAAGATACATGTCACCACGCTCATCTTTTTTCCCGTACACGGGCATACCCTGACCTTTGAGGCGCAGCACTTTCCCATTGGAGGTTTCGCGGGGCAAGGTAATGCTGATGGGTTTTTCGATGGAATCTACGGTAAGTTTGCCGCCCAGCATGGCGGTGTAGAGATCGGTGGTAAAATCGAGATGCAGATTGTTTCCATCGATAGTAAAATTGGTGTTGTTGATTACCGAAATCTTCAGCAGCAGATCGCCGCTTTCGCCACCGGAAGGCGAAGGAGCACCTTTACCTTTTACGCGAAGCACTTGTCCGTCGCGCACGCCCGGCTTTAGGTTGATTTTAATTTTCTGTTCGTTAACGTTGAGCACTGCCGAGGAGCCTCTGAAAGCATCCTCGAGTGTGAGACGCACCTTCGCCTGGTAGTCGCTTCCGCGGATGCTGCGATAGCCACTACTGCGGCGTCTTCGGGTACCGTCGAAGCCAGCCTGCCCACCGGCAGCGCCACCAAAGAAACTGCGGAAGAAATCGCTGAAGCCTCCGCTGTCGCCAAAAACTTCATCAAAGGAAGCTGAACGGTACTGACTTCCGCCACCTTGCTGTGCCCAGTTGCTAAAGTCGTTCGCGCCGCCACCGGCATGCTGGTATTGATTCCAGTTGGAGCCGAGCTGGTCGTACTTCTGGCGCTTGGCGGGGTCTTTCAGTACCTCGTAAGCCTCCTGCATCTCTTTAAATTTCTCCTCTGATTTGGGGTTGCCCGGGTTTTTGTCGGGATGGTATTTGCGCGCCAGCCTGCGGTAGCTCTTCTTAATGTCGTCAGGAGATGCCGCCTTTTCTACTTCCAATATTTTGTAATAATCTTTGTATTCCATTTGTTTATTTTTGTTCGATTGCAAGATAGGTCTAATCAAAATTTGTGCAAAACATTGGCTGCATCAGACATTTAGGTTCTAATATCCAGCCATCCTATGACTTGAGCCGCTTTACTTAAAACAAACACAGCCACATTATGCTTTTGTTTTGCTGTCATATTTGCAGAATTAATCAAAAGCTTGATTTACCTGTCGGAAAGCAAACCTTTTGATAGTTGTCCGCTAGCCTTGGGTTTATTTTAAAGGATTTGTAAAAATTGGATTAAGATTTATTTTATTGTAGCAACACCTTTTGGTGGTGGTTTGTTCCGGCGGCAGTTACGGTGAAGAATAATCTATATTTAACAGCTTTAATTTTTGGCTGCTAAATCTATTTTTACAACCTGCAAGGCTGTTTAGCAAATGAATGCCAGCCCAATAATGTGCAGATTGACATTTCGCATTTACAGGCGGGGTTACGTTACTTTTATATTTTTGATGAAAATCAGCTTTTTAGCGGGAAGTTGGTCAGACAATAATTATTTTTGAAAATTATAAAAACTAAAAAACAACGATTATGTGGAGGAGAATTACGCTGTTGATTGCATTGATGATTGCTGGTATTGTAGTTACGCAGGCTCTGGCCGTGGAGGTTACTTTTAGGGTGGATATGTCGGAGCAAACGGTGTCGCCACTGGGAGTGCACATTGCCGGGAATTTCCAGGAATGGAACCCGGGCAGCACAGAGATGACGCTGACGCAGAATAATATTTACGCCTACACAGCCGAACTGGCTTCCGGTGAGGCCATCGAATATAAATTTATCAACGGCAACGACTGGGGAATGGACGAGCAAGTGCCGCCGGGTTGTGCGTTCAACAACAACCGCTTTCTGACGGTACCCGCACAAAACGTAGTGCTCGATGCTTTTTGTTTTGGCAGTTGCACCATCTGTAACCCTCCGCTGGTGGAAATCACTTTTCAGGTGGATATGTCCAACGAAACTGTTTCGGCTAACGGCGTGCACGTTGCCGGCAGCTTTCAGGAGCCGCCGTGGCAGCCGGGAGCTACCCTCATGACGCTGGCGGGCGACAATGTTTACCAGGTGACTGTTGCGGTGGAAGCGGGCGGATATTACGAATACAAGTTTATCAATGGCAACGACTGGGGTTTCGACGAAACGGTGCCGCCTCCCTGTGCCAATGGCATGAACCGTTACCTCATCGTGCCGCCGGTTCCTACTACTTTGGAAGCAGTTTGTTTTGGAAGCTGCTTCCCATGCGGCCCGCCGCCTGTGGATATTCAGGTAACTTTTCAGGTGGATATGTCGGAGCAAACCATTTCGTCCGACGGCGTGCACATTGGTGGCGGATTTCAGGGATGGCTGCCCGGCGCCACACCCATGACCGACGCCGGCGATAATATTTATACCTACACCGCCACTTTGTCGTCGGGAAGTTATCAGGAGTTTAAATACATCAACGGCACCACATGGGAAGAATCGGAGGATGTGCCCGAGGCCTGCGGCGTCAACAACAACCGCTACATTACGCTTCCGCAAAATGACACCGCCCTTCCGCTGGTCTGCTACGCATCCTGCGATCCCTGCAGCCCACCGCCTGTGGATGTTGCCGTAACATTTGCCATCGACATGACCAACGAAATTGTCTCGCCCGACGGGGTGCATCTGGCAGGTTCTTTCCAGAACTGGAACGCATCGTCCACGCCATTAGCCGCATCCGGCAACGGAATTTATTCCACCACGCTGGTGCTGCCTTCCGCGAGCTTTCAGGAGTACAAATTTATTAATGGAATCACCTTCGACGACACCGAATTGGTACCAGAAAGCTGCGGCATCCCCGATGGACTGGGCGGCTACAACCGGTACTTCACGGTGCCCGCCAACGACACCACCATGCCAGCGCTCTGTTTTGGCAGTTGCGAACCCTGCGTACCACCGTTGCCTGATTATGCCATAACTTTCCGTGTGGATATGAGCTACCAAACGGTTGCTCCCGAAGGCGTGCATCTGGCAGGAACTTTCCAGGGATGGAATCCCGCCGGAACACCCATGACACTCTCGGGCGACAATGTCTATGAAGCAACACTTATGCTGGAAGAAGGTGCTTATCACGAGTTTAAGTTTATCAATGGCAACACCTTCGACGCTGCCGAAATCGTCCCGCCGGAGTGTGCTCAAAATAACAACCGTTTTATTACCATTCCTGACGAAAACACAATTTTGCCGGCCTGGTGTTTTGGCAGTTGCGAACCGTGCGGGCCACCGCCCACCAATGTAGAAATCACTTTTGTTGTCGACATGGCCAATGAAACTGTTTCGGCTGATGGCGTGCACCTGGCCGGCGATTTCCAGGGCTGGAACCCTGCAGCCAGCGCCATGATCAACATTGCCGACGCCGTTTACGCGGCTACGATCGTCCTCGCCTCCAACACCTATCACGAATTCAAATTTGTAAACGGCAACACCTGGGACGGACAGGAGCTGGTACCGGAAGGTTGTGCCAACAGCGGCAACCGGTTTTTTACAGTGCCTGATCAGCCGGATACACTCACTGCTTTTTGCTTTGGAAGTTGTTTCCCCTGTGATATTGTGCCGCCGCAGGTAGCCGTAACTTTCAGGGTGGATATGGCCAACGAAATAGTATCAGGAGAAGGGGTGCATCTGGCCGGCGATTTTCAGGAGTGGAACCCGGAAGCTACGCCGATGGTTCAGGACGAAGAGGATATTTATACCTACACCACCACACTGGAAGCCGGAAGCTATCACGAGTTTAAGTTTATTAATGGCAGTAGCTGGGGCGATGACGAAACGGTTCCTGCTGCCTGCGCTGCCAACAACAACCGCTACTTCACAGTTCCGCAGGAGCCGGTGGTGCTTACTGCTTTTTGCTTTTCTTCCTGCGACACCTGCATCATCAACAACATTCATAACCCGGCCAATAATCCAAATAATGGAGTGGTTTTATTTCCCAACCCCACCGACAATGTTGTTTGTTTTTCAGGGCTTGTCGGTTCGCCTGAAGTGCTGATTTATTCCATTGATGGAAAACTTATCGATCATATTATTATTAATAACAAAATGATGAATGTGCATCATTTGCAAAGCGGATTGTATCATCTCGAAATCCGGACAGCAAGTGGAGTTGTACATCGCAAGCTGATTATTAATCATTAACACAGAAAAGAATACAATTTTATTAAAAACTAAAACCTAACGACGATGAAAAAACAATTAACGCACTTTGCAAGACTCCTGCTGACCCTTATTCTGCTGGTGGGCAATGTAAGTCCAGCCTCGGCAACACTCGTAACTTTCAGGGTAGATATGGCGGAAGTAGATGTTGTATCGCCACTTGGGGTGCATATTGCCGGCAACTTTCAGGGCTGGGATCCGGCTGCCACCATGATGGTGAAACCTCCTATTGGAAAAATTTATACCCTGAAGCTTGATTTACCTGCCGGCGAAACCATCCTTTGGAAATATATCAACGGCACCACATGGGCGGACGTAGAAGATCTCAACAGCGCCTACACTTGTGTGATTGGCAATGACCACAACCGGGTTTTTGAAGTTCCTGCCGAAGATGTAACAATTCCAACCGTTTGCTTTGAGAGTTGCATCTCCTGCAACCCGCTACAGGTGGACATGACTTTTCAGGTGGACATGAGTAACCAAACGGTGTCACCGCTGGGTGTTCATGTGGCCGGATCGTTTCAGGGCTGGAATACCGGCGCCACCGAAATGCTTCCCGTGGGGAACGGTGTTTATGCCGTCACAGTATCAGTAGGGGTTGGAGAATATCATGAGTATAAATTTTTAAATGGCAACGCCTGGGTCGGTGGCGAAACCGTTCCGCCGCAATGCGCACATAGCAACAACCGTTGGGTGATAGTGCCGGCAGTTACCACCACGCTCGATCCGGTTTGTTTCGGCAGTTGCTATCCTTGCGGCCCGCCGCCTGTTGATGTTGAAATTACTTTCCAGGTGGATATGTCGATGCAACAGATAGCGCCAGCAGGCGTGCACATCGGAGGAGGATTTCAGGGATGGCAGCCCGGCGACACTCCTATGACATCAATAGGTGAAGGAGTTTACACCTACACCACTATTTTGCCTTCGGGGACTTACCAGGAATACAAGTTTATAAATGGAACCACCTGGGAGGAAGCCGAAAATCTCCCCGAAGAGTGCAGCCTTAACAACAACAGGTATTTTACGGTTCCTGAAGCCAATTCAGTTTTTCCAGTAGTATGTTATGGTATGTGTGGTCCTTGCCCCGAGCCGGTTTTGGTGGAAATAACTTTCAGGGTAGATATGAGCGAAGAAATCCTTTTGTCAGAAGGTGTACACCTTTTGGGGTCGTTCAACGATTTCGATCCTGCCGCCACACCCATGACCGATGCCGGAGCCGGCATTTACACCGCAACAATTGTCCTTGAAGAGTTTGAGCAAATCCAGTTTAAGTATGTAAATGGAAATACCCTTGCCGGTGCCGAAACCGTCCCTGCCGCCTGTTCCGATCCCTCAGGCTACCGCACATTGACGGTGCCGGGAAATGACCTCACCCTTCCGGTGGTTTGCTTTGGCAGTTGTGAGCCTTGTGTACCTCCACCTGCAGTGAATGTTACGTTTCAGGTGGAGATGAGCAACGATACCGTTTCGGCAGAAGGCATTCATCTGACAGGTTCGTTTCAGAACTGGGATCCTGCTTCCACTATGATGAGCCCTATCGGCGATAACATATACGCTGTTACACTGATTCTGGAAAGCGGCACACATCATACCTTTAAATACATCAACGGCATCACTTTCGACGAGCAGGAACAGGTGCCTCCCGCCTGTGGCGAAGACGACAACTATGGCGGATACAACCGCTATCTGGATGTGCCGCTAACCGACTTGGTGCTGGCTCCGGTTTGTTTTGGCGCGTGCACACCGTGCGTCGTGCCGGCAGATATTGAGGTCACTTTTAGCGTGGACATGAGCAATGAGGAAGTGTCACCGCTGGGTGTCCATCTGGCCGGTGCATTCAACGGCTGGAACACCGACACCGCTATGATGCTTCCCATGGGCGAAGGAATTTATGAATTTACAACCCAGCTCGTGGCCGGCGAATATTACGAATACAAGTTTCTGAATGGCAACACCACCGACGACTACGAGCAGGTGCCCGAAGCTTGCAGCTTTGAGGGCAATCGCTACCTTACGGTGGCATCCGAAAACATGATCCTCGATCTGGTTTGTTTCGGAACGTGCACCACCTGCATCCCGCCACTGCCGGTTGAAATAACTTTTAGCGTGGATATGAGCAACGAAATAGTATCCGTCGATGGCGTTTTTCTGGCTGGCTCTTTTAACGATTTTAACGCAACCGCCACACCCATGCTTGCCGGGGGTTTTGGAATTTATTCGGTTACTCTCACCCTGCAGGCCGGCACGCACCAGACTTTCAAATATCTCAACGGCCCTTCTTTTGACTTTGAAGAAGCAGTGCCAGAAGCCTGTGGCGAATACGACAACTTTGTCGGCTACAACCGCTTTGTGGATGTTCCCGCCGAAAACCTTTCACTTCCCGTCGTTTGCTTTGGTAGTTGTGAGGCTTGCCTGCGCAGCCAGATTATTGAGCTGACGGCTGGTTGGAACAGCCTCTCCTCCTTCCGTCAGCCTGACCAGGAAAACCTCGACACGCTGATGGAGCAGATTGCTAATGAACTCATCATTCTGCAAGACCTTACCGGCAGTTATGTTTCGTCCAGCGGCCCCAACACACTGACGACGTGGAACAGCAGCACCGGCTACAGCATCAAAGTAAATGAGGCTGTTTCGCTGAACATCACAGGAGTAAAAGTTCAAGATAAGTCGCTGGAACTTGAAGAGGGATGGAATTTGATTCCCGTTTTGAGCAGCGAACCTGTAGCTGTGGATTCATTGTTTGACGCGGCAGCCGAATCGTTGATCATCGTAAAAGAAATGGCAGGCACGGGAGTGTTTTGGCCGGCTTTCGACATCAACACCCTGCAAAACCTAATGCCGGGCAAAGCCTATCTGGTGAAGATGAACGCACCTGCCACCATCACCTTCCCATAAAAACGAAACGCATTATTTTGGTTAATAATTGATAATGAACTGAAAAGGCTGCGATAAAACACGCAGCCTTTTTTATTGACAAAGAGATCTTTCATTAATAAAAAAACCCCATCGCTCTTGCAATGAGGTTTTGTAGTCGGGATGGCGAGATTCGAACTCGCGACCTCTTCGTCCCGAACGAAGCACGCTACCGGGCTGCGCTACATCCCGAATTCCAATAATTTCGGACTGCAAAAGTAAAAATTATCCTTTCATAATCAACTTTTTGTTTTAAAGAATTATTTTTTTAGGATTTGAAAAACGTTTACAATCAGCTTCACAAATCAGTAATTTTTATAGACCCATTTATTATTTTTTCAATAATCTTTCTGCTTTTTAATGCTTTCACCCTGCGCTCAGCTTTTAGGCCGGCAATGGAATCATCGAAATCAAAAGAAAAAAGAATTTTCCATGGCTTTCCGGTTTTGGTCGATTTTGTCTGACCTGAGTTATGCTCAAGAATCCTCCTATTGAGGTTATCAGAAGAACCCACATAGAACCTTCCATTTTTTTCACTTTGCAATATGTAAAATGTTTTCCCCATAATAAATTTTAGGGTCACTATTGCAGATTAGCTATTGAATTTTGGTAAAGTATCTATCGGATTGATTTTTGAAAAAAAAGATTTGGAATCGCGGCCTCCCCGACCAATCGGGGCACGCTACCGGGCTGCGCTACATCCCGAATTCCAATAATTTCGGACTGCAAAAGTAAAAATTATCTTTTCATAATCAACTTTTTATTTTAATAAATTTGGGCAGGATATAGTTTTAGCTACCTTCCAATCATTGGCAACTGTTTTCACGAAATGGTTCTTTACATCTAAACCCTCTTTCATCCAATTGGGAAACCACCATTTTTTTTGCAAACAGCATCAAGTTTTACCTCTGACACTTTTGCAGTAATGTTTTATTTAGAATGAGAAAAAATCAATGGTGATCAGTCATAGGTCTTGAATTTTGTTTGTACATTTGGCGTCCAATAATTGTGGCGTTGCACAAATGGTGAATCTTTCAAATAGGCTGGCTTTTGACCCTCATCACGGAAAAATGGTGATAGGTTGGTGTTTTGGAAATAGCTTTGGTTTTATGGATAAATTAAGGAGCCTGTATGGAAGAATCAGGGATACTTTGGATTATTTCGACTAAGGTTGCAAAAGTTAATAAAAAGATAAATGTCAAATCGCATGCACAAACATGTTGTAATTCATTGAAAAAATAAATTGTACGCTGAAAATAAATAAGGGTTTAAAGTGATAATATTAATAACAAAAATTCATTATCATGACCGAAAATGAGAAACATGACAATTTAGTGAAACACGTTAGTGATCTATGCCAAATTCTAAATACAAATGGCATAAAATCAAAATTTTGGGATAGCAGGCTAAAAAAATATGAGTATTCCGATTGGCGCGTTGATGAGTCCTCTCCTGAATCAACCTTTCTTGGAGGGATAGGTAATGATAAAGAGGCTTTTATGTTCTTAAAAAGGCGAGGGGAAATTGATAGGAATATCTGCTGGGATTGCGGTGCACAACCTATACAAAATCTACACACATTTACTGATGGTAGTGATTCAAGTATAAAATTCTTTATTTGTAAAGACTGTTATTTAAGAGGGTTAAGATTGAGTGGTGCATTAAGAGGAAATAGTACTTCTAAATGTTTTATTGCAACTGTTTGCTATCAAGATGAAGATGCTTTAGAAGTGAATGCCCTTCGCTGCTTTCGAGATTCCTTATTAGTAAATAATTTCTTAGGATTACAACTCATACGCTTTTATTATACCATTTCGCCATCTGCGTCAAAATGGTTGATAAAAAAACCGCTATTGGTGAAAGTTATCAAAGTTCTAATTTTAGATCAAATCGTAAAACATTTACCTAAAGCGAGAACATCCTCAATTCATCGAAATGGTAAGTTCTGCTAAAGGCAATAATTTTTATGGTTTAGTAATACAATTTCAAAGCACTAATTAAATTTTATTATGAACAAATTGAAACCATATTAAGCATTAAGGATGTACGAATTGACAGACTTTATTCTTTTTTTCGTAACAACAGTTTTTAGGTTCACAATATCGATGGATGAATCGGACTTAGACATAGAACTATGAATATCTTTGAAGAATCAAAAGTTAGTTTTTACTAAACAATAAAAATAATTAATATGCTCAACCTATTTAACAAGAAAAAAAAAGTGGATCCCCTAGGGCAAATCTTTAGTGATTTTACTACAAATCAAAAAAAGTCAATAATAAGCCTACTTTTTATAATTGGAATTTGCGATGGTAAAATGAGTAACGAAGGTAGTGAGATACAATATCTGAAAAGCTATTTTTACCTACTTGACGTTAGACTTAGCGAAGCTAATAGCTACATGGAAGCGTATGGAAACGAAAGGATGGTTGAAGATCTTCAATCGCTTACGAAAAGCCAAAAAGAGCTTTTAGTCGTTGCGGCTTGGGAAATGATAACATCTGATGGTAGGCCAAATGAAAGGGAACTCCAAGTTGCTACGTCAATTTTCGAAAAATTTGGTGTTTCAAAAGAGCAATTTGTTGCCATTATAGAAAAAGCTCTAACATTAACGGAACTTTACCTTGGGAAATAATTATGAGCAAATTAAAACCTTCGCAAGCATTTGGAATGTTGGCTTTAACTGTTTTCATTCTTTATTTTATAGCATCGCTTTTCAGTTTGACAGTATCAATGGGGGACTGGAATTGGTTCTCGACAATTTTGTTTTGGGGACCGACAATTATACTAGGAGCGTGGACCATCAATGATTACTTTATTAATCCATTTGAATAAAACGATGGTAATAACAGTCTTGTTTAAATGCTTTCAAATAGCACGAGCTTATAATCTTTCCGATTCAATAAAGGTATATTTATCACACCTTGACTCACCTGACGTAATTGTTATGAATTGTGTAGCATACAGAAACTATATTTTATTTAAAGGAAGTTTGAAAGACTGATCCTTTAAGATTTCGAACAACATTCAAATATCACATTAAATATTAAGCATAACAAAATAAATATGGGATCATCAAAAATTAAAATAGCACATTACACTTGGTGGATTTGCGGTATCATTGGACTATTTATAGGACTGGCACAGGCAGACGGCCGCATTAATGGATATGGAATAATGGGAGTTGCAGGAATAGTTAATGGTGTAGTATTTGGATGGTTAATCGGATTTATTATTGACAAGATAAAGGAATTCTCTCCTGTTCAAAATATGACCCAAAAAATAGGCGAGATAAAGCAAGAGAAAGAATTAATTCAACAGACAAAGGATTCTCTTAAAGATTATAATGATGCTAAACAAAGATTTCAATATTTATCAAATGAAACCCTTTTAGAAAAATTTCAAAAATACGTATCACTCGAAGTTTCTGATATGGAAAGACTTGCTTTAGAAGAAGAATTGGTTGAAAGAGGGGTTTTAACTCATTCACCGATGCACGAAAAATTGGACAAAATAATTGAACATTTTAAAACACAATAAAAACTTGTGCTTGCACCACCTCAAAATAATAGTTGGACGTTTGAAAAATGAAGATAATAGTAAATATAGACAACTTAACTTTATTGATACGATAGCAGCAAGCTTTGTGGACACTGCCAACTTGAAAGTGACTGCAAGAAAATAACTTTGACAATGCAAACCATAGATAAAAATTGATATGATAAATGATAACTAACCTTCCGACATCTAGGGACTTTGAAAATGTTGCTAAGCAATGTTTGACACAGGCGTTTAATATCGTTTATCAAATTGATGAGGGATTACTTTATTTTGAAGAGCTACAAAGTGAAGATGTTTGGGAATATCATCTCGGTGATTTGAGCACTTCACTAATTTTAGTTTACCAAGCGATTGAGTCATTAATGAAAGCCCGAATTTGTCAAGAATCAACTTTACTTTTAATTGATTTGAAACGAACGGACTGGCCAACAATGCCTGAACAAGCAGACAAAGATTTTAATGAGCTCTATACTATTGGAGGCGAAGCATTACAAAAAACTTATGGCGCGGCAATTTCTCCTGCCAAAGCTGAAAAAGATTTAATGAAGTTCGTTGAAGAGATTCGTTTCGAACGAAATAAAATCATTCACGGTGTCTCACGAAGATACCTTGATCCCGAGTATCTCGTTAAAATTATTCTGAACACTTACACATATTTTTTAGGCAAAGACAGTTGGTGGTTGACAATGAGAGAACTTCATATTAATAATCCTCTCTTTGGTATTTTTAACGACAACAACTATGAGGAAGCGAATTTGATTGAGAAGCTAAATTATGTAGAGGAAGTTGTTGGCCAAGCAGAATTGTGTAAACATTTTTCTTTGAACTTAAAATCAAGACGATATTTTTGTCCTTGGTGTCAAAGTTCTCTTGCTAAAGAAGATGGGGATTTAGACACCAAGTGGGCATTACTAATTCCCCAAAAGAAAAAAGGTGCAACAGAAATTAAATGCATAAACTGTCAACGGACACAGCCTGTTGCACGACAAAAATGTAATCAGATAGCCTGCAAAGGAGATGTAATGTCAGAGGAAGAAAGATGTTTAACTTGTAATAGCTACAAATGAAAGTTTTTCAAACGAAGTGTTTGAATTTGGAAAAGAGTATTTGCTGAGAAGACAGGAAATTACTGAAGTAGTATGCGAAAATCATTAATTATTAACACAAAAAAAGAAAATGAAAGAAGAAGAGATTTTAAACCCAACGAACGAAAGTTCAAACAGTAAAAACAGGCCAACTTCGATAACGGTGATCTGTATAATTGGTTTTATTGGTGCAGCCTTGGTTATCCCACTGATTTTTTCTGACATTGCTAGACAAATTGGAATTTGGTATCCTCCATACTTAGGACTATCTGCAGTAATTGGATTTATTTGCATGATTGGATTATGGAAAATGAAAAAATGGGCTGCTTTTGCGTACACTGGATTTTCTGCATTGAACCAAATAGTACTATTAGCTATGGGTGTTTGGAATATTATGGCGTTAATTATCCCAGGTATTGTTGTTGGAATTGCACTTGCTCATATCAATAAAATGGACTGATTCAAATTTCAAACCACAGCCATTTGCGCTGTGGTTTTTTTATTTGATCTTACCTCAAAATCACTTTCTCGCTTCCTATCAATCGTCCGTTATCCGTGGATTTGAGCGTCAATAGATAAAGCCCCGGGGCAAAGCGGGAAACATCCAGGTTGAATTGTTGCACACCGGAATTGAGATGATCCTTTTGCAAAAGTGCCATTTCATGGCCACGGCTGTCGGTGAGCGAAATCAAAATGGAACTTTGCTCGTGCAGGTTGAAGCTGACGGATAAGTTTCCAGAGGCGGGATTGGGGGCTACCTGCAACCCGCTGTCGTTGTTGGTGATTTTGTAAATTCCTACACCAGATTCCTCGCCATAAAGCCTCACGTAAGTGTGTCCGTTGGCAGCATATTGCTCGTCGTGACCCGGGAAGGGAAATACCATTTCTACGGTGGCAACTTCGCCGGTGCTTTCGTTCCAGAGCTTTGGTAGCAGCGTGTGGCCGGGCGTAAAACCATTCGCCTGTCCCGTGGCGGTATTCATCGAAGCTACCAATTCCAGATAGGCTTCTCCCGCAAGAGATTCTGTCAGTTTGCCGGCAGCCACACAAATGGTATCACCGCTTTGTGGATCAACATCAAAAAAACCAACCTCGTCGCCAGCCTCCATCGGCAAATCGTTTATTTCGGCTTCCAGCACAAAAATAGTCATCGGATTGGTGGCCGCTTGCCACACCTGCCCAAAATGATGAGCTGGTCCCGTTACCGTCATGCTTACGGGAATTTCGACGGAGGCATTGTACGGGTCTGAATTGTTGAGCCGTATCTGTGCCACGTAATCACCCGTGGTAAGGTTTTCTGTTTGAAAGGTTACCTCCACCACCGTGTTTTCGCCGGGCTGGATGGTTCCTTCCGTTTTGTCCAGGCTCAGCCAACCGTCGATAACATTACGACTAACCATTGTGAAATCGCAGCAATTGCCATAGGTGTAGGGATTCCTGGAATTGTAAACGGGATGGTTCCAATTGGTGCGGTAGCGCATGTAGTGTTTGCCGGCAGGTATCGAATCAGGAATTGTGATCGTAAAAGTGTAAGGTTCATGGGCGACGGCGCAAAGGGCATCATCCAGCACACATTCATCGGCTGTGTAATCCATATCATTATTATAGTCGATCCAAACATCAAAATAAGTAGTGTTGTAATCGGCTTTTACAGTTAGTTCATATTCGCCCGGCGGCATCAGATGCAGACTATCCAAATAGCCATGATAAAAGGAAGGATTTCCCGTACAAGGTATGTCGTTGATGTGAACATTGGCCAGCGACCAGTAAATCAGACCATCGCCGCCTGCACAGCCCGTAGTGTATAAATTATCCGTAAAGAATCGTGGCGGGATATTAACAACTTCCTTTGTACTGCAGTCATTATAGGGGTTCTGATCCCACGGCAGACTGACGCAAGCTTCAAAAAGATAATATCCATTGACTGTCGAGAGGTTGGCAGTAAGCGGTAGCGTTATAAGCACAACTTGTCCGGGTGCAATCCAATCCATGCAGGTATCGTTGTATGTAAACCCGGGCCACGAAACTTCGTATGGAAGGCCATGTTTGATAGTGGCTTCCCCGAAATTGGCAACTTCAATAATTACAGGCTCTGCCCATCCCAGATTGCGTCCGGTGGTGGGTTGCATGATATAGATAACTCCCGCATCATGCTCCAGTCTGTTTTCGGGAGTAGCTGCAGATGAGTTTTCCACTTTGGCAATCCTTTCGTCATACGAATCGACAGGCTTTTGCGCAAATGGCGTGGTGGCTTGCTTTTGCACGCCGTTGTAGAGATATTCAATTTCGAGCTTGTAAGCCATAGGTGCATCGCCCGTATTGCCAATAGTAAGCTGCCGGACGACAGAGTTTGGAAGTTCGATGGTTTCGTGCATCGAATCGGGATTGTAAGTCACCACCGGAAAATTCTGCCGTTTGGCCGGAGAACCATCCTGCGAAACAGGAATCCATTGTGGCGCCAGCGCACCAACAGAGAGGCTCATGCTGAAAATTATCACAGAAATGAACCCGACACGGAGAGAGTTATAAGTTTTTTTCATAATAGCGTTGGGTTTTTGTGATTGATTATTTTGTTTGTTACGGGCAAATTTAAGAATATTATAATGATGCGCCAAGCCGATCAACATTTCTTTTGAAGAGGAAATTTGTGATAAAGGGTAAATGTTTAATAATTATTTAGGTAGTTGATTTTAAAAAAATACATCAAATAAAAACCCTGTAGATTTAGGAAAATCCATCGCGCACCCCCCGGCCCCCTAAAGGGGGAGTTGCCAGCGCACCATCGAGGGAGTGTGGGCTGGCTTCCCCTTTAGGGGATTGAGGGGTAGCGTGGGCATTTTTAAAATATAGTTCTTATTGGAGATTTGAGTTTTAAAAGTCATCAGCCAAACATCTACAATATTTAGTTGGTAATAGTTACACCAGATTTTATCGATTCCATTGTCAACTTTTTGCAATGCCGAATCCCCGACAAGTGGAAGGGAGATTACTTTCGTAAAAAAATTATAAAACCAAAGTAACGCGCTTAGTTCGGCAAACAATCCTACCGCCTCCGCAGATAGAAATCATTACTTTTGCCAGCTTTAGAAAATACAGGTATGAACGTATCAGGATTTACCATCATTCGCAACGGCGAAAAGTTCGATTATCCCTTTACCGAATCCATCCGGTCGGTGCTGCCACTCTGTGATGTGATGGTGGTGGCCGTGGGTAATTCGGAGGACCGCACACGGGAAATAATAGAAAAGATCGACTCGCCAAAGATCAAAATAATCGACACGGTGTGGGACGATAATCTGCGCGAAGGCGGACGCGTGCTGGCTGTGGAAACCGACAAAGCCAAAGCCGCCCTGCCCGCCAACACCGACTGGGCCATCTACATCCAGGCCGACGAGGTGCTGCACGAAAAAGATTATCCGGCCATCAGAAATGCTATGGAGCAAAATCTCAACGACAAGCGCGTGGACGGCCTTCTCTTCGACCATCTCAACTTCTACGGCTCCTTCGACTATATCGCCGACTCACGCAAATGGTCGTACAAGCAAATCCGCATCATCCGCAACGAACCCGCCATTACCTCCTTTCGCGATGCCATCAGTTTTATGAAAAACGGCAAGCGTCTTAATGTAAAAAAAATTGATGCCGCCGTGTATCATTATGGCTGGGTGCGTCGCCCCGATGCCATGCAACAAAAAATGGAGACCTTCAACAAAATGTGGCACGACGACCAATGGATGGAACAGAACTTTGAAAAAGCCGACACTTTCGACTATACCAACATCGACTCGCTGGCGCATTTTGAAGGCAGCCACCCCGCCGTGATGCTCGACCGCATTAAACGCATGAACTGGCACTTTTCGTTCGATCCCACGCAAGGCATCAAACTCTCGCCACGGCTTCGCCTGCTCAACTGGCTTGAGAAAAATTATGGCATCGAAATCGGGAAATTTAAAACGTATCGGATTATAAAATAGAAAACTACTGATGGCCAGAAAAATGCCACACGGCAAAGAGCAGGACGCAGAGCAATCGGAGATGACCTTTTGGGAGCATCTGGAAGCGCTGCGCTGGCATCTGGTACGCTCCATTGTGGCAGTAGTGGCTTTGGCCGTGGTGGCTTTTCTCAACAAGGACATTATTTTCAACTACATCATTCTGGCTCCCAAATCCTCCAACTTTGTCACCTACCGGCTGCTTTGCGAGCTGGGACGATGGGTTTCTACACATCTTACATTTATTGATCCGGATGCGCTCTGCATCAAAAACTTCAGCCTCACGCTCATCAACATCAAGATGGCGGGGCAGTTTTTGATACATCTTTACATCTCCGTTTTTGTCGGCATCATCCTGGCGGTGCCTTACATTCTGTGGGAGGTATGGCGATTTATCAAGCCTGCTCTTTACAAACATGAACAGCAACACGCTACTGGCGCAGTGTTTTGGAGTTCACTTTTATTTCTGCTGGGCGTCCTTTTCAGCTATTTTCTCATCGTACCTTTGGCCGTCACATTTCTGGGCACCTACAACGTAAGCGAGACTGTCGAGAATCAAATTGCGCTCAACTCCTACATCAGTACAGTGGTGTCGCTCACTTTTGCGGTAGGTCTGGTTTTCGAACTGCCCATCTTTGTGTTTTTTCTTACCAAAGTTGGGGTGGTAACACCTACATTTATGCGACGCAGCCGCAAAGCGATGATTGTGGTTGTGCTAATCATCTCCGCCATCATCACTCCTCCCGACGTCTTCAGCCAAATATTGGTGGCCATTCCCTTGCTGGGGCTTTACGAAATTAGCATCATCATCTCGGCGCGCGTTTACCGAAGAAGACAGGCTGAGCTTGTGGGAGAAGAATAGAAAAATGAACGGGTTTAATAGATTCCTCACTTCGTTACTAATGACAACGGCGGGCGTGAAATGGAGGGAGAAATCTAAAAATCGCGACACGATATTTACGCTGTGTCAGAAATTCTGAAGTTACTACTTCTCCTTCCACTCCACCACTTTTCCGCGCTCCGCATCGATCATGTAAGCGGGCACGTTGGCACGAATCTCATCGAAGAGTAGCTGCAACAAACGATGCTTGGCGAAGTTGCGCGAAAACACCAGGCTCACTTCACGCAGCGGGGTGTAGTCATCAAAAGTTTTTATTTGTTGCTGTTTTTCCTCAGGCAAATCAAGCACCGCCAGATCGGGCATTAGCGTAAAGCCACCCTCCTTATCGATGATACGCATCAGGGTTTCCAGTGATCCGCCTTCAAATTCGTAAGGTGTCTGCTGATCGCGGCCTGCCGGGATATCGCACAGGTTGATCACCTGATCGCGGAAGCAGTGACCATCGCTCAGCAACCAGATGCCGGGGGCTTCGGCATCGCGCACGGTTATCAATGGCTTGGTGAAAATTGCATGACCGGGACTGGTGTAGAGTTTCATCTCTTCGTAAAACAAAGGCCACTCACGGATTTTGCTGTTGTAATAAGGTGTAACAAAAATGCCTGCATCCAGCTCATCAGCGATAAGCCGCTCGGCGATTTCATCAGTGAGCAATTCGCGGACAAGAAGCTGCACTTCCGGATAATGCCGCCGCAGGTTGCCCGCAAAACGTGGTAACAGATAAGGCGCCAGCGTAGGGATAATTCCCAGACGGATCTTACCGCTTACATTTTGGTTAAAAGATTTGATCGTTTCATGGATTTGCTCCGTTTGATTTATCACCAATTGTGCCTGGTCGATGATGAGTCGTCCTATTTCGGTAGCAATTACAGGTTTTTTGGTGCGATCAAAAATCACGACACCCAGTTCATCCTCCAGCTTTTTTACCTGCATGCTCAGCGTAGGCTGCGTTACAAAACATGCTTCCGATGCTCTGGCGAAGTTGCGATGGCGGTCGATGGCGACCAGATATTGTAATTGTACGAGGGTTATCATTGAAGGCTAATATTTAAAAATTACTAAAATTATGTTACTGACTCAAACTTTTTCCTGACGACGTAGCAGCAGATCTTTTGTATCGTTTTTTGCTATTTTATTTTTAATAATAAATTTTTTTCTATCATAACCTGCTGGTATTGTGTCTACTGTATTATAATAATAATCCTACCCGGATTCTGACGGGGCCACTTTTAAAACGAAATTCGATGGCAAATGTAAGACATTATCAATTCTCTCTATTGCATCATAGAAACATTCGATTTGTTTTATATCTTGATGTTCAGTATTTTTGCACCATCATTTTACAACTCATTCTTTATTTATTAATAACAAAAACTCTCTAACATGACAGAACAAATTGAAGTACAAGAAGTAAAAAAGATTCCACTTATTGGTGACCAGGCACCCGATTTTAAGTCGATGACCACCACGGGAATGATCCAGTTTTCGGAATTCAACAAAGGAAGCTGGGTAATTTTATTCTCACACCCTGCCGACTTTACACCGGTATGTACCACCGAGATGTCAGCTTTTGCCGAGCAAGAAGAAGAATTTGCAAAGTACAACACCAAGCTCATGGGCTTAAGCATCGACAGCATTCACTCGCACATCGCATGGGTTCACAACGTGAAGAAAAATCTGGGCATCACCATGCGATTCCCCATCATCGCTGACCTGGATATGAAAGTTGCCAATCTTTATGGCATGGTTCAGCCGGGCGAAGCTGAAACTGCTGCCGTGCGCGCGGTATTCTTTATCGACCCCAAAGGCAAAGTTCGCCTCATCATGTACTACCCGCTCAACGTGGGCCGCAACATGGACGAAATCTGGCGTTCGCTGAAAGCACTGCAAACCTCTGACGCCAATGGCGTGGCCATGCCCCTCAACTGGCAGCCAGGCGACAAAGTAATTGTACCTCCGCCAAAGACCGTTAGCGAAATGGAAGAACGCGAAAAGAGCAATTACGAAATGGTAGATTTCTATCTGGCCAAAAAAAGCCTTTAAGCATTTTTTAAAGTTTAATAACTAAAAAAAGACCGGCATGTTCCGGTCTTTTTTGTTTTTTGTAAACCTGCTGTTGCTCTTGCATTTTATAACAGCAAGACAATAGAAATGCTTAATAGTACTTTTGTAATAAATAAAAATTTAGAACTATGTCGTATACTAATGATCAAGTGCTGGAAGCCTTGAAAGAGGTGATTTATTTCCCGAAAGGCGATAACATTGTTTCGCTCAATATGGTGGATCATCTGGAGGTGAAAGGCAACAAAATAAGTTTCACGGTACAATTTCCCAAACCCAACGATAAGGCAGCAGCTATTGTAGAACAATCGTGTGTGGATGCCATCGAAAAGCATCTGGGCGCTGATGCGCAAGTGCGCGGCAACATCTTTCTGAAAGCCGGACCACGTGATGCCCTTTCACGGATAAAACACATCATCGCCATAGCTTCGGGCAAAGGCGGTGTAGGCAAATCGACTGTGGCAGCCAACCTGGCGGTGGCGCTGGCCAAAACCGGCGCGCGCACCGGAATCCTCGATGCCGACATTTATGGACCTTCCATCCCGATGATGTTTGATCTGGAGCATGCTAAGCCCATGGCCGAACATCGCGACGATCACGACGTGATTATCCCGGTGGAACAATATGGTATCAAAGTGCTCTCAATAGGCTTTTTTGTTCAGCCCGATCAGGCGCTGCTCTGGCGTGGCCCCATGGCCTCCAATGCTTTGAACCAACTACTGCGCGATGCCGACTGGGGCGAGCTCGATTACCTGGTGCTCGACCTGCCTCCCGGAACCGGCGACATCCACCTCACCATTGTGCAGGATGTAAAGGTGTCGGGTGTAGCCATTGTAAGTACACCACAAAATGTGGCGCTTGCCGATGCGCGCAAGGCATTCAGCATGTTCAACAACGACAAAACCAAAGTACCTATCCTGGGACTCATCGAAAACATGTCGTACTTTACTCCTGCCGAACTGCCCGACAACAAATATTACATCTTCGGAAAAGGAGGTGGCAAGCAACTGGCCAACGAAGCCGGCGTGCCATTTCTGGGCGAGATACCACTTGTGCAGAGCATTTGCGAAAGTGGCGACAGAGGCAAACCTGTGGCGCTGGAAAATAACGACAACCCTGTAACCAAAGCTTTTGATGAGCTGGCCAGGAACATCATCGCAACTCTTAACAAACCCAAAGGTTCACCTTTTGCCTAAAATAATTCAGCCATTTCATAGTTTATTTTTTTATTAAATAAATCATCATCCAATGGAAAACAATAGAGAAGAGATCAAACGTAAAGTTATAAATGTTATCGATCAGATACGCCCTTACCTGCAACAGGATGGCGGCGACATTGAATTTATTGAGCTTACCGACGATAACATAGTGAATGTGAAATTACTTGGCGCATGCGGCACATGTCCCTACAGCACCATGACACTAAAAAACGGCGTGGAAGCGTCCATGAAAAAAGCTATCCCTGAAATAAAATCAGTAGAAGCTGTAAATTTAGAAATGTAAAAAACGGATAATGTTTGTTGTTTCACATCAAGGCTGCCGGAATGTTACGACAGCCTTTTTTTTTAAACCCTGCAGGACTTTATAATATTTGTTAATAATAAGCTTTTCAAACACCCTGTAAGTATGGAATCATGGAAATAGTAATAACTTTGGCACAATTTTCCCAGTCCTTTGTTTTTGGCAGATTTAGCTATCAAAAAACAAATGCTATTATTTAACCAATGAACTGAACTAATTAAATCTTAAAGAAGTATGAAAAAGTATTTATTCCTTTTCGCAATCGCATTGATTATGAGCCTCTCTGTGCAGGCTCAGAGTGTTTATCACCCTTGGATCATAGGTGTGAGCACTAACTACACCGACTTTAATGTCGTTAAATATCCTATTGACCAACAGATTCAGGATGCCAACTGGATGGGTAAACATTTGCCTACCATGTTGCGTTTTGGCCGCATGTTGAACAATTCTTTTACACTTACCGCAGTGGCCTCTAGCGTAACACTTGAGGTTGATAAACTAAATCGTATACCGTTAGAGAAAAACATCTACAGTGATTATTTCTGGAAAGCAGGCGCACAGATTGAGTATCATTTTGCCAACGGCTACCTTATCAACGAGAAAAGCTGGTTTGCTCCTTATGTGTTTACCGGAGTAAGCGGTTCCTCACTCAACGATGTAGCTTATCTGAGCATCCCGATGGGTATTGGTTTCAACTTTTGGGTATCGGAGTATGTGGGCTTCAATTTCCAGGGTTCGTATGATTACATGTTCGACTTCGACGACTACATGCATTATTCAGCCGGTATCATCGTGCGCTTTGGTAAGGCAATCGACAAAGATAAAGACGGTATTCCTGACCTTTATGATGCTTGTCCGGAAGTTCCGGGAGTAGAAGCACACGACGGCTGTCCTGATACAGACGGAGACGGCATCGTAGATAGCCTTGATAAATGTCCGTATCAATATGGCCCCGCTTCGGCTGACGGATGTCCTGATGCTGATGGTGACGGAATTCCAGATCATCTGGACAGATGTCCCAACGAGCCAGGTACTCTTGCTAACCAGGGCTGTCCTGACACCGACGGTGATGGCGTTGTCGACATCGACGACCACTGCCCCAACGAACCAGGCCCAGCTGCTACACATGGCTGTCCTGATGCTGATGGTGACGGCGTTCCGGATAAGTGGGATCTCTGCCCCAACGAGCCAGGTCCAAAGAGCAATGCAGGTTGCCCGATAGAATATGTTATGACGAAACCATCTGCCACGATAATTATTCCTATCGAAAAGCAGGAAGCTATCACAATGAACCAAAAAAACATTCAGTTTGACCTTAACAGTGATAAACTGCGTGATAGTTCCAAAGAAAGCCTGGATAACATCATCAAAATTATGAATGAATATCCAAAATCGCGTTACACCGTTTATGGTTATACTGATGATACAGGTCCTGCTGACTTCAACTTC
Source organism: Bacteroidales bacterium (assembly GCA_035647615.1). Lineage (NCBI taxonomy): Bacteria > Pseudomonadati > Bacteroidota > Bacteroidia > Bacteroidales > Bacteroidales bacterium. The sequence continues at coordinate 300,470 of DASRND010000003.1, read as the reverse complement.
GAACTGTCGAAGAAGCGAGCAGCTTCCGTTAAAGATTATTTTGTGAAAAACGGAGTCGCTGCCAATCGTCTTGACTCTGCAGGCTTTGGAGAACAAAACCCATTAGTACCCAACTCCGGCGAACCAAATCGTAAGTTGAACCGCAGGGTAGAAATTAATTCTATCAATGAATAAGTCCGGCGATAACTAAGCCTATTAAAGAAAAAGCCCAGCGCAATTGTGTGCCGGGCTTTTTTTATGAATGCAGGTTTTTTTTACAACAGATATTTGGAAACGATGGGCATGCGGCGTCCCATACCAAAAGCTTTGGTTGACACGCGCAGGATGGGTGGCGTCTGATGACGTTTGTATTCGCTGGAATTTACCATCTTCAGCACACGTCGCACTATGGCTTCATCAAAACCGGCAGAAATCAGTTCATCTAGCCCCAGTTGCAGCTCGATGTACTGGTAGAGAATATCATCAAGAATGTCGTAGCCGGGGAGCGAGTCGCTGTCTTTCTGATCGGGGCGCAGCTCAGCAGATGGCGGTTTGGTGATGATGTTTTCGGGGATGACCTCACCGTTGCGGTTGATGTAACGCGCCAGGGCAAAGACATCTGTTTTGTACACGTCGCCCAGCACCGAAAGCCCACCGTTCATATCTCCGTAAAGGGTACCATAACCTACAGCCGCCTCACTTTTGTTGGAGGTGTTGAGAACGATGTATCCAAACTTATTCGACATAGCCATGAGCAAGGTGCCGCGGATACGTGCCTGCAGGTTTTCTTCGGCAAGATCAAATGGCAGGTCTTTGAAAAACGGCGAAAGGGTTTCACCAAATCTTTTATAAACATCATCAATAGGTATAGTCTCGTGCGGGCTGCCCAGGTTTTGCAGCATCTCCAGCGAATCGTCCACAGAATGCTGCGACGAAAATGGTGATGGCATCAGCACCGAAAGAACTTTATCTTTTCCAAGAGCCTGCACTGCAAGCGCCAGTGTAACGGCCGAGTCGAGGCCGCCCGACATGCCGAGCACCGCCCGGGAGAAACCAAGCTTTTCAAAGTAGTTGCGGATGCCCATCACCAGCGCATCGTTTATCAAACCAATCTTGCGATTATCGGCAGGATATTTATCAATAGACCGCTGTTGCGAATGAGCAGAAAAGTTGTCGGTATCAAAAATCTGAAAATCCTCTTCAAAATATTTTAGCTCACCAGCAATATTGCCATGAGCGTCAATCGCCAGAGAGCCGCCGTCGAAAAGCAATTCCGCCTGCGCACCCACATGATTTACGTAAAACAGCGGCAATTTGTATCGATTCGCATTAGCCAGCAGCATATCGGAACGCGCTACATGTTGCGTGTAATTAAAAGGTGAAGCCGCAATATTGATCATCAAATCGGGCTGGTGACGCATTAACTCATCCATCGGTGTAGCGGTGTACAACGGATTGTTGCCAAAATTCCACAGGTCTTCACAGATGGTCAGTGCCACTTTCTTTCCGGCAACATGCACAATGTCGAAGTGCGTGTTGGGTTCGAAATAACGATATTCGTCAAATACGTCGTAGTCGGGCAGCAGCGTTTTATTTCTGATGGTTTTAACCTTGCCGTCAGCAAGCACGTACGCCGAATTAAATAGGTCTTTTCCCTGCTCGGCATGGTTGCGCTCTGGCGCTCCCACGATGGCGGTAATTCCGACACATCCGGCAGCTATTTGCCCGATAGCCTTATGACATTGTGTAATAAAATCATCAAACTCCAAAAAATCGCGTGGCGGATAACCCGACACAGCAAGCTCTGCAAAAACAATCAGATCGGCTTTATTTTGCCTGGCCCGATCGATAGCCTGAAGGATGCGTGAAACGTTACCCGAAAAATCCCCGACGTGATAATCGATTTGTGCAAGAGCGATGCGCATAGCTGAAATATTTTTTAGAAAATAACGCCCAGATTGAGCTCGATAAAATGAGGAGCAGCCTTTTGTTTCACACTGCCATCCACAGTGTTGTAGCCTTTCATAATGTTAGAAATTCCATTGTAATAAGTGACACCAACGAGGATGGAGGTGGAGTTGTCGATATAATATTCGATACCTCCTCCAATCACCAGCGAAGCCTTGAGCAGTTGCATATCGTCGGTACGGTCGCGTTCGTTTTTTTCGATTGTAACATTGCCCAACTTAAAGGTTTCCTCTGTTTTTGTTTTGATATTAAAAGCCAGCGAAAATCCTATCTGGCCGTAATACTGCATTTTGTCGAAACGGTTGGTTTTCATTTTTAGCGTAAGCGGAACATCGATGTAACGCAATTTCATATCACTCACCATTGTTCCGATGTCGGGACTACTCACCGTCAAATCCTGAAAGGGATAAGAAATTTTCCCTTTTAGATAATTAACATTAAAACCTGTTGCGAAAAAATAGTTTTCGGTGATGGTGATGTCGCTGATAAACCCCCAGGAAAAACCTGCCTGCGCTCCTTTGTTTTTGTAGCCCTCCGAGTCGGGCGACACCCAGCTGATAGCAGGAGCTACTTTCAAACCAAATCGAAAAGGTTTTACCTGGCTGAAGGCAGTGTGCGTTATCAACAGCGTAACAAGCGTGAGTAGTAGAACTTTTGTTTTCATAATTTTTCCGGTGATTAATGAAATAAACTGAGGCAAAATTAATGAAAGATCGTTAGGAAATCATGGCCTTTTAACAATAAGGTCATTCCGGGTCTTGATATCAAAGAAAATTGGTCATCATAACGATATGACAATGTGTTGGGATAAAATGCTTATCAATTTCCAGATGAATACATTCCCTCCCTTCCAAAAAAGAATTCTTTACTTTTCTGCGTTACGCTACCAATAGCCCACCGGGACGATTCTGCAATCATTAATAATTTTTACAAATCTACTTTGTGATTTCTACCTATATTTGCTGCCAATTATCAATAACTAAACACGTAAAAATTATGAAACGATTTACCTTTGTTATGATCCTGCTTTTGTCTGCTGGCTTTGCCTTTGGCCAAATTTCGTTAGGCCCGAAAGTTGGTTTCAACACCTCCAAACTCACAGAAGATGTTGAAGGAATCAAGTCCGACCTGAAAAACTCCTTCAACTTTGGGGTGTTTCTGCGTGTTGGCAACAAAATCTATCTGCAACCTGAAGTCAATTGGATGACACGTGGCGGCGTATTTAAAACGTCCGATCAAGCCTCTCCAAATCCGATTAATCAGGAGATCGATCTGAAAACCATCGAAATACCCGTGCTGGTAGGATGGCGAATTATCAATCTGGGAATAGCCAACATCCGCGTAATGGCCGGACCGTCCGGATCATTCATCGTGAATAAAAAAATCAAAACTAAAAATGGTATTGAAGTACTGGAGAAAAGCGATATCAAGGACATGATCTGGGGATTGAACTTAGGAGCAGGCGTGGACGTGCTGATGTTTACGCTCGACGTGCGTTATCAGATTGGGCTCAATGAAGTGATCGAAAGAGCAAGCGAGATGAACTTTAATTCCAGAAACAATGTATTCTCTATATCGCTGGGCTGGAAAATCATCTAACCAACAATAATATTTCCCGCCGGCGGGTTAACAAAAAGTGTCAGCATCTTTTTAAATGTTGACACTTTTTTTGCTTATCGCAATAGCTAAAAGCCAAACAAAAATGAAAGTTAATCAATTATTAATTTTTCTCTTCACTATTCTGCTCTCTGCCTGCGGTGGCGAGCGCAGCAGGCTCGACATCGATACCCGCGACATAGAAATTAAACCTGTCCGCATAGAACGCTACGAGAAAGCCCTCTTTGAAATAGCTCCCGACAGCATGCAGGCGCAGCTTAAAGCCATTGCTCCAGAGTTTCCGGTGTTTTTGGATGCCGACCTCGACGACACGCTCAACATCATGCGGCTGCACGAGTTTATTACCGATCCGCTCAACTACCAGCTTTACGAAAAAACGCTGAAAGTATTTCCCGATCTCACGCCTTACGAGTGCGATTTTACCGAGGCATTCAAACGATTCAGATATTTCTTCCCTGATCGTGCGCTGCCCGATATTTTCAGCTACGTGTCAGGGTTGCTTTACGAAAACCCGGTGCAGTTTTTTAACGAAGATATGATCATCGCTCTCGACATGTATTTGGGCACCGGCCTTGAAACCTACCGCAAAATGCGTCTTCCGCTTTATGCCATCCGAACGATGACACCCGAATATCTGGTTCGCGACGGCATTCACGAACTGTATCTGTATCATTTTGCGCTGCGCCCCGGCACCACTTTTCTGGAACAGGCCATCGATAAAGGTCGCCAGCTCTGGTTCCTCGACGCCATGTTACCCGCCACCCCCGACAGCATCAAAATCGGATTTACCCTGGCACAGCTCGAATGGTGCCGACAAAACGAGGCCAACATCTGGTCATTCATCATACAAAATGATCTGCTTTATTCGTCAGAAACACATGTGCTTCGCAAATTTTTTGCCGATGGCCCATTTACATCTGACTTCTCCACCACCTCACCGCCGCGCATTGGCGAGTGGGTGGGTTGGCAAATCGTTCGTTCATTTATGAAAAAAAACAAAAATGTTTCGCCCGAAGAATTATTTATTAATACCCAGGCGCAAGATGTCCTAAAAAACTCGGGCTACAAGCCACGAGGAGAAGTAACGCCGTGATCAGCAGTCGGCAGATCTCAGTCGGCAGTCAGTAGGAAATGGAAGGGATGCCAGCCCTAAAGAATTTTGTAAATATCCTGCGCTTTGCTTTCTGCGCCCTGCTCTTTGCGCCCTGCGCCTTGCGCCTTGTGCCACGCGCCACGCGCCACGCGCCATGCTTTTATATTGGTTTCAAATTTTGATGTTGTAAAATTTTTTTTACCTTCACCGTCCAAAATTATGGATGTAAAGCTCATGATTTGTATTATGAAAAAAATGAAATTTTGTGCCCATGGAAAAATCTACCATTATTTTCATGGTTTATTAATTGGCTCCTTATTATTAAGTATCCCGGCTTTTACACAACCTACCGTCATTGCCAAAACCGACACAGTGGCTGTGCCGCTATTACATGCTGTATCTTCTAAACGCGCTGCTTTTGAAAATAATCCCGTTGCATCCCCACCAAAAGCTGATAATTTTAATCCATCTTCTACAAAAAGTTCAATTAGCGAGATTTACAATTCTGGCATTATTGATACCGATTTAGGGTTCCAGTCGATGGGACAAAGCTCCACTTGTCCGGGTACGCTCTCTATAGATATTCCGACAAATGCTATTATCACTTCGGTGGATGTGGAATATGCAATGACAGCCAAAAGGGGGAATAGTCGGGTTGGAAATATGTCTGAACAGCGCTCACAGTTGCGATGTACCTCACCGGGAGGAACCAACGAGATGCAGGTCTATTCCGGAACAGGCAACAAAACCGGCACACAAACTTACAGCCGGACCGGCCTGAATATCGCCAATAATGTAACCGGAGGAGGGAATATCCAATTTCAGCTTCATGCCGGGCGTACAAATCATTTTAGTGGATGCGACCAAAATGTTAACCGGGTGGATAACAAGAGTTGGAAAATTACGATAAACTATACCGTTGATCCGGTTCCTAATTTTACTGCATCTCCTACCGCAGCCGAGGTGTCGCAGCCAGTTGTTTTTACCAGCACAACCACGGGAGATGTAACAAGCTGGAACTGGAACTTTGGCGCAGATGCTACTCCTGCAACAGCAACAACAAAAGGCCCTCATACGGTGAGTTACGCTACTCCCGGCTACAAAACTATCAGCCTGACAGTAAACGGAAATACCACCAAAACCAAGCCTGCCTATGTTTACATCAATATCCCCACCCTGATAGCTACCGCTAACTACACGGATGGGCGAATCGAAACAGATAATCAATTCGAAGAAGTTGGTGACTATTCCCGGTGTCCCGGGCAACTTACCGTTCCTATTCCTATTGGAGCCACCATTACAGGAGTGGACGTAAAATATGCGATGAAAGCAAAGTTGCTTGGCTTTAGGGCGGATCAACGTTCGCAGTTGTGGTGTGTGTCGGCAGGAGGCACTAAAGAAACATCTATCACCCATGGATCAGGTGTTGCAGGAACACAAGATTATACCCGCTCAGATCTAACCATTGCCAATGGTGTAACGGGTGGCGGTAATATCCTTTTTGAATTACATGCCGGTCGCACGCGTTCAACTCTTGGCCATAAAGGATGTGATACTTGGGACAACTATGTAAGAACCAACAGTTGGAAGATCACGGTCTATTATAAAATGATCCTTTCACCACAATTTTATGCCACTCCGTTGAATACCTATACCGGCGAAACAGTAACTTTTACTGATAACAGCATTGAAGCTGTCACCGATTGGGACTGGGATTTTGGCAGCGGTGCCATTCCTGCTACTGCCAATACAAAGGGTCCACACAATGTCATTTATCCTTCGGCGGGGCCAAAAACGGTGACGCTTACAATCAACGATGCATACACCAACACCAAAACAGATTACATTTACATCAGCAATCCAAACGACTGGCTTAAATGGGATGATAATATAAACACCCAGCTGCGGGGCCGCGCCTCCGGCGGAATATTTCAAACGGCCGTAAGATTTCAACAATCTGATTATGCTTATCTCACAAACCGACAAATGACCCGCCTCAGAGTTTTTGTGGGGGACATGCCTGTAAGTTCAACCGCAAAAATCTGGCAGGGAACAAACCAGCAGAATTTGGTGGAAGTTTATAGTCAGCCTTTTGTTGCGGCAGCCGACAGCTGGAATGAAATTGTTTTAAATCAACCCTATGTCATCGATTATTCAAAAGAGCTATGGTTTGGCGTTGAGTACAATCATTCGGGCACCTCACGCCCGGGTGGAACAGATGATATTACCATCCAAAACGGAAAAGGTAATATGTACAGATTCGATCCCAACGACCCAACCAATTGGGCTACCCTGGAGTCGGCAGGCTATGATGGCGACTGGAACCTGCAGGCCTATCTGGTTTCTACCGGCATTTGGACAGGTGTGGTGTCGTCGGCATGGGAAAACGCCAACAACTGGTACACCTTCACGGTGCCCACGGCAGGTTCGGACGTCGAGATTCCCATTACACCCCACGATCCTGTTATCAGCACCACGCCTGTTATCAGAAATATTTCTATTGATGCCGGCGCCTCCCTTACCCTTTCACCCAACAGCACTCTTACTGTTTCACAAACTATTACTAATGATGCAGGCAACAGCGGTTTGGTGATTGCATCCACAGCTGCTGGTACCGGCTCGCTGATTCATAACACAGCAGGAGTAGCTGGTACTTTCCAACGCTACATCCCCGGCGAGGCCGAAACCTGGCATATTCTCTCTTCACCCATGACCGACCAGCCTATATCGGGCAGCTTTACGCCATCAGGCTTCTATGCCGACGGCACCGGCTACGATTTTTATACCTGGCACGAACCCGACACCTCATGGGTTTATCTGCTCAACGACAGCTATCCGCCCACCTGGCTCACCGCCAACGGCAACAACAACTTTTTGCAGGGACGCGGCTACATGGTGGAATACGAACAACAATATCCTACGCTCGTTTTCGGAGGCACACTTAATAACGGTGAGGTGAGCGTACCTGTTACCAAAACAACGGGTGTGGGCGCCGTCTTTGGCAGCAATCAGCTTGGCAATCCTTATCCATCGTCCATCGACTGGAAAGCCGGCGGCTGGAACCGCAATAGCTTGCAGCAAACTGCCGGCGGTTACTCCGTTTGGATCTGGAACGATACCGCCTACAATTATGGGGTGTACAACTCGGCAGCCATCGGCGATATGGGTACCCTGGGCGTAACACGCTACATTGCGCCCACGCAGGGATTTTTTGTACAGGCGGCACAAAACGGGACCATCAGCATGAACAACAATGTGCGCGTGCACGACAATGCTTCCGAGTGGCTCAAAAGTACTACCCAACGTCCTGATCAGTTTTTCCTCACCGTTTCTTCCGCAGATGGCTTTGGTGAAGATGAAATCCTCATCGGCCTCGACAAACACGACAAAGCCTCCGGTTCTTACAAACGATTTAGCTTTGTAAAAACCGCGCCGGCGCTGTGGATTCCTGACAAGGGACAATTTTATTCCTCTGTGCTTTTCGACTCGGTTGCCGATCATCCGGTAATACCCGTTGCCTTTCGTGCCGGGGCTGCCGGCAACTACCGCATCACCTCCTGGTTTGAAGAGGAGATGATTCAAACGGCTATTTTAATTGATAATAAAACCGGCCAACGCATCAATCTTCTCGAAACGGACGAATACCTTTTCCAGGCTTCGCCAAAAGATGAAACGGGACGTTTTGTGTTGCAACTGCAGGAAGGCCTGTTTCCCGACCCGCATCAGCCGCTGCCGGTGCGCATCTTTGCTTATGATGGCATCCTCACCATCGACTTGCGATTGATCGAACAACCCTGTGCTGTAAAGGTATTTGATCCAATGGGAAATCTGCTACTCGACAAAAACATCGAAGGCGGGAGCCAAACGAAATTTCCGATGACAGGCCGACACGGAATGTTTCTCGTGAGAGTACAAAATGATCAGGGCAAAGCCATTAATAAAATTGTTCTTTAACCGAAAAAATAAAATAGTTATTAGTAACATTGTGGTAATTGATGATGATGAGTTTATGAGAGGTCTAATTAAGACTTTACTAATAAAAGCAGGCCATGAAGTAATAATCGCAAAAGATGGACTCGTGCCTTTGGTACCAAAGAAACGTAGCCGCTACATTAAGATCAAAGACCGGGATAAATCGCAGGAGGAGTAGCCACTTACCATAAAAAGTGATGTAGCCATTTGTAGCACTCCTTTAGCTCAATTATGGCACTTCACAACTAAATTTCAAATAACAGAAAAACAACCGTCGGTAACCGTTGTAGGCAATCGCAATAAATTTCAATATTTATAACTCAATCTTCAGAGCCATCACGAATATTGAAATTTTAGTTTTGGTCATAAAGCTATCGACTCTTTGGACAGGCACCAAATAGTTATTTCCCTTTCATCTTTCCATTGACCGCTAAGATCAAGGTATTGGTCTGGTTTTTGAGCATTCGATTTACGACTCTTCACAAATGAAAAAGCCTCCTTTTAAACATTCTAGTTAAGAATACTATCTTACATATCCTTAGAGTGTTATGCCTTCAACTATGAATTTTTGTTATTAATTTTACTGTATGGTTTTGTAAACAATGCTTTATCAACTATCTTGTAGGCGTTTATTGATATTTTCTTTACATCATGAAAACGCTCCTTTACATCGGCATGTTAATTATCTGGCTCGCATATGTGCCCGGAATTATAGCTCAGGTAATAGTTACAGCGCATGTAACCGCCGAAGTAGTTGAAGCCACGACAATAGCACCTGCAACCCATAACATCCTGACACTTCATCGAGATGATTCTGTCGATAAAATCAACCTTGGGAACATCAGCGTAAGTGGTAAGTCTTCTGCGATTTGCAATATCATGATCAAAAATAGTGACATTCAAAATGAAGATCGGGGATTTATATCCTTTACAACAATCGATGCATCGCTGCAATCCACCAAAATTCTTGACGCCAACGGACATGGCCAGCTAAATCTTCATGCTACCGCTGATAGTAAAATCCTTTCACAAAAGCAACAACAGTATGTGGGTGGTTACAACATCAATTTCATTTATAACTAAATCAATTGCTGATCTGATTGTTTTTTTAACAGTGGATACTGTTTATTAAAAAAGAAAAATGGCTTTATGTTTTGAAGACAATGTTGTCCGAATAAAGCCCGCAGGTTATCCACTTCACGCCGAATGTTCAGTTATAGACGAAGATCGATTTATGGAAAAAACCGTTCGCTCTAACAAAGGCATACAAAAGCATATAAAAGCAAACAAAAGCAAAAAAATAAAGATGGGTTATGCTTTAATTATTTTCTTTGCAAAATTATTTACAACAAGTTCATTGAATTACTGATTGATTGATGACGGGTAGAAGGAAGTAGCCTTTCATTGATAGTTAATCAAAATCTAACCTCGTTTTTATATTAGGCTTTCCCAAAATGAATAATTTTTGAAAACAAGGCTCCAAAGCCTTTCAAAAAAACACTTTGAATGTTACAGCTTAACCATTCGTGAAAATGGAACAACGGAATTCGGCTTCACTACAATTCTGCCCATTTTATGTTTGATATTATCGGTGACAAAATTTTGAATCAATCCATTATTGTAATTGAATATTCTTAAACAAGAAATTTATAATTTAATCAACAAACGAACTTTTAAAAATTAATTTACTATGAAAAAATTTGCAATTCTTTTCGCTGGTCTCTTTCTGATGACTTTTGCTTTCCAGAGTGTTAATGCACAAGGCCCTGCAACTGAAACAGCAGTAACAAATGCTACCATTATAGCTCCTATAGCTATAACTAAAGAAGTTGATTTGAACTTTGGCAATATTGCTGCTTTAACTAACGATCAAGCTGTTACCATTACTCCTGCAGGAATGAGAAGTTCAACTGAACCGCTGGGACTGCCAACCACTACACCTGGGACAATCTCAGCCGCATCATTTACTGTTACTGGATTAGCAGATGCCACCTATTCAATTGTATTGCCAACAACTTTCAATGTTGAATCCGGTGGAAATACAATGGAAGTAAATGCTTTCACATCCACACCTACACCTACTGGTGTATTAACAGGTGGAACTGAAACTCTCACAGTTGGCGCTACAATTAATGTGAAAGCTAATCAGGCTGCAGGATCATACACTAATGCAAGTGCTCTCTCTGTTACCGTTGCCTACAACTAGAACATAAAAGATTTATAAAAAGGCAAACTAAATTGGTTTGCCTTTTTTTGTTTTTTGATAATTTAATACCAATATGACCCGCAACATCATCATAACGTTTCTGTTCTCTTTGTTTCTTTCGGCAAGCGCTGTGGCTCAGTCAACCATTACTGCCCAGGCTTTTGCGGAGATCATAGAGGCACTTACGGCCAACGAAACCGACCAACTCAACTTTGGCCGCTTTTCGACGGATATGAATGGCGGCGACATCATCATCAACCCGGATGGTTCGCGTACCATTCAGGGATCAGTTATCGGCGTGGCCAGCCCTTATGGCCCCGGCATTTTTCAGATTACCGGCGCACCGGAGGCTTCGTTTACGCTGCAACTGCCCGACGGCCCTGCAGTGCTGATACACCAGGAATCGAGCAAGACCATGTTTGTAGAAAATTGGGTAGCCGACCCGCCGGTAGAAAATGGCCCCGGAGTGCTCACCAATGGCAACAGAATAGTAAGTATCGGCGCCACGCTAAGCGTGGGTTCGTACGACGAAAATCCTGTGGGAATTTATTCGGGCACCTTTCAACTGACCTTTGCCTACAACTAATTTCAAAAATGAGCACACTTTTAAATATTAAACGCTGTGAAGTTCACAGCGTTTTTTTATTCACCAATTAAAAATGTTTGTAGTTTTGACGAAACATTAAATAACACAGCCAATGTTACACAATTACACCAACATTACATCAGCAAAGCGGCGCTTCATGACTTCAGCCAAAGCACTCGCCAGCCTGTTTATCCTGTCGCTCATGCTTATCAGCAGCAGCGCAATAGCTCAGGGCAATTTACTTATCACCCCACGGCGGGTGGTTTTTGAGGGCAACAAATCGTCGCAGGAAATCAACCTGGCCAACACCGGTCAGGATTCGGCTACCTACTCCGTATCTTTTGTGCAGTATCGCATGACACCCGACGGGAGTTTTGAGCAAATAGAAGAACCCGATCCCGGGCAGATGTTTGCCGACAAAATCATCCGTTATTTTCCGCGCATGGTTACGCTGGCTCCCGGCGAAGCGCAAATGGTGCGGATGCAGTTGCGGCGCTCCAACGAAATGGTGCCGGGCGAATACCGCTCGCACATGTATTTCAGAGCCGTACCTAAAGAAGATGCTTTGGGACTTGACGAACCTCTCGAAGATACCACCGCCATCGGCATCCGCCTTACACCGATTTTTGGTATCACCATTCCGGTGATTGTAAGGGTGGGTGAAGCAGAGGCAACCGTTTCCCTCGACAATATGCAACTGGAAACGGTGAACGATACCACAACGATGCTCAGCCTTACGCTTATGCGCAACGGAAACAAGTCGGTGTATGGCGACCTTACAGTTGACTATATGTCGCCGAAAGGTGCTTCCGAGCAGGTGGGTCTCGTGCGGGGCATCGCGGTTTATACACCCAACGACTCACGCCGGTTTCAGCTGGAGCTGAAAAAAACCGAAGGTGTAAACTACGACGAAGGCAAATTGGTGGTGCGCTACAAAGATGCTGAAGAGGGAAAGGAAAAATTACTGGCCGAGAAGGAGTTGTCGCTAAAATAAAACCAGCCTGAGTTTCCCGCTTTTATTTTAAGCCATAGCCTGAAACATCAATGCGCTTGTGAAGTGGTGAGTTCAGATTTGCCAGGTTCTACCCTACCTTGAGGCCTTCGTCATTTTATAATGACGCCATGGTATTATTTAGCCAACGAGTGAGGTTTTTTCAGGATGAATATGAATTCTGATATTGATGGATCACACCATTTCGCATCAGAGCTAAAAATAAAAAAATGACTTTTTACAAACAACAAATAAAACAAATACTACGTCTCAGCAACAGCTGCGGCTTGGGAATAGTATTGTTTTTTATGTTGGCACTGCTGCCTGGCATCCACAAAGTCAGCGCACAGCAAACACCTTTTCCGCCGCCCAACCAGATGGAGGTATTCAGTGTGCAGCAGCTCAACTTTGGAAGCTTTACCACAGGGGCAAGCGGCGGCACAGTAGTCATCAGTCCGGAAGGTTTTCGCACATCAACAGAAACAGTCATCCTAATGGGAGGGAATTTTAACCAGGCAATCTTTGAAATAAAACTCATTCCGGGGCGGTTGGTACAAATTATTCTGGAACCACAAGTGCCGCTTCACCGCATTGGCGGCGGTGGCAGCATGAACATGCAGGTGGGGCCAGCCGACAAGGGGAGCAGTTTTGTGACTACAGGAGGACATCCGTTTTACAATCCTGTAGGAGTAGGAGGTACACTATTCGTGGGCAGCACTACCGCCAACCCCGCCGGCGCATACGAAGGACAGTTTAGTGTTACTTTTATTCAGGAATGAGCATCCAGCCGCCATGTGGGAAAAGTCTGGCGTTAAATCTATGTGGAAAAAAAACCATCTCATACTTTTATTTTTACTTCTCCTGTCGGCGTTTGGAGCTAAGGCGCAGGATTTAAGTGAAGATTACGAAGAGATTCTGGTTTTTTTGAAAGTGCAAGGCATCGGCGGATACGAAATCAACAGCATCTATTCATACCCGGACAATCGATTGTATCTTCCCATAACAGATTTGTTTACCGTGTTGCGTATCAATCAGCAAACTTCCGAGCGCTACGACACCATCACCGGGTACCTTTTGCAGGAAAGCAAACCTTACATCATAAATTATCCTCAGCGATACATTGCCCTAAACGCTGATACCACCCGACTAAAAGAAAAAGATATCCTTAAAACCAGTTCAGGGCTTTATCTTTATACAGGAATCTTTGGGCGGGCTTTTGGTCTTTACAGCACTTTTAATTTCAGAGCGCTGACAGTGGAGATCAAAACCGATATGGAGCTGCCGGTTATACGCGACATGCGCCTGGCACAGATGCGCAAAAATATCGAAATGCTGAAGGGCGAAGTGCAGGTGGATACCACCATCGGCCGGAAATACCATTGGCTGAAATTTGGAATGATTGATTGGGCAATCTATTCTACGCAAACCAGCGGGCAAACTACTAATACCCGTTTCTCGACGGCTATAGGCGCCGAACTGCTGGGCGGCGAAACCAACGCAATTCTCAACTACAGCACCGACAATGGTTTTGAGCCGCGCAACCAGCAATTTTCGTGGCGCTGGGCCAACAACAAATCCAAATACATCCGCCAGGTGGTTGCCGGAAAGATCAACCCCGGCTCCATTGCTTCGGTGTACGATCCGTTTTATGGCGTGATGGTGACCAATACTCCAACGAGTTTCAGGCGTTCTTTTGGCGAATACACACTGACGGGCTATGCCGAGCCGGGCTGGACGGTGGAACTTTACATCAACAATGTGCTGGTGAATTATATGAAAGCTGATGCTTCGGGGTTTTACAGCTTTGAAGTGCCGCTGGTGTATGGCGCTTCGGAGGTGGTGGTAAAACTCTATGGGCCGTATGGAGAAGAGCGCATCCGAAAGGAGCCCATCAGCATACCGTACAACTTTTTGCCTAAGGGCGAGCTGGAATATGTAATCCGCGGCGGGATGGTTGACGATACGCTGCAATCGACATTTACACGCGCAGAGGCCAGCTATGGCGTCAACCGTTTTATGACGCTGGGGGGAGGCATGGAGTATTATTCTTTTTTAAAAGATAATCAAGGCATTCCTTTTGTCAGCGGCTCGTTCTCGCCATTTAGCAACCTGCTGCTCACGGCCGAATATGCAGACAAGGTTCGGACGCAGGCTTTGGTGAGTTATCGACTCTCGTCGAGCGCCACCTTTGAAGCAAAATATGCCCGCTACCAACCCGGCCAGGAGGTGATCCGTTTCAACTATCTTGAAGAACGTTCCCTCACAGTTTCGATCCCGGTAAAGCTGGCCTTTTTTAATGGCTATACCCGACTGGGCTTTAAGCAAAATGTTTATGAAAATTTTACCTACAACACGGCCGAGTTTTTAATTTCAAGCACATTTGGCCCTGTGAGCGTCAACCTGACCTCCAACGCCAACTGGACGAACAGCATCCGCCCGTTTATCAACAGCAACCTTTCGGCGAGTATGCGGCTGGGCAAAGGTTTTACGGCTCGCGGGCAGGCACAAATTGATATTAACAAACCTGAAATTATATCCTACCGGGCAGAATTAGAAAAACGTATTTCACGCTCAGGTTATGCCTCCGTCAACTACGAGGAGAATCTGCGCGGCAAAACACGCAGTGTAAATGTGTCGTTCAGGTACGACCTTCCTTTTGTGCAAACGAGCGTTTCGAGTCGTTTCGGCAACAACAGCATTCAAACCTCGCAAGGTCTGCAAGGCAGCCTGGCTTTCGACACCGGCGATGGATACGTACACACCGACAACAGGTCCGTTACCGGCCGCGGCGCCCTCACGCTGATGCCTTTTCTCGACATCAACTTCAACAATACCCGCGACCCCGGCGAGCCACTCATCACCGGTTTGGAGCTACGCATCAACGGCGGTCGCTTCCTCACCCGTAGCAAAGATTCGCTAACCCGCGTGATGGACCTGGAACCCTACACCAGCTACCTGCTCGAAATGGACAACTCCGGCTTCGAGAATATTGCCTGGCAACTGCGTGATAAAACGTTAGAGATTTTTATCGATCCCAACCAGTTTAAACGCATCGAAATCCCGGTGTACCCAATGGGCGAAATCAACGGCATGGTTTACCTGCAGGATAGCACCTCCGTAAAAGCCCAGGGACGTGTGCTCATCGATATTTTTACCGAAAACGGCCTGCTAAAAAAACAGGTGATGAGCGAACGCGACGGCTATTTCACTTTCCTGGGATTGGCTCCCGGCAATTACTACGCTACTATAAATGCGGAGCAGCTCCAAAAAATAAACATGACCGCTACACCCGGGCGGATCGAATTTACCATCGAAGCCTCGGAGTGGGGCGACATTGTGGACGGGCTGGATTTTGTACTGAAGAAAAACCATTAGCGCTTTCGCTGAATATTATTACACAAAATGAAGATGCAACAACCCAAGTCACCGGATTGACGTGTAATCAAAT
The DNA here is from genome assembly GCA_035647615.1 of Bacteroidales bacterium. Lineage (NCBI taxonomy): Bacteria > Pseudomonadati > Bacteroidota > Bacteroidia > Bacteroidales > Bacteroidales bacterium. The sequence continues at coordinate 284,610 of DASRND010000003.1, read as the reverse complement.
GCAAGTAGATAAAAAGCCTGATTTTTTAAAAACTAAACTTTACACTCACCACCGCCTGTGAGGGGCGCAGCCGGTAGGTCGATTCCCACACCGTAAAATCCCAGGCCAGATAGCTCGTGTAGGTGTCGTTGTTCAATAGGTTGCTCCATCTAAACTCCAGATCGATCTTTTTCTTGATAAAGGTGTAACGATAAAGTATGTCCACGAAAACATTGTGCGCTTCGTCGAGGTGATAATATTCGGAAGTGATGCTCACGAGTTGGTTTTGGCGGGGAAAGGTAAATACGTTGAGTTTATGTTTGAGCATCGAGACGCTGCTTTTTTGTTCCTGATCAACGAAGGTGGCGTAGGTTGTGGCATCCATATCATAAATAAAGTTGAGCCAGCGGGTGATTTTAAAATTCACTTCGGGCTTGATCTGCCAGATATTCGTTTTTGTGTCGAACAACTCTTCATTTACCAGTGACTTGCCCAGATGCTGACTCAGGCTTACGCGCAGGTTCAGGGTAGCTTTTAGCGCTGCAAGATATTTGCTCGAATAGAGCTGGACGCTGTGAATGTAATTGGTTTGCGGTATTTCTATCGCCTCCACATAGGCCGATCCATCCGGGTTGATCTGGTTGCTATACACATAATTACTTTGCGCTGAAGTGAAAACATAACTCAGTTTATTAAAAAATGCGCTGATGGGATCGCGATACGAGAGATGACCTCCGGCGCTAAGCCGGCTTCTGTCGGCCAGCGGAACATCGTGTACGCTCAGGTAGCGGTAGTCGCGCAGAATAAAACCATAGGTGGTGGTGGCAGGGTCGTCGAAGCGGGCGGAGCTTTGCAGTGTACCGCGGATACTCCAGAAATTGTTGAAGCCGTAATCAGCCGTCAGCCTGGGATTGAAAAACAGTTTGCTGACAGATTGTTGCTTTTCCGAATTTTTATCATCGATATTCACATCCTGCCACGACAAAGGCAGCAACAGCGAAAGCGTAAGCGATCGAGTTTTGTACGCAATGCCTGTTTCGCCATAAATGCGCAACTCACTACTTTTTATTTCATTTAATAAAGCATCACCTGCATTTCGTTCTTCACCATTTTCGGTAATAATTACAGAGCTTTCGAGTAATTGATCCCTATAGCTGAAACCAATGCGCGGTGTAAAGGAGAGTTTTTTACTACCCACCACCACCGCAGCAGATTGATGTGTATAAAACCGACGTATTTCTGCAAATTGGTTTACCTGCTCATACGGCCTGTTCTGATTGAGAACCTCTGCAAATACACCGGGATTTATCTGCAATTCTTGCGGAGTTCGATCCAACGAAATATACGACTGCACATCAATCAGCTTTTCCCCTGCCGGGATAATCGTACGAAAATCGTTGGAAATGGCCACAAAAGGATTGTGCAGCTTTTCGATTACCAGCCCGGTTTGATTTTCCACAATCCCGCTTTGGTGATCCCAATTGGATTTTACGGATAGGGTATTTTGCAAATAATTATTCTTCACGTTTCGCTGCAACGCGAAGGAAGCCTGCAGGTACTCTTTGTAAAGATTGTTGCTTACGCTTTCGCTAAATTGCAAAGTATCGGAAGGGTAAAAAAGCGTTCGGTGGCTTGCTGCCTTTTGTTGTTGGAAATCATTTACGTAAGCCACGTTTACACGAAGCTCCAGGTTGCGCGCAAGCCGTTGCAGGCTATTAAAAGTTCCAAGATGAATCTGGTTATCAAGATAGCGCTGTGGCGCAATGTCAGGAGGGGTCACGCTTTGCAGCCCTGTCAGTTCCATTCTTTCCGTCTTTCGGTCGATGCCTCTCATCATATCCTGCACTGATAAAGCCTCGAGTTGCAGCGCCGCATCATTGCCGATGTTGTTGGTTTGGTAAGAGGCGATCATCTGGAAGTTTTTTGTAAAAACCATCGGCGTGATGTTGGCTTCCCATAGCAATGGGCTTGCGCCAATTCCCAATTGTGCCGTCCCGGTGGCGGTTACATCGTGCTGAAGGTTCAGGTTGAGCGAAGGCTGAAACGAGCTGACGCGATCCTGCAGGATTTGCATGGGCTGATGGTTTTCTAATATCTCGACCGTGCTCACCGATCCCTTAGGAAGATTTTTGCTCACCACCCCGTAGCGGCCATCCATCAGGTCGAGACCTTCCACATAAAATTTCTCTATGGGTACGCCTTCATAAAGTATCCTGCCCGACGATTCTATCTCGATGCCCGGCATGCGGCGCAACACATCTTCGATGGAGCGATCCTGGGTCTGCATAAAACGGCTCACCAGATAACTTATCGTATCGCCTTGCTGCCGGATATGCTGTGCTTTAACAGTGAACATATCGAGCTGTTTAAGGTCTGGCCTCAGCACAAAGTTTCGTTGTTGGCTGCTGTTTGCAATGCGATACCTTAGCGTTTGATAATGAATGGAGGTGGCCTCAACATCGAGGCTGTCGAAGGTGCTTTTTACCACCATTTTGTAATCGCCCTTATCGTCGCTTACGGCGAAAGCAATAAGTGCGCTGCCACCGGCGGGGTAGGCCAAAATGTTGATCAGTGGTATGGCCACTCCGGTGGTATCAGTCACACTTCCGTGGATGGTAACCTGCGCCCGTAAGCAGTGAGTTAGAAATAAGAAAAGAATGATTGTACAAGCCAGGCCTATGAATTTTGGAAATGCAGAATATTTACGGCTCGTCATTATCACGAAAATTTAAAATGAGCTACTTCAGCTCTATGGGATTATTGCGCCGATCCATAATACGGGCAGCCTTTTGTTGGGTTTCCATATCGACACCCGTTTCGCTCATTCTGCTGGTGATGTTGTTGCGACTGGCTGCGCTGGCTTTCATAAATTTCTCACGGGTGGTGGTTATGTAATCCCTTTCTACAAGCTCTATCATGGTGGGTTCGGCAGGTATGTTGGCCGAAAGAAACTCAAATACAAACTGCTTTCGGGCATCATAAACTTTAAGAATCAATCCCGGAAGGCCATGGAATTTGTAAGGGCCATCATTGTAGGGAATTGCGGGCGTAAACCAGGCCACCCATTCGCGTCCGCCATAGGTACAGGTAGCCTTCTGTATAGGATAGCCGACCAGCGTATCGGTTTGTTGTTCAATTTGCCAATCGATCAAATTTAGCGGCTCTTCGTATCTAAAGCTGCCACCCAGTAAGATATGGTCAAGATAGGTAATGTGACCTTCGGGGTAATTTTTAAAAATCCGATAGTCAAATCGGCCTGCTTTTATGGGTTGGCTTGGATCCATCAGGATGGCTTGCATCTGCTCATGCGAGGAGATTTTTTTCATGATCGTATCAAAAGTGTAGCGGTTTTTGCTGATAAATTTGCTGGTGCTGCCACCTCTGAAAAGTATCATTTCGGTTTGTTTTACATTTTTAAGCGCAAGCGAATCGTCCACATAGCTTAGCATGTAACGGACGATCAGTTCCGTCGGCTCAATTTCAGTTATCGTTTTGTCGAACCACTGCGCCATAGCTACCGCCTGGAACAAAAGTGCTGTTATAAATATTGTTAGCTTTTTCATTACGCCTATTTTTTAAAAGACAAAACCATTTTTCAGATCACAAAACTAAACCAATAGTTTACAATAAGCAAGTATTTTTAGAATAATTAACTGTGTTTTTAGTCGCGCTTCAATTCGATAGGATTATTCCTTTCTCCGCTCACTCTGGCTGCGCTTTGTTGTACTTTATCATCACCACCCTTTTCTTTTACCCAACTCACAAGTGAAGCATTATGCGCATCAATTGCCTTAAAATACTTTTGTTTGTTGGTCACCGTGAAATCCTGCTCCAGATATTCGATCATTCCCTTTTCTTTAGGCTGCGTGATTTCTAATAGCTCGAACACATAATGATGATGCGTATCATAAATTTTAATGATGAGGCCGGGTAAGCCATAAAATTTGTAAGGACCATCGTTTTCAGGAATCTCAGGAGTGAACCAGGCAACCCATTGGCGCCCTCCATAATTGGTGGTGGCTTTCTGCGCCAGATAACCTGCTATGGTAGCTGTATCTGCCGATAGTTGCCAATCGAACTGATCAAGCGGCTCCTCATATTTCATAGGAATGGTATTAACGGTATGCGTAAAAGTAAGATGATCTTTGGGGAATTTTTTATAAATCCTGTAACTGATACGTGCCAGCGGAGGCACCGTGTTTACCCATTGTTGAAACTGTTCCATGCTATAGATTTCTCTTAAATGCAACTCATTGCTGTAACCAACTTTGCTCACAAAGAGGCTCATGGTATTTCCAAGAAGCAAGATCATATCCTCCTGCCTTGTAAAATGTGGGGGAAGGGAATCTTCCTGATACAGCAGAGAATATGTTGCAATAAGTTTTGCCGGTTCAATTTCTTTTATCGGGTAGTCTGCCAAAAATTGCGCAGAAAGATGGGTCGTGGTAATCGAGGTTAGCAGACACAGTATCATTAATGATTTTATAATTTTCATAATTCTTCATTATTAAAGTTTATCAAAAATAAAAAAACCTCATGCTTTAAATTCTTTAGCATGAGTTTTTGGGTGGAAAAATCTTTCTTTTTTCTTCCACATAAAAGTCAACAATTGTAAAATCGTCCTTGTCATTCCATGATATTTGAATACGAAAGTAAGCATAAAAAACATGAGAAAGTAAATGATTTTTTAACACTAAAGTTTGACCAGAGATCGTATGCATCCACGAAATAGTCATTTTGAGCATTCAATAAGTCTCGAAGGCACCATCATCGACGGGCTGGATTTTGTTCTGAAGAAAAACCGTTAGCGCTTTCGCTGAATATTATTACCTTGCAGCCGCTTTTCCACCCAAACACCTCGAAGCGTATGAAGCTTGTAAAAACTTACGGAAGTGCCATCCAGGGCGTCGATGCCATCACTATCACCGTGGAGGTAAATGTAGATACAGGTGTTAATTTTTTCATGGTGGGACTGCCCGACAGCGCCGTGAAGGAGAGCCAGCAGCGCATCGAGTCGGCGTTGAGCTACATCGGCTACCGGCTGCCCGGCAAAAAGATTGTGATAAACATGGCGCCTGCCGACATCCGCAAGGAAGGTTCCGCCTACGATCTGACAATTGCAACCGGCATCCTGGCCGCTTCCGACCAGATTGGCTCCAAAGATATCGACCGCTACATCATCATGGGCGAGCTTTCGCTCGACGGTGGATTGCAGCCCATTCGCGGCGCCCTGCCCATCGCCATCGAAGCACGCAAAAAAGGTTTCGAAGGATTTATCCTGCCTAAGCAAAATGCCCGCGAAGCTGCAATCGTCGGCGACATAAAAGTATATGGTGTGGAAAACATCAAGGAAGTCATCGATTTTTTTAATGGCGAAACAAAACCTGAGCAAACCATCATCAATACACGCGATGAGTTTTATGCCAGCCTCAACGAGTATGAGTTTGACTTTATGGATGTAAAAGGGCAGGAAAACATCAAACGTGCTCTGGAGATCGCTGCTGCCGGGGGCCACAACGTGATTCTTATCGGTCCGCCGGGATCGGGCAAAACGATGCTTGCCAAGCGGCTTCCGTCGATACTTCCACCGCTCAATCTGCACGAGGCGTTGGAAACCACAAAAATACATTCGGTGGCGGGGCGGATGAGCCGCAATACGTCACTCATCGCAGTGCGCCCGTTTCGCTCGCCGCATCATACCATCAGCGATGTGGCGCTGGTAGGCGGTGGCAGCAATCCGCAGCCGGGCGAAATATCGCTGGCGCACAATGGCGTTTTATTTCTCGACGAGCTGCCGGAGTTTAAGCGCACGGTGCTGGAAGTCCTTCGCCAGCCTATTGAAGACCGTGTGGTGACGATTTCACGCGCAAGGCTTTCGGTGGAATATCCGGCCAGCTTCATGCTGGTAGCCGCCATGAATCCCTGTCCGTGCGGCTACTACAACCATCCCACCATACAATGTATGTGTGGTGCCGGCGTGGTGCAGAAATATCTCAACAAAATCTCCGGACCGCTGCTCGACCGCATCGACATCCACGTGGAGGTGGTGCCGGTTCCTTTCAAAGAATTGTCGGAAGCACGCAACGGCGAGAAAAGTGCTGTTGTGCGGGAGCGCGTGGTAAAGGCACGCAAGATACAGGAACAGCGCTATGAAGGGAAGAAAAACATCCACTGCAACGCACAGATGACCAGCAAGCTATTGCACGAAGTTTGTAAAATAGACAGCACCGGACAGCTGATGCTGAAAAATGCCATGGAAAAACTCAGCCTCTCGGCACGCGCCTACGACCGCATCCTCAAGGTGTCGCGTACTATCGCCGACCTCGAGGGTAGCACCGACATCCTTTCCGAGCATCTGGCCGAAGCCATCCACTACCGCAGCCTCGACCGCGAAAGCTGGGGAAAATGATCGCAGCATTTTAAGGAAATGAAGTTATCACATTTATTACGAATCAGGAAAATTTAAATTCTATCCTTTTTCTTCTCTTCCACCACTCATTCCGGGCTAAAGATGGCAAAATCATCTTTTAGGTTGTTGATGGTATTGTCGAAAGCCGTTTCTTAATTATCGCTGTTCTTGCGAAGAAATTATTAACAATTAATTAACTTTTTTACTCGTACCCATTGCCCCCGATTTTACGTTCACCTAGTTTCGTACCTCCAATATCCTTAAAACTCGATCGCAGACTCCTTTTACGTTGCTTTTAATTGAAATACTTTTTGAAATTGGCTTTGTAATTTCTTAGTAATAGTGCCACACTGAAGACATAGCATTTGGAAAAAACGTCGATTTGAACATTTAGTAATACAAGGCATTAGTACTACTGATAAAACCAAAAACAAACATGTATAAAATACTACTCCTTTCATTATTTATTATGGGTGGATTGATGGCCCACGGCCAGGATACCCTCAAAAAAGCAAGCCCTGTAACAACCAATTCCCGGTTGATGTACCGCATGCTGGAGCCCACCATGAATACCCAAAAAGTGCAGATACTTTTGGAAGAGCGCAAATCCGGCCAACTAAAAAACGGACAATTAGTGATAGGTGCATCATTAATTTCTCTTTTAGATTATCAAAAATCCAACACAGATTCCAAGTTTGCCTACCTGATGCGTCATCCTGGTTCACAAAACCAGATTGGTAAGGAAGTGAGCGAGGCAGTGATTCATTCTTTACAGCTTGGTCTTACCGGAGCTATCAACGATTGGTTGGCTTTGCATGCCGAGATACTTTACAACCCTTCACAAAGTTTTGGCGAAGGCACCATCACCAGTTTGGGACGTAACCAAATACAACTTTCAAAAGGGTTTGTTTTGATTGGGAACCCGAATCGTTTTCCGGTTTATGGTGCTTTAGGTAAGATGGATGCTCCTTTCGGGCAAACCGGTAGCGTTAGTCCGTTTACCAATTCCACTACGTGGCATGCGTTCGGTGGGCTGGGTTTTGGAGCGCTGGTCGGCTTTAGCAAGTGGAATCTTAATGCAACATTCATGGCTGTGCAGGGAGGTGCTCAATTTAGAGCATTACACACTCCGGTAGCCGACTCTACCAGCGTTCCTTCGCTTATCAATAACTTTACAGCCGATCTTAATTACACAATCCCCATCAGCAAACAAGTTGGGTTCAAACTAGGCGGCTCTTACATGCATGGAAGTGCCTATTGTCAGGATTTTCCGGTTACCCATTTTGCTGAGTGCGACGAATGCAACCCTGCAGTGACCGGCTATGCGCAACTGGAAGTGGCAGAACGGCTCATCGTTAAAGGTAGCTATTCGCAAACGCTAAAAGTTTGGAAAGGTACCTACAACCCTTCTCCTCCACTTGATATCTATGAGCCTATTAAAGTGTCGTCGATGGACGTGGGAGCGAAATATAGTTTTAACCTCAAAGGCGATATTCAATATTCCGTTTCAGGAGAATTTAGCAATCTGGTAGCAGGTGCAGATGGTTCACCCTGGGAACGTCAAAACCAAACCGTATTCGGTGCATCCGCTTTGATCAAAGAGTCGTCGAAAATCTTTGTCGAATACTTTTTCACAGATGGCTATGTGCCGCTCAACTTTATCAGCGGAAGCCTTCCTAATCAGCCCTATCCGGCAGGATACACACCCTGCGAGCAGGGAGTCCATACTTATGGAATTGTGGTAGGATTACAGTTGACTTTATAGAAAGGACTACTTTCGCCAACAAAAAAATAAATGAAGCTAAAACAAATCCTTTTAATAATATTTTTGGCAGGCGCGGTGTCTGCCGTTTCGCAGGAGATTCCTGCCGAAACTTTTCAGAAACATATCATCGCCATCACCGAAACCAAAGTTGTTCAGGAAAAATATCTTGTCGAAGATCAGGACCACCGGCGCGTTTATTACATCAATCTTGGATGCTACGACCAATATCATCAGATGGAATCATTAGAAAATAAAAATGGCGATGTGTATCTATGGAACGAAGGAGCCGTTGTTTTTCATGATGTCGACTACACCCTCGATCTGCTGCGTATCCGCGAACCCGACGAAAACATCGCTTTTTATGAGCTGGTGTATAACGATGGCAAAACCAAATACTTTATCGAGGTGAAGTTTGTAAAACGCTACCAGGACTGGGAGTTAGTGGACACCGCACTGACGAAAATTAAAGAAGCCTACTAAAGTTGACACCCGCCTAACGTTTCAAAAACTTTTCGTATCATCTTGTGTTAACCAACGAACAAGGAAAAATTGATTTAAAGCAATATTCGTTTTTCTTTTGTGTTAACACAATTCTTTTGTTATCTTCTGGGTAGGGAATCATTCAAAAAGAGAATCCATCTGCAACACTCATCATCACATGGAAAAGCGTGAAATTATAAAGCTTATCGACATCAGGAAGTTTTACAAAGTAGGAACACAGGTAGTAAAAGCCCTGCGCACCATTACACTAAACGTCTACACAAACGAGTATGTGGCGCTCATGGGCGCTTCAGGCTCCGGTAAATCGACGCTGATGAACATCCTGGGATGCCTCGATACGCCCACCAGCGGGCAGTATTTTCTTAACGACAAAGATGTGAGCAAGATGGACGACAACCGGCTGGCGGAAATTCGCAACAAGGAAATCGGGTTTATTTTTCAGACTTTCAATTTGTTGCCACGACAGACGGCGCTCGAAAATGTAACGCTGCCTTTGGTTTATGCAGGAGTGAGCAAGGCAAAACGCTATGAGCGGGCGCTTGAGGTGCTCGAAAGTGTTCAGCTAAGCGATCGCGTGCATCACAAGCCCAATGAACTATCGGGCGGACAACGGCAACGGGTAGCCGTGGCCAGGGCGCTGGTTAACAAACCGTCGATCATTTTGGCCGACGAGCCTACCGGTAACCTCGACAGTAAAACTTCCATCGAAATGATGGGTCTTTTCGAGGAGATTCATAAACTTGGCAACACAGTGATCATCGTTACGCACGAAGAAGATATTGCACGGCACGCGCATCGCATCATCCGCTTGCGCGATGGCGAAGTAGCTTCAGATGAGATTAATAAAAACCTGATGACCATGGCCGATTATCATCTCGCTGCCAAAGCATAAATTGTAAGAATATGGCTTCTGAATTTAAAATTTATACCAAAACCGGCGACAAAGGCGAGACATCGCTCATCGGCGGGACGCGTGTTCCTAAATATCACGAGCGCATCGAAGCCTACGGAACCCTTGACGAGCTGAATGCTTTTCTGGGTATCATCCGTGATCAGGCTGTTGATGAGCACACGCGCACCACTTTGGTGGAGATTCAGGATCGGGTTTTCACCGCTGAATCGTTGCTTGCTCAGGATATTGAAAAGCCCGGACGAAATAAGCTGCCGCAGCTTCACGAGGAAGATATCACCCTGCTCGAAACTGAGATTGACGCGATGAACGAACACCTGGCGCCGCTTCAAAACTTTATCCTGCCCGGTGGTCATCCGGCAGTTTCGTATTGCCACATTGCCCGAACGGTATGCCGCCGTGCTGAACGCATTACGCTGCGACTGGCTGCCAATGCTCCTGTTGACGAGCTTGTGATTAAATATCTCAATCGCTTGTCGGATTACCTTTTTGTACTGGCACGTAAGCTCACTGCTGATTTTGGTGCCACAGAAAACGTCTGGAAAGCAAGGTTGTAGCTATGCTATAATAATATCTTTCTTCATGGCGTTAAGCATGAAAAAATTTACATTTGCACAAATTATTAAAAAACTGATTATCAAGCTATGTATTGGACTCTAGAATTAGCTTCAAAACTTGAAGATGCCCCCTGGCCAGCTACCAAGGATGAATTGATTGACTTTGCCGTTAGATCCGGAGCACCACAAGAGGTGATCGAAAATCTCAGTGAGATTGAAGACGAAGGGGAAGTGTATGAACGCATCGAAGACATTTGGCCCGATTATCCCACCAAGGACGATTTCTTTTTCCACGAAGACGAGTATTAAGACTGCCTGAAAAAAGAAAAGTTTACTTTTCCGTAATTACGTTGGTGATCAAAATATTGTTGCCTGGTGAAGTCGATCGAACGTGGATGTTCGATGATGAGCCAGGCATCTTTTTTTAGCCAACCCAGCCCATAAACAATTTCCGGAAGCCCGGCTATTTGCTCAAGCTCGTAGGGGGCATCCGAAAAAATCAGATCGTAAGGCTGTGCTGGCGGACGTTTGATGAATTTGAATACGTCGGCCCGAAAGGTACGGATATTACCAAACTGCAGCTCTTTGGCCGTCGCGCGGATAAACTCCAGGCATTTGAAATTAATATCTACACTATCAACCACGGCAGCTTGTCGCGAGGCAAATTCAAATGTAATGTTGCCTGTGCCGGCAAATAAATCCAATACCCGCAAATCTTCAAAGTCGATGAGGTTGTTCAGGATATTGAATAAACTCTCTTTGGCAAGATCGGTGGTGGGACGCACCGGTAATCGTGGCGGTGGCGTAATGCGACGGCCTTTGTGTGTTCCGCCTATAATTCGCATTGTTGCAAATGTATCAGATTATAAAAATCCTGTTCAGGAATGTCGTCGAACACGTAGCTAAATTGCAGAGCAGCGTTGCGCCGCCCCACCTGCAAGTGCCGGAGGTACTGGTTTAAATACACAAACAGAGGCGTCGCCGACTTGATATCTCCATACAAAACAACTCTGCACAGCTCCGGGTTGATGCCAAGCTGCTCGAAAACAAACAACAGATAATAGACGAAATCCTCATTGGTGACAAATCGAAAAGCATTGTACAATTGCAGGTTGTTGTTGTTGAGAACTACAATGTCGAAATATCGCTTGCGAACATTTAGAAATACCAATGCCCCAGCGTTGTGATTTTTGTACTGCAGCATCAGACTATCGATCAGCGCTGTAGCATGATGCTGAATGGTAGCCGCCGGAAAAAACTGAAGCAACTTGTGATAAATCGTCTCTGAAAATGCCCAAACATTCACTGCGTCAGGCATAGGAATCCTATCATAAAGCACCAGTTCCGTTGCATCGATCCGATGATTAAACTCCAGATATTGCTGCATGTGCTGCGTGTCGAATAGTGCCGACGGGAGCAAGGTACTTTTTGGATTTTCGACAGCTATGCGTACTTTGTCGTATTCAGCCTGCAAATGCGGAATGGTGGGTAAAAGATCGGTAAGGAGCAGATTGAGTGCCCGATCGTTTGCAACATCCTCAAAGGCGAAAGCCTGTAATCCGGTTAGTTTGTTGCGTTGCTTGTCGTAGATACAAAAAGAAAATCCATCCGGCGAAAGCTGGATGGATAAACGTTGATTCTTTGACTCTTCAATCCGAAGAGATTTATCGAATGCCGATTGTACCTGGTGTGCTTTAGCTTGCATGGATAGCAGGCTTACTCCCAGTTACCGTCGGTGGTAGGTTCGGTCATCGAACCCACGATGAGGTCTTTAACACTTGGAGCTCTTATCAGGTTTTTATCGAGTCCGGTCAGATAATCTTCCTTGCGTGCCATGGCCATAAAAACAGGCACCATTACACCACCTTTATTGATCCGGCCAGCATCCATCTCAAATTCTTCCTGGTTGGAAAAAGGAATATACTTGATAGTCTTTGCGTCAAAATTGGTTCGCCTTCCGAAGAGTGAGTCCTCAACACTGATGTATCCCAGCGTATCGCTGATGGTTTTGGTCAGGGTAGTGTCGGTGGGATCATAAGTAAGTTTCACCACCGGAATCTGACCCCGATGCATAAATGCTACCAGCGAATCCAGATTATTGGCAAAAGTGTCATTCAGTGAACGATACATCTGTTGTACTGACCTGATGTCTTTAAGATTTTGAACCACATAGGCGGCTCTATCATCTTTTTCGCGGTTGAAGCGAACAGGTGTCTGGATAGTTTCCCACAAGAGATATCCCAGGTAGGCAATACCAAGCAACAAAACGATTTGCAGAATTCTCATTTTCATAGTTCTTGTTTTAAAAGTAGGTGCAAATTTATGAACTTTTCTATATTAAAAAATATTTGATCAAATTTTTGAAGTCCTTCCGTCAATTGTTAACTGTAGCAAAAACTATGTTGGCAGCAGTCAAACAATGCGTTACAGTCGATTATTTGACATAAGTCAAAAGTATCGGTTAGTCATCAAGTTTACGAGCTATCTCCACTTCTTCGAAACCTTCGATGATATCGCCCACCTTGATGTCGTTGAAATTTTCAATGTTCAATCCACATTCGTAACCGCTCTGAACCTCGCGCACGTCGTCTTTGAAACGCTTGAGCGAGCCCAGTCGGCCAGTATAAATTACAATGCCGTCGCGGATCACGCGCACCGTTGTATTTCGGGTGATGGTTCCATCCAGCACCAGACATCCGGCAATGGTTCCTACTTTGGTGATTTTGAAAACCTCACGCACCTCAATGTTGCAAACAATTTTCTCTTCGATAGTAGGCGCCAGCATGCCCTCGATGGCTGCTTTAATTTCTTCGATGGCTGAATAGATGATGGAGTAGCTTCGAATATCGATTTGCTCTCGTTCGGCCAGTCGGCGTGCCCCGAGTGATGGACGCACCTGGAAGGCCACAATAATGGCGTCGGAAGCCGAGGCAAGCATTACGTCGGTTTCTGTAACCTGACCCACCGATTTGTGAATCACATTTACCTGCACCTCTGGTGTCGACAATTTGAGCATCGAATCTGCCAAAGCTTCTACAGAGCCATCCACGTCACCTTTTACAATGATGTTTAACTCTTTAAAATCGCCAATGGCAATCCGGCGACCGATCTCATCGAGGGTAACGTGTTTCTGAGTCCGGAAGTCCTGTTCGCGCTGTAGCTGCTGCCGCTTAGTGGCAATATTCTTTGCATCGCGCTCATCAGTCATTACTTTAAAACTATCGCCTGCCTGTGGCGCTCCATTCAAACCAAGCATCAGCACAGGTACCGACGGACCAGCGATTTTTACCGGCAGGTTTCGTTCGTTGTACATTGCTTTTACACGGCCATAATGCGCGCCGGCAATTACGATATCACCAATATTCAGCGTTCCGTTTTGTACCAGCAGCTTTGACACATATCCCCGGCCTTTATCCAGCGACGACTCGATGATAGTTCCGTTGGCACGGCGTTTCGGATTGGCTTTCAAATCGAGCAACTCAGCTTCAAGCAGCACTTTCTCCAGCAGCTCATCGATGTTAATTCCTGCTTTGGCGGATATTTCCTGACTTTGAAACTTACCGCCCCAGTCTTCTACCAGAATATTCATCTGCGAAAGCTGTTCTTTGATGCGCTCAGTATTGGCAGTAGGCTTATCTATTTTATTAATAGCAAAAACGATAGGAACGTCGGCAGCCTGCGCATGGTTGATGGCTTCGACGGTTTGTGGCATAACGCTGTCGTCGGCGGCTATCACAATGATGGCTACGTCGGTAACCTGGGCTCCGCGGGCACGCATAGCTGTAAATGCTTCGTGACCAGGCGTGTCGAGGAACGTGATCTTTTTCTCATTTTCAAGTATCACTTCGTAAGCACCAATATGCTGGGTGATACCACCAGCCTCACCAGCAATTACGTTGGCACTCCGGATGTGGTCGAGCAACTTGGTCTTGCCATGATCCACGTGACCCATTACCGTAACAATGGGTGAGCGGAATTTCAGGTCGCCTTCTTCGTCTATCTCCTCTTCGGTATCGCTAATGACAGTTTCGGCACTTTCGAACTTAACGCCAAAGCCAAATTCCTCAGCAACCACGCCAATGGTTTCGGCATCGAGCCGCTGGTTAATAGAAACAAATAAGCCCAGCTGCATGCATACCGAAATGACGTTGGTAACCTGCACATTCATCAGCGACGCCAACTCGTTGGCTGTAACAAACTCGGTAACGGTGATTACTTTCTTTTCTTCTTCGCGAACCTGCGCCTCTTTTTCAAGCTGTTTATGTATTATATCGCGCTTTTGCCTGCGATATTTTGATGCTTTCGACTTCCCTACCCCGCTAAGGCGAGCCAAGGTTTCCTTAATTTGCTTTTGTACTTCTTCCTCTGTAAGTTCACGACGGGGTTCTGTGCGTGCTTTACGTCCTCTGCCCGGTCTGGCGGTTTTGGCGCGATCTCTGTCGACAGGGCGTGTTGGTGTTTTGCTCTGTCCGGCAGTAGGTGTGGCCTGGCCATCTTTTTTGATGCGTTTGCGTTTCTTTCTCTTCGGCTTTACTTCATCGGAAGAGGATGCTACAGGTTTTTTTCTTTCATATTTCTTCTCGACAGGAAGCTCTATTTTACCAACGATATTAGGACCGGCGAGTTTTTTGAATTCTGTCTTCAGGAAATTATCTTCGTACGGATCACTCTTTTTGGCTTCAGGCTTCTTCTCGGCAACTGGTTTTTGCTGCTCAGCAGTAGGGGGTGTAGCTTTTTCTGCTTTGGGTTTTTTCTCTGCCGGCTTTTCTGATTTTTTAGCTTTTGTAGTTTTAGCAGTTTTTGGTTTCTCCTCTGCACCCTTAGCCGGCACTGCTTTCTTGCGGTCTTCACGCTGCTTACGCTTTTCGGCTGCACTTTTACGGGCAGGCTTGGTGCGCTCGTTGATGGTTGACAAGTCGATGGAACCCACAATATTGAGTGAAGGTTGCTCCGCTTCTTTTTCTTTTTCGGCTTTTTTGGAAGGCTCTTTTGCTAGTGGTTTTTCCGCTTTCGGTTCTTCTTCTGCTTTCGGTTCTTCTTCTGCTTTCTTTTCGGCAGAAGGTTTTTCTACAGGCGTATCCGTTTTTTGAGGAGCTGATACCTCTGCCACTGGTTGGGCAGGATTGGTTTCAGGCTTTGGTTTCTCCTCAGGCAACGGAGCTGGTTTAGCTTTTTCAGCAACAGGTTCTTCTGAAGCAGGTTGTGGTTCTGGTTCACTTTTTTTAACCGGCGGCATTTCGTCTGCTGACGGTCCTGGCCATCCTTCGGGCGCAGATGTTTCCTTGGCAGGTTCGGGCTGCATTGCTTCAGCAGGCGCCGGTTTTGGAGTTTCTTCCTTTTTTTCAGGAGCAGCAGGAGTTTCTTTTTTCCTGGCATGCATATCGTGATGAGGCTCAACAGCTCTCTTAAAGTCATCATCAATTTCTACAGATACTCCGCGTATGATGATATCCTGATCGTCTTCGTAATCGTCGAAATCAGGCTTAGGACGCTTACGATCTTCCAAAGATATGGTCTCACGTTTCACGCTGCCGATATCTATTTTACGTGCCTCTTCTTTTACTGATTTCTCCTTGCTAAACTCTTGGGTGAGAAGATCATAAATTTGCACAGAAATTTTGGTGTTGGGATTTTCTTCAATTTCAACACCTTTTTTCGCTAAAAATTCCACAATCCCCCTTACCGAGACATTGAAATCACGGGCCGCTTTGTTAAGCCTTGTTGCTTTGGTTACTGCCATATACTTTGTTTTCCTGTGGAAATTTACGAGTGCGGTAAAAATACGTTTTTTATTCAAACTCTGCTTTTAAGATCCTGAGTACTTCGTTGACTGTCTCCTCTTCAAGGTCGGTGCGCGACAAGAGTTCAGCGGCATCCAGAAGCAAAACGCTACGGGCTGTATCGCAGCCGATGGCTTTGAGTGCATCGATGATCCACTGATCTATTTCATCGCTGAATTCCTGGATATTTACATCATCGTCGATCTCGCTTTCCACATCTCGATAGACGTCGATTTCATATCCTGTAAGTTTACCGGCCAGCTTGATATTGAAACCTCCTTTGCCAATGGCCAACGAAACCTGGTCGGGCTTCATATACACGTCGGCTCTTTTGGTTACATCGTCGATGGTGATAGAGGTGATCTTGGCAGGACTTAGTGCGCGCTGTATGTAAAGCTGAGCGTTGGAAGTGTAGTTGATCACGTCGATGTTCTCATTTTTCAGCTCACGCACGATGCCGTGGATACGCGATCCTTTCATGCCCACGCAGGCGCCAACCGGATCGATACGATCGTCGTATGATTCTACAGCAATCTTGGCTCTTTCGCCGGGAACCCTTACAATACTTTTGATGGTGATAAGACCATCGTAAACTTCTGGCACTTCCTGTTCGAAAAGTCGCTCAAGAAATACGGGCGACACACGCGAAAGAATGATCTGCAGATTGTTGTTGCGCATATCAACTTTAGAAACAACAGCGCGTATGGTATCGCCTTTGCGGTAATAATCTGTAGGAATTTGCTCCGATTTGGGTAGCAAAAGCTCGATGCCTTCGTCGTCCAAAACCAGCATTTCTTTTTTCCAGACCTGATAAACTTCACCGGCTATGATCTCACCGATACGGTCTTTGTATTTGTGATAAACATTATCTTTCTCGTATTCCTGCACCTTGGCGATAAGGTTTTGCCGGATGGTAAGAATTTCGCGGCGTCCGAAGTCCTTCATTTTAATTTCTTCGGATACCTCCTCTCCAATCTCAAAGTCGGGTTCGATGCGGATGGCTTTGGAATATTCTATCTGCGTGCTTTCGTCCTCCACCATCCCATCTTCAACAATTTCGAGCATGCGATAAATCTCAAGGTCTCCGCGGTCGATGTTTACAATCACGTCGACGTTTTCGGCTGTTCCGTACTTTTTTTCTATCATGTGCCGAAAAACCTCTTCGAGAATCCTCATCATCGATTCACGGTCGATGTTTTTGAAATCTTTAAATTCCGAAAAGGTTTCGACCAGGTTAATGTTATCCATTGTTGTAATATTTGTTGTTGTTTCTGTCCTTATTATTTAAAAGATAAAATGACTTTGGCCTGCCGGATATCGGCAAACGGAATAGTAACAGGCTCCGGTGGTGCGGTTTTTTTTCTTTCCGGCAAGGGTTCCAGTATTATCATTTCATCGGTAACTGTGCGTAAAAAGCCTTTTACCTTTTCGTTGTCGTGCAGCATCACCTGCAATTGCCGGCCAATATTTTTGTGATATTGCCGCAGAAGCTGCAAAGGGCTATCGGCGCCAAATGAAGTGACGCGCAGTTCAAAATCTTCTTCGTCGCGATTGAGGCTGCTCTCGATGGTTTTGCTGAGGCTGATACAATCGTCGATGGTAACACCCGCATCGCCATCGATGGTGACGATGATGATGTTGCCAGGCGATACTTTTGTTTCAGTTACAAAGCGATCGCTGTCTGCTAAAGCAGCATTGGCCAGTGTTTCTATTTTCGTTTTATCAATCATCTTAAAAAAAAGTAATAAAATAGGGGACTTATGTCCCCTCGCTTCTTACTCCGTGCTATCTTTTTCCAGCGAAAAAAGAGTATACTTCTCACCGAAAATCGGGCGCAAAGGTATTATTTTTCCCTTACGCACAAAAGCCAAACGAAAAATTAATCAATATGCTGTTAATCAGGAACGAATTTGTAAGGAGCTACGCTGCACGAAAAAAAATGTAGTCCAGCCAAATATTAGTTTGATACTGCAATTGTGAAAACTTTTGTGATTGTAATGATCTTCTCAAAAAATCATAATCCAAAACATAATGAGTTTATCCTACATGGAAAATATTCTCAATTTTTTATCGGATTTAAAAGCCAACAACAACCGTGATTGGTTTAACACTAATAAGGACAGATATCTTGAAGTAAAATCGTTGCACGCCGAATTTTTGGATAAGGTTATCCACGGAGTGGCTGCATTCGACCGCGAAATACAACTGCTTCCAGCGGCAGAGTGCACGTTCAGGATTTATCGTGATGTGCGCTTTGCCAAAAACAAAGACCCTTACAAAATTAATATGGGAGCCGTCATTCGCAGGGGCGGACGCAAAAGCAACTATGCCGGTTATTATCTTCACCTGGAACCCGGAGCTACCTTTGCCGGTGGCGGACAATTCATGCCTGCACCCGAGGTACTTCGAGCCATCCGCTACGAAATTTATAACTTCCCACAGGATTTTCAGAACATCCTTTCTCATCCTGATTTTGTAAAAACTTTTGGAGCGCTTCAGGAGAAGGATAAGCTCAAAAGGCCACCGAAAGACTTTCCGGCCGATGCTCCCATGATTGAGCATCTGAAATTTAAAAGCTTTACAGCCGGAAAATCATTTACTGACGAGCAGGTAAGAAATGATACGTTTCTGCATGATGTTATCAACACATTCAAAGCAATCCAGCCACTGCTGCGGTTTCTGAACCGATCCACTGATTTTACATCTTAGCGCTCGTTCAATGGTAGTAGCCGTTAACTTTTAAAACCAAACCGTTGACTGATTGGGCTACGGTGTTTTTAAGATGCTTCCCGTACATTTGCAATGTCATTTATTTTTTAACAGGGTAATTTTTTTTTAAATGACAAACAGATTTTTAGGGATTAATTGATTGCACTTGTCCTTTGCCCCCCACTCCTTCCATCCTCATTCCGGGCAAAGGACATTTTTTTGTCCTCTATTTTCCATCCTCTTCCCATCTTCTCCAACAAATTACGCAAAATACAATGAGGCTTTAGCCCATTCTGAATGGCAGTGCTGGTGAGGTATGTGTGTAAAAAAAACAGCAGGTTGCAAATGCAGCCTGCTGTCTTTTTACAAAGATTCATTCAACCTCTTTAATCAGAAACAATATTGAGTTCGTCGATGATGTTTTTAGCGCCGGCAAATTTATCGATGATAAACAGCACATAGCGTATGTCGATGCAAATGGTGCGCTGCAGGTCAGGCTCAAATGCGATGTCGCCGCTCATGGCTTCCCAGTTGCCGTCGAAAGCCAAACCAATAAGTTCGCCTTTTGCGTTCATCACAGGACTTCCGGAGTTGCCACCGGTAATGTCGTTGGTGGTAAGAAAGTTCACAACCATTTCTCCATTTTTTCCGTACCTTCCGAAGTCTTTATTCTGATACAGTTGCTTCAGTTTCTCGGGGATTTTAAACTCCCAGGTGGAAGGATCCTCTTTTTGCATCACACCCGAAAGCGTGGTGTAATAATCGTAATGAATGGCATCAGCAGGATAATAATCGAGCACCTGACCGTAGGTGAGGCGCATGGTAAAGTTAGCATCCGGGTAAAACTTGCGATCAGGAAACATTTGGCGCAAGCCGGAAATATAAAGACGCTCTCCCTGTATTTGCTTTTCATCAGCGGCATTCATCACCTCTCTTATCTGAGGCATAATGTCCATAAAAGCCTTCATTAGCTCGGTGGCGGGATCGTTCATAATCTTTTTTGCAGATGGCTGATCCAGCATCGCATTTACACTTTCGCGCGAAGCAAAAATGGTTTTGTTGAAAAACTTATTGACGTATGGCTCAAAGCCTTGTTTTGCATCATAAACTTTTGCCAGCATTTCGGGCTGATATTGTTTGGGAACATTTTGGTAATACATAAAGAGCATTGTTGACAGCAAAGCCTGATCGAGCGGCTGGTAGTAATCGTCAAAATAATTAGCTGTACGAACACGAAGTTGCGCAATTTCTTTATCAATAGCTTCCTGATCCTTGTCTTTGGCCTCGAGCAAATCTGCCAGCGGCTTAAAACGCCTTGAGAACATGAGTATTTCGCTACCGCGGGAAACAGCTTCATTGAGATAGATTTGTGTAAGGTTAACAGCTTTCTTTGCCTCGATGCCTTGTTCGCGCAATTTAAGTGCATCACCGTATTTGGCCTGGCGGGCAGCGTCAGCATTCACCCATTGATCGAAAGCAGCCTCCTCGCGCAGCTTCTTATCGTAAACTTTTAGGTTCTTCAACCCTTTGGTTTGCCCGATAAAAAATTTCCAATAGTTGGAGGTGCCGGCATATTTGGAAGCATAATCTATGCGAACGGCAGGATCGGCATCCATAAACCTACGCATGATCTCCAGCTTTTTAGCACGAATATTGACCACAGTCATATTACTTTCCTCCTCGGCCAGCTGAGCGCCCCACGACGACAGGTAACGTTCTGTGCCCCCGGGATAACCCATGATCATAGCGAAATCATCCTTTTCGACTCCTTTGATAGAGACCGGCAGATAATATTTGGATTTCATAGGCACATTATCCTGAGCATAATTGGCAGGTTTTCCATCAGGACCAGTGTACACTCTAAAAATGGAGAAATCGCCGGTATGGCGTGGCCACATCCAGTTGTCGGTGTCGGCGCCATATTTGCCAATGCTCGAAGGCGGAGCGCCTACCAGCCGAACGTCACGAAAGATTTCGTAAACGAAAAGATAGTATTCGTTGCCGGCAAAGAAGCCGCGAACAGCACCTTCGTATCCCGTGCCGTCGATAGCTTTGTCGGTAATAGCACGTGACACTTCTCGCACCTTATCGCTGCGCTGCTGTTCGGTCATGTTGTCGTTAAGATTGGAAAGCACCTGATCGGTAACATCTTCGATGCGTACCAGAAAGCGCGCAGTCAGTCCATCGTTGGGCAGCTCTTCTTTTTTACTCATAGCCCAAAAGCCATCGGTGAGATAGTCGTGCTCGATGGTGCTGTGCGACTGAATCTGGCCATAACCGCAGTGGTGGTTTGTAAAAATTAATCCTTCGGGCGAAACGATTTCGCCGGTACAGCCACCTCCAAAAATAATAATGGCATCTTTGAGGCTTGAGTGATTGATGCTGTAGATTTCATCGGCTGTAAGCTGCAAGCCCATTTTTTGCATATCAACGTAGTTGAGACGTTCGACGAACAAAGGCAGCCACATGCCTTCGTCGGCTTTTACGGCGGCGGTACTTCCAAGCAGGATTACCGCAAGAATTACTAGTAGTCTTTTCATGCTTTTTGTAAAATTTATTGTTTTAAATATATTTCTCTCCTTTATTGTTTTTAATGTCATTGACGAAAGTCCGGATTTGTTGCTCATCGGCTTTGCGGCAAACGAGAAGCACATTGTCGCGTTCTACCACAATATAGTCGTCGAGACCCTGCAGCACTACCAGCTTGTCGTCGGGCATACTTACGATGCAGTTGCGGGTATCGTAAAGCAGGGTGTCTTTGCCTGAAAGCACGTTTTTGTTTTCATCTTTTTCGCGTATGTCGTACAATGAGCCCCAGGTTCCCAGGTCGCTCCAATCGAAATCGGCGGCAAGCACATACACATTCGACGCTTTTTCCATGATGCCGTAGTCGATGGAAACTTTGCGGCATGAGGTGTAAATTTCACGCACAAAAGGCTGCTCTTCTGGCGTATTATATTTTCCTACTCCTTCTTTAAAAAGATCGTTCACATCGTCGAGATGCTCCTCGAAGGCACTCATGATGCTGCGCAGCGACCAGATAAAAATTCCAGCATTCCAAAGAAAGTCGCCACTTTCGAGAAATTTTCGCGCCAGATCAGGATCGGGTTTTTCAGTAAAGGTTTTTACTTTTGAGATGCGGGGGTTGTTGGCATCTTTTTGCTGGTCGTTGCATTGAATGTAACCGTAGCCGGTGTCGGGGCGGGTAGGTTTTATGCCAAGCGTCACCAGCCAATCGTTTTCGCTGACGGCCTCGAGGGCACTTTGAATATTTTTAATAAAAACATCTTCGTTCATGATCAGATGATCCGAGGGAGCAACTACGATTTTAGCCTCAGGATTTATCTGACTTATCTTGTAATTAGCGTAAGCGATACAAGGTGCTGTGTTTCGCATGGCGGGTTCGAGCACGATATTGTTGTCAGGGATTTCGGGAATCTGGGTTTTTACAAGATCACTATAGATTTCGTTGGTGACGATAAAGATGTTTTCGGCGGGGCAAATTTTGCGAAAGCGTGCAAAGGTTTGCTGCACCAGCGTGCGGCCGGTGCCCAGAATGTCGATAAATTGTTTGGGATGATCCGCGCGGCTCATGGGCCAAAATCGCGCTCCGACGCCGCCAGCCATTATGATACAGTAATTGTTTTTATCCATCAGTATTTTATTTTTTGAGGTTTGGTTTTCTATGGTGCAAATGTATCATTACTTATTGTCATTGGGAGCCTTCACGGCAATAACTTCGGCCAGCGGGTTGAAAACATAGTGCCGTTGATTGGCAACATTGACACAAAGAAAATTTTTCCGGCGCCGGCTGAGCTTAATAAACTCCTTCCCATCGGCGAGCCTGAATTGTGAGTTGTCGGGCAGGGTTTCGAGCGGAACCATTCCCTTTGTGGGATTATCGTATTCCATGAGCTGCCGTGCCAATGCCAGATCGGCCGAAGTAGAATACCTGATCGATTTATGATCCTGCTCCAACTGTCGGGCAATTCCGTCAGGGAAAACATTTTGTAAAACAAAAGGCTGCAGCAGCTCATGAAATGTTTTCTTCCACTCCGCTCCATGCGGGCTAACCAAACGCTTGTGTTTTTCCCACACCAGTTGGTGCGCCGCTTCGTGCAGCAGCGTAATAAGAAAAGCATAAGGATTCAGGCTGTGATTGATGGTGATTATCGAAGGTTTCCCTTTGATGCCAGGCCTGAAATCGCCATGCTTGCTTTTGCGGTTCCGGGCAACAACAATTTGCAACCCATGACGCATCATTAGCGCATACACCTGCTCGAAAGCTGCTTCCGGAATGTACTTTATCAAAATATTTCTATACTCCTCTTTGGTCATCGGCAGCAGGCGGTTGTGGTTGTGAATAGCTCCATCGCGGACAGTCGCAGTCTTTTTTACGGGCTTTGCGCGACGTGCCGCAACCAACTGCAAATGCAGCCAGAAGGATCAGCAGGAAAGTTTTAAAAAATAAATGCGTTTTTAATAATCTCATGCTTTGTTGTTTAATAATTGATGCAACACCGGCAGCGATTTTACCTCTCCAAATGCCGGCACATGAAGGCTGTAATAGATGATGATTTTTTCGAGCAAAGCGTTGCGCATGGAAGCATTTTCAAAAATCTTCTGAGAGCTTTCCTGCAAAAGCATATTCAGCTGTCGGCTGTAATAAGGGTTCATAAAGTTGGTGTGCAATGGTGGCAAACTTACAAACTCGCCCTCCTGCATGTCGAAGTAGGTGTTGCGATCGCTGTATGTATTGCGCGGAAGGAAACCCAGATATTTTGTAAACCGAATGATAAAAGTCAGATGAAAATCGGCAATTCCACTGGTGGTTTCGTCGAGCGTTACGAGTTGGTTATAGATAAATCGGAACATATCTTCATCAGGCTCCTGCTCTCCGATGGATTTGTAGATAATCTCGTTGAGAAACATCAGGATGGCACCCTTGTGCACGTCGAAAGAAATGTTGGTGTAGGGCTGCGCAATGCTGATCTCTTTAATGTTTTGCAGGCCGGCGCGTGGTTTTTCGTACACTACCAGGTCGAGCAGCGAAAGGCTTTGGAGCAACGTTCGGGTTCCATTTTTTTTCTTACCAAAAACACCTTTTATAATATAGGAACGCAAACCAAACGCTTCGGTGAACATGTGTGCAATTACGCTGGTTTCAGAATATTTTATCGTTTTAAGAACGATGGCGCGGGTGCGATGTAACATACCAAAGCTCGCTGGCGGGCAAGCCCCGTCAGGATATTTTAATTGATAAACAAAATCTTTGTAACCAGTTTTTCCTTACCCTTGTCGTCGGTGGCGTAAACAAGATAAACGCCGGTGCTGGCTTTGCGACCGCTGAAGCTCTTGCCCGACCATACTGCCTGGCCGCCTTCGGCGCGCGTGGCAAAAATGAGCGTCCCACTGATATCGGTAATTTTTACGTCGGCATTGTTTACCAAGCCTCTGATGGCGATGGTTCCGTTGTAGCCTTCGCGCACAGGATTGGGATACACCAGCACATCGGTATTTACAACCGGAGGATCCGTAGGCGTATTTTTATAGGAGATGATGCCTTTGTCGGTGCCGAAGAAAACCTCGCCGGTGGCGCCGTTGATCTGAATGTCGATAACGCGGTTAGAATAAAGCGGGCTGTTTTCGGCTGTAAAATGCAATATTTCCCTGGTGCCGTCGGGCGAAAGATAAAAAGCTCCGGCCCGTTCGGTACCTATCCATTTGCAGTTGTTGCCATCGACGGCGATGGAAGTAACGCTTTCCGATTCGAGCAGATATTGTGTAAATTCTCCAATCTGAATAAGAATACGCTGTGCGTCATAATTGCCACCATTAAAAATATTTCCGGGCGAATAAATAACGCCAATGCCTTCGTCGCTGCCCAGCCAGATTTCGCCGTCATGATCCTGAGCCACACAAAGTATGAGGTTGCCAGGCAGGTTGCCGTTGCCGCTGTTGTTAGTGAGTACTTTGAAGTCGTCGTCATTTATGTCGTCGATGGTTCCGCCGTTGGTAGAAACCAGCAATTTGTTGTCCGCACGCAAGGTAATCCATTTCTGATCGTCCTCGTCGATGAATAGTTTGCCGGTATCGGTATTGCTGGTGGATGATCCCAGCGAAAAGGATTTCCATTCTCCGTTGGGTTTTTTTACCGATAGGATTTCGGGCACGCGCGAATTAACTACCCAAAGGTTATTATTTTTATCGAGCGAAATGCCGCTTACGGCCACATAACTAGCTTCGGGCCAAATCTGCAGCGAGCTATTATTATGGTCATAAATATTTACAACCTTCCCATCCTGAAACTCCATTACACCTTGCATCCAGGTGCCCACGTAGGCATGCCCGGAAGCGTTGGGATCGACTGTCACGCAGATCATATCGCTGATGGAATCGAAAGCCGGAACCCCATTTGCCTTGTTGTACGATTTCCAGGTTTCATCGCTAAAAGTGTAGATGCCATCGGTGAGGTAGAGTTTTCCCCAGCCACCGCTGTAGCCACCCGAAGCCACCCACAATTCTTTATTTTTAAGATCCATATCAAAAACGTTGGCCGAAAAAGGGCCGCTGGGGCTGATAAATTCGCCGTCCCAGCCATTGGTGGTTTTTATCAGACCATGCGAAAAGTCAGCAATCCATACCACTCCCTCGGCATCGGGAGTTGCATCGCGTCCATTAAGGGATACTCCTCCGGCCTGATAAAATACACTAAGTCGATTATAGTTTTGATCGTAAAGCCACACATTTTCCTGACCGGCTATCACCAGCTGGCCATGCTCGGTGCGGAAATTAAATTTACGGAGGTTGTTAATATCTGGGAATTTTTGCCACTGATGATCGACGTAGTCATAAATGTAAACTGTATCTTTTTTATAACCATCGTCGTAATAATTCACTACCAGCTTGTTGGCAAAAAATTCTATTGTATTAAAAGTTGCATCAGGATAGAGTCGCTGATCGACCGACCAGACAATATAATGCGCCAGGTTGGGACTGCTGTAGGAAGCTTTGTAAATGCCTTCTGCCGTAGCAGCGTATAATGTGTCGTTGCCCAGGGTGATGTCCAGCACATTTACGACAGCGCCTTCGTCGCCAATGTAATAGGTGGGCTCGGGGAATTCCTCCTTTTCAATATCCAGCACCACGATACCAAAGCCACAGGAGAGATAAGCCAGGTTGTCGATGAAGGTAATATTGTTGATGGTTTTATTGCCCAAAATCTGCTTGCGCTTGATATCGCTGATATTCACAATCCGCCCCCCTTTCAGCAAATCGATGTTGGCGTTGGTGTAAGCTATCATCAGGGTTTGGTATTGCTCGTTCCAGGCCATGGCGCTGATGCCAATATCAGAAAGCCCATTTACTTTGGAATAGCGGCCGATGCTATTGTCATCTTTATCAAAATAAAAAAGGCTGTACTGGGTTGCACAGTAAATGCGCTGACCGGCTTCGGCCACAGCAATGGTACGCTTGTAGGGCAAATGATCGCGCCACTCGCCGATAGCGATCTGAGCATTCGCGTTACTGGTGAAAAACAGCGCACAAATAATGACAAAAGCGGATTTCGTTATCTTCATTTCGATATGTGTTGATGGGCTAAAAATATTATTCCATAACTACTTTTTGTTGTGTTTATTGCGCTTTCAGAGGGCAAGAGCTGGCCGGCGACGGCAGGAAGGCAGCAGCCAACAGCCAGCAATTGGGAGGACGTCGCCTCGTTGGGACTTTTATTCGAAATTTAAGATTCGAAATTTGATGTTCAACCACAATTCATCATCCCGGGATTGTATTCATTCCTATCGATATTTTGTAACCGGAATCTCCGTGAGCGAATTCAAAAAAAATCCCGCCCGCTACCGATCTGAGGATTCGTCGCCTAAATGATCATCTTTTGCCGCAAACCGGATGTTGCGCATCAGGCCGTGATATTTTGCTCGCTTAACGGGTGATTTTTTAAATAAAACACGGTACTCATCCTGCGTCAGTTCTTGCCATTTGAGTTTTGTCATCTCAAATAAATCTGGGTTTGGAGCAAAAAGCGGCTCGCTGTGTGACTTCTGAAACCGATTCCAGGGACATACATCCTGACAAATGTCACAGCCAAAAATCCGATCGTGAAATTGTCCGGCAAATTCTTCGGGAATTTCGTCGCGCAGTTCGATGGTAAGATAAGAGATGCAACGGCGCACATCCACTACGCCGGGAGCCACGATGGCCTGTGTCGGGCAGGCGTCGATGCAGTTGCGACAGGCGCCGCACAGGTCGGTAGCTTTTGGCGTGTCGGCGGGCAGCCACAAGTCAGTGATGATTTCCGAAAGGAAATAAAAGGAGCCCTTTCGGGGAATGATAAAATTGGCGTTTTTGCCAATCCACCCCAATCCGGCTCGTGATGCCCAGGCGCGTTCAAGTAACGGCGCCGAATCAACAAAGCCACGTGCAGCAATATCGCCGGTCTTTTCGCGGAGTCTTTCGATGAGCTGTCGCATCCGGTCACGGATTACAAAATGATAATCGGTTCCATAGGCATATTTCGACAAAATAAAATTATCCTTTTCGGGCAGCGGCGTTTCCGGAAAATAGTTGCTCACCAGCACAATCACCGACTGCGCCCCTTCGAGCAACTTGCGCGGATCGAGGCGCTTGTCGAAATAGTTCTCCATGTATTGCATGGTACCGTGCATGTTTTGGCGGAGCCAACGTTCGAGCACCGGCGCCTCCTTTTCCAGAAATCCGGCTCGCGCAATACCGCACGCATCAAAACCAAGCGCTGATGCTTCAGCTTTTATCCAATCGGCTATGTCGCTATTTCCTTTCAAAACTTATTTTTTATTTCACTTTCGCTATCTATAAAAACACCAGACCTGTTTAGTAATTTTCAACAAAATAATAGAAAGTCTGGATTGGAAAATCTGGATTTAGTGCTTGGTATTAAAGTCGATATTTTATGTGATTGGTATTAATAATCCTTTTTTTAAAAATAGATTTCTACCTGTCCATCTCCTTCCCGGGATCCCAGAAATGCTTTTCAAAATCAACAATTTTATCATCAACTACAATTATGCCTTCGGCTTCGAGCAACTGCTGCATCACCAAAGGACCACCGAAGGCATGCTTGCCGGTTAGCAAGCCGTTGCGATTTACCACACGATGTGCCGGCACATTGCCAACTTGCGTGTGCGATGCCCGCATGGCCCATCCCACCATTCGCGCCGAGCCGCCGATGCCCAGATAACGGGCGATAGCTCCATAGCTGGTAACCCGGCCATAAGGAACCAACATCGCCACCTGGTGCACCTGCTCAAAAAAGTTGATCTCTTTCATAAACAAAAAAAAAGCCCCGGCAAAGATACCGGGACTTTTCCAAAAATTAAAATTATGAAAACCAATTATTCGATAACCAGCTTGTGAGTGGATTGTCCGGCTTCGGAGGTAACCTTCACAAAATAAATACCTGCCTGGAGTTGGGCTGTATTTACAATTACTGTTTTGCTGTTTGGTGTTTGCTCCAATACTACCTGACCCAGTTGATTAACAACCTTAACATTGCTCATGGCATAGTTGGTCGAAAGGTTAACCATGTTGTTGGCAGGGTTGGGGAACATCATCATATAAGCATCGCTGTAAAGGTCTCTCATTCCTACAGGGAATTCAAGCGTTACGGGCACTTCCAGCATTGGAGTGGCCGGGTCGTTGGAGGCAATCCAGATAGAAGCATGATAAGTTTCATCTGTAGGTCCATCGAAGGGTTCTGTGTCGGCTGTAACATCAAAAGGAAGCATGTTGCCAGGGGTTACCATACCCGACATTGGGTTGATGCTCAACCACTCCACCTGAGCTTCACCACTAATGGTAGCGGCAATATTCCAGTTGTAGTTAAGACCTAAGGCCGACATAGGCTCGAAGCTTACACCGTCCAGCGAAATCATATCGCCATAGCCTGCAACTGCAGGGCCTGCATCACAACCAGGAGAATATATGCCAGTAGCGTGGGTTACTTCGTAGCCAATCCAGATATCATTGCCGGTAATGGTAACCGGAGTTGAAAGTTGGATAATATTCCATGCAACCGGATTAACAGAAAGAGTTTGTTGGTGAAGCAATGTACCAGGAACAGTAGCAGTCCCCTGACCGTAAATTTTCAGGACACTGGAAGTAGGTGGATCGTTGATGTAAATTTCGACAGATGTAAGATCCATACCTGCATATTGACCCATAGTAGCAGCAGGCCAATAAGCTGAAACCTCGAAGGTACCACCCGAGGTTAGTCCGATAGCATCATCGTTAACACCATTGTCGTAACGTATTACAAAATCATCGGTAACGTTGGGCGATGGAGTTGGATTAGCGGTGTTGGCAAGGCTAAGCTGCTCGGGGTTAATTACATTTATGTATTCTTCAACCGGAGTTGTTACAGGTGCAAGTGCATCTTCACCATAGGTAATGCTCATGTTAACGTTAAGATTAACATTACCAACGTTTGAAACATTCAAGGACTGGGTTTCCTGGGAGTTATAACCAAGTCCAAATTCCAAGGATATTGGATTTACATTGATTACCGGGAAGTTGACAGCACTTGTAACATTGAGGGTTACAGGAACCATTTTCTGCGGGGTTACAGGGTCGTTGCTATTGAGAACGATATTGGCATTGTAAGTTCCCATGGTCAAACCATCGGAATCAAAAGTAACAGTAACGTTGGTTGTTTCGCCTGACATTATCTGGCCGGAAGCCGGATTGAGGGTCATAAAGCCCGACGTAGGAGTTCCTTCGGCTACAGCGCGGATGTTCCAGTTAGCATCAAGTGCGGGATTCGCCACGTGCATTGGCACCCAGGCAGCGCCCGACTTAAACCAGTCGCCATTGGTAACGGCAGGACCTCCATCGCAACCAGCTACGAATACACCTTCATCATGCGAGAGGGCAAGTGCAACCCAGATGTCGCCACCAGTAATGTCGATAGGAGTATTAAGACCTACGTTGTTCCAACCTATAGTTGCTGCGAAGGCTTGTTCATGCAGAAGCTCGCCAGCCTGTCCTTCAGTACCATGGCCATAAATCTTGATAGCACTGGCAGTTACAAAGTCATTTACCCAAACCTGAACTTCATAAATTGCCATTCCAATATAGTTGTTGGTCGTCGTTACCGGGAATCTCGCACCTACTTCAAAGGAACCGCCACTGGTAAGACCTACAGCGTTGGCATTGTCGCCGTCATAATGCAATATCACCTGGTCGTCGGTAGCTTCAGGGCTGGCCGAGCCATTGGTTTCTACAACTGCAACTTCAGAAATGCTGATATTTGAATAATCAACAGGTGTGAAATTGGCTGCTTTTCCCATTGCATATTCGGGATAACCAGCCCAAACGAGCTTGGCAATACCATCGTTGCCGATTGTTAGGGTTTTGGTAGTAGAAGCACCAGCTTCCAGATCGAAGCTGAAAGATGCGGGTGTAACAGTAATTTCGGAAGGGCCTACAGCAGGTTCCAGCTCAGTAAGCATCACATCGTCCACATAGAATTTTGGTGTTCCGTTGGTAGCAGCAGCATAAAAGTCAGCGGCAGCTAATTTGTTGACACCACCGCCCGAAGCGCCGATGCTCCATTCCCATGAAGCTACCTCGGTACCATTAATTTTGACAACAGCGTTATCAGTATTCAGGTTGATGATATTCTCTACATGAATCCAGCTATCGTAGGGATAGTTAAATGTTGTTAAAGGAGTAGTGTTGGCGGCATTTACTTTGCCACTTCCACCCGGATCGAAATAAACTTCCAAACCCCATGTAGCAGAACTGCCACCCGGATTCCAGTTTTGCAGCATGTTGTAATAACCAACAAATCCGGTGGGAACATACATGTAAAAATCGTAGGAATATTTACCTGCAGTTTTGTCGCCCAATTTAATAACCACGTCGTTGGTACCATCGATCATGAATGAATTGCTGCCGCTGTTAGCTTGATCAGTCGTTACAGTGGGATCTTCAGCGCCACCAGCGCCACCGTCGCCGCTCCAGCAGGTCCAGTAGGTGATGCCCTGAGCCAAAGCTTGCTGCACGAGTTTTCCGCCAGCATTGTAAGCTTCGAAATTGTCAAAGATTTCAACAGAAGAAACAGGCTCGAATGAGATGTTGTCGAAGTGAGTACCGGGAGTTCCGTTCTCGTCCCAGGCGAAAATGCCAAAAGCAGCAAGCTGATTTATAGTTCCGGTACCAAATGTTCCACCACTCCATGTCCAGGTAATAACGCTTGCGCCATTCACCCACATTTCAGCGAAATCGGTGTCCAGGTCGATGAGCATTTTTACAGGAGTCCAGGTGTCGTAGCTATAGGTGAATGATCCGGCACCTTCGCCACCAGCATCCACAGAACCAACACCACCAGCATCAAAAAAGGCTTGCATACCCCATTCGCTGCCTGCACCGGCAAATACCTGCAAAACATTGAAGTATCCAAATTTTCCTGCCGGGACGTAAAAATCAAATTCCAGGTTGAAAACGCCAGAGGTTTTGTCGCCAAGCAAAAGAACAGCATCGTTAGTTCCTTCAAGAACCACTGATTTTGTTCCAAGGGCAGAGGATACCATAGGGTCTTCCGCGCTACCCGGGGTTCCACTCCAGGTTGTCCAGTAATCAAGACCCTGAGCTATTGCTTGTGTAACGAGTTGTTCACCAGCATTGTAACTCTCAAAGTCTTCATTAATTTGTGCAAATGTTACCACAGAAAGGGCCATCAGCACTACGATCATTTGTAACTTTTTAAGCATAATGTTTTTTGATTTAGATTTATAAAATAATTAATACAAGGTTTAAAATGAATTAACTGCAAAAGTAAACATTTGGATATTACAACCAATAAAAATTCGCTTTCGTCAACAATGTTTTATAACGCACGTCCCTGCCATGTATTACGTTGCAGAAGCCGCTGCTCGATGGCGTTCAGAATCTGATCGTAGCGCAGCGACCCCCAGTGAGGCCCGGCAATGAAACGCGGAGGCACTTCACCAGCAAACCTTTCGACAACAATAGCGGGATTGAGAATCTCCAAAAAATCGATGACCAGATCGATGTATTCGTCAAGGTTAAAAAATCTAAAATCTTCCGGCTGCTGCCGATATTGCCGCTCCATCACGGTGTTTTTTACAATTTGGTTTGAAAATTTTCCTATTTTTGAACTTCCTTTGACATTGATATCTTATTGAAATTAAAAACAGTTTTTAAACCATTGAAACTCCCAAAACTATGAATTTGAAAAATAGAAATGCAAGAAGATTTGTTTTTGTTCTCTGCGTCGTGTTATGTCTAACCTTTGGTACTTATGGTTGGTTTACACCCCACACACTAATAGGACTCGTGTTGATGGCATGCTCTGGATATTTGGCCTGGGTTGGGGTGTACATTATGGATCCTCCGCGGTTTTTTAACAAATCTCCAGACAATGAATCCTTGAGGAATGAAAATGCAAAAACGGTTAATAGGAGAAAAATCTTTGCATTATTATTTAATTTTGTTTTGATCTTCGGATTATGTTTAACCTTTGGTATAAATGGTTGGAATACACCCCACACACGAATAGGACTCGGGTTGATGTTCTGTGCCGGAATGTTAGTCGGGTATTGTTTGTTCATTCTGGGAGCTTTGTGGGATCTTATCAAATCCCCTGGCAAAGAATTCTACAGCAGTTAGTTCTTCAAGAATTACCCAATTAAAAAGATATCAATGAATCAAAGCCCGTGGTTTCACCGGTTTTTTTTTCCATCTGCACAGGCCGTAATAAAAACTGCCTGGCTTTTTCCTGAGTTTTCTTAGCATTGCGCTTTATCGCGTACTGCCTTTTTACAAAAACAACCTACCCTGCCATGTATTACGTTGCAGAAGCCGCTGCTCGATGGCGTTCAGAATCTGATCGTAGCGCAGCGACCCCCAGTGAGGCCCGGCAATGAAACGCGGAGGCACTTCACCAGCAAACCTTTCGACAACAATAGCGGGACTGAGAATCTCCAAAAAATCGATGACCAAATCGATGTATTCGTCAAGGTTAAAAAATCTAAAATCTTCCGGCTGCTGCCGATATTGCCGCTCCATCACGGTGTTTTTTACAATTTGTAGTTGATGGAATTTTATGGTTGTTAATGGCAATGATGAAACAATTGCTGCCTCGTCGAGTATCATTTGGCTGGTTTCGCCGGGTAAACCGAAGATAAGATGCGCGCCTGTTTTCAATCCATAATCAGCCGTGAGGCGAATTGCCTTTTCGGCTTCCGCAAAAGTATGCCCACGGTTGATGCGCTTGAGTGTAGCATCGTAGCACGACTCGATGCCATATTCGATGATGACCCAATGCGTCCGGGCCAACTGTGCAAAATATTCCAGCTTCTCTTCATCGATGCAGTCGGGGCGGGTACCAATCACCAGCCCGACTACATTTTCGTTTTGAAGCGCCTCATCGTAGCGGCGGCGCAAATTGGCGAGCGTGTCGTAAGTATTGGAGTAAGCCTGAAAATAAGCCAGGAACTTAGAAGCACGGCGGTAGCGATTGGCGTGAAAGACGATTCCTTCTTCGATCTGTTGTGTAATGCTTTTTTCGGGAGAACAATAGGAGGGGCTGAAAGCATCGTTGTTGCAATAGGTACAGCCGCCCAGACCTTTGGTGCCATCGCGGTTGGGGCAGGTAAAGCCCGCGTCGATGGTAACTTTTTGCACACGACCGCCAAAAATCCTTTCGAAATATTGCGCGTAAGCGTTAAAACGACGGGTGTGTCCCCAGGGAAATGTTGGCTGCATTAATTGTTTGTTAATCGTTGTTCCCTTCGACTACGCTGATTTCGACAGGCTCAATCACCGCAGGGCAAGTGTTAATCGTTCATTGCTTCTCATTCCTCTCTTCTTCTCCCTTCTTCTCTTCCTTCAAAAACAACAAAGGCGCACCTCATGGGTTCGCCTCTGTTGAATATGAAACAAGAAAAAGAAATTATCTGGCCACTCTTTCGAGCCAACGCAACATAAAGATCATCGTCAGCATCGAAATGGCACAAGCGACTACAAAAATACTCCAGGTCATCCAAATTGGAATCGATTCGTAAAGGATAGCACCGATGAATAACAGGCCATTACCCAAAGCTGTTGCTCCAAGCCATCCGCCCTGAGCCATGCCCTGAAATTGTGGGGGCGCAACTTTAGAAACAAACGAGATTCCCATGGGACTAATAAATAACTCAGCAACGGTTAAGATAAAATAGGTTCCAAACAAGAGGAATGGTGTAACGCGCTCTGCATCGAGGAGCGGAGTACCACCTTGGGATGAGCTAATGTCAGAAAACAAAGGCAGACCCAATGATCCGATAGCCATAAGTACAAATGCCAAACTGGCAATACCCATCCCAATGGCGATTTTCTTAGGCGTTGATGGCTCTATACCTCGTGAGCGTAACCATCCGAACAAACCTACTATAATAGGCGTTAAGAAAACCACGAAAAACGGATTCATAGATTGAAACATCTCAGCACCTTCAAATTTAAGCCCAAATATTGTAAAAGAAAAAAGGCTTAGATCGGTATAGTCTCGTGCAAAAAATGTTAGTGTTAAGCCATTTTGATGAAACGAGAACCAAAAGAAAATGACCACACCAAAAACAGCTAATAAGGCATAAATTCGTTGGGCTACTTCCTTAGCTTCCATTTTTATTTCTTCGGTAATAGTACCATCTCCCGAAACTTTTACAGTTCCAGGATTGGGGAATTTCTTTTTGTTGGCCAAGTAAATAACTGTAGAAATTAGCATAGCAATAATTGCAATACCAAATGCATAATGGAAGCCTGTGCTGAATACATTCAAGTATTCGTTGGCAAAAGCAGTAAGATCAGTTACAGTACCACTACCAACAACCGCTTCATTAGCATAATTCTGGAAATTGGCAATGTTTTCGGCCGACATAACTTTGCCCGGATCTAAAAAAGTATGACATTGCTCGGGAAGACTTGCGTTGTAAACAAAACCATTGGTGCCAAGCCACCAGTTTCTGATACCAAGTGCGGTAAAAGGCGCGAAAATAGCTCCAACATTAATAAAGGCATAAAACAATGAAAATCCGGAATCTCTTAATTTGCCATACTTTTCATTATCATACATTTGTCCAACCAGAGCTTGTAAGTTTCCTTTGAACAAGCCATTGCCAAAAGCAATTACAAATAACCCAAAAATGGATAAGGACAGGTATAGCGGGAGATTGGGAACAGGTGTTGGTGTTGGGAAAGCCATAATAGCATAGCCGACTCCCATTAATATTAAACCTGCGAAAATGGTTCCTTTAAAATTCTTGATTCTATCGGCAATGATTCCGCCGACCAGCGCGAGGATGTAAATGGAAAAATAGAACCCCGAATAAATGTATCCGGCATTTGTACCACTTAATCCAAACTTTGCTTGCAAAAACAGCACTAAAATTGCCATCATTGTGTAAAATCCAAACCGTTCGCCCATGTTGGCAAGCGACGCTGGAATTAAACCCTTAGGGTGTCCTTTGAACATAATTGTAGTGTTTTGTGAATAATGAGTTATTAATTAGTTTGTTAATATCGTCCCGAACACTTGATATTTTCGGAAAAGCGCAAAAATAATTAAAATCGGACGCCGAGCAATGGCTGACGCATTATAAATTTTGACAGAATCAACTACAGACGGTACCTGGGTGTTTTTAGTTTTTAAAATTGGATGACTACCACCAGAACCAGGTTTAAAGCAGGAAGGTGGCATTTCTTTTTATTAAAAAAAATACCCGACGAGGGCTGGAAATGGCTTTAATCTTTATTTCGTAGTTTCTTTTTGTAATGAAATCAAAACAGATTCGTCTGACTAACTGATGACAGAACAAGCATTTATCGACGAGGTGCTCCCGCATCAGGATAAAATTTACCGGCTGGCCCGGAATTATCTTGCGGATGCCGACAGCCAGGATGTGCTGCAGGAAACCATGGTGCGGCTGTGGCAAAAACGGCACGACCTGTCCGCTTACCGAAGCATACAGGCGCTGGCCATGGTCATTGCGCGCAACCTTTGCCTCGACAGGATAAAAGCCAAAAGTTATCAAAACAGTTCTTTGGACAACATCACCGAACCTGCTACAACGCATACCCCCGCATCGGCATTGGAGACGAAAGACGACGTGGCGCTGGCACACAGTCTCATCAGCCGGCTGCCCGAACAGCAGCGCCTTATCATCCATCTGCGCGATGTGGAAGAACTGGAATACGAAGAAATAGCTGCGGTGGTGAAAATGAATGTAAATACAATTCGTGTCAACCTTTCGCGTGCCCGTAAAACGCTGCGCGAAGCCATCATAAAACAACACAACTATGCATACAACAGAAGTTAAAATACTACTCAAAAAATATTACGAAGGCGGCACCACGCTGCAAGAAGAAAGGCAATTAGAAGCCTATCTGCTCTCGCCCGGCGCCGATCCGCAGTTTGCCGCCGAAGCGCAAATGTTCGGGCATTTTGCGAAAGCAAAACAAGAAACGCTGCCACCTGCCGTAACAGAAAAAATAGAGAACCGCCTGCAACATACAGCATCTATCCCCTTCTACCGATCGCGACAACTTTATTATTACGTCGGTGGCATTGCTGCTGCGCTGCTGTTGCTTTTTACGCTCACCATCACGTTTTATCAGCGACCCGCTGATACTCATTTTGTAGCCGCCACTTCCTACACACACGCCGAGACGGAAGCAGCATTTCTGCAAACACAACAGGCACTGGCTTATGTCGGGGCAAAATTTACACAGGGCGCCGAGCCGCTGAAAAAGCTCGACAAATTGCAAAATACACAGGTCAAAATGCAGAATCTGGGAGCATTCGATCGCAACATCAAAACCATAAACCACAAGATGGACAAGGCTTCAGAGAGCCTCGATGATCTCGGAAAATTATCCAAATTCAAAATAGTTTTTAAACCTTAAAAAATTTAGAACAATGAAAAAAATCACAATGATTGCCGCTGCAATTGTGCTGATGCTCTCGGGAGCTACGGCGCAAGCACAAAACGTTACGGATGCGCTTTTTGATAAGTATGGCGCCAAAGACGGTTTTACTACCGTGCATGTTACCAAAGAACTCTTCAGCCTTTTTGCCGAAATAACGCAGGAGGCCGAAGGCGAGGATATGCAGGAACTCAACAAAGTGGTGCAGGGACTCGAATACATCCGCATACTAATGTTGGAAGACACAGTGCAGTCGCTCAGGCTCATAGAATTCAAAAACGAACTCAACGGTGTGAAGCTGAAAGATTTTTCGGAACTGATGACCGTGAACGAGGGGGGCGAATCGGTGAAGTTTATGATCCGCAAAAATGGCAAAAACATCAACGAGCTGCTGCTGATCATCAACCAGCCCAACGAAGCAGGCTTCATCAGCATCACCGGCAACATCGACCTGAAAACCATCGCCAAACTCTCCAAGTCGATGAACATTGATGGGATGAAAAATCTGGAGAAGATTAAGTAAAAAAAGCAGGGAACGGGGGGGTAAAAGAAAACAGATTCACCCTAGAGGCGCAAAGCTTTTTTGTCCTTTTCTCTCTGCGTCTCTCCGCCTCCGCGGTTTTTTCTTTTGTCTTTGTGGTTAATTGAAAAACCCCCGGCGGAGTTCCATCGGGGGTTTTATTATTTACTAAAATTGGAAAATACAAAGTTTGCCAGGGAGGTGAAAGCCTAAAAAGAAAGCCTCCGTTATTTACTATTGCTAAAGAGCTTCGGCCATTGGCTCCTTCTTATGTTTAAGTTTCTTGTAAAATAAAAAGATGACGGAGTCCAGAACAATGCCCAAACAA
This sequence comes from Bacteroidales bacterium, assembly GCA_035647615.1. Lineage (NCBI taxonomy): Bacteria > Pseudomonadati > Bacteroidota > Bacteroidia > Bacteroidales > Bacteroidales bacterium. The sequence continues at coordinate 247,173 of DASRND010000003.1, read as the reverse complement.
AATGAAAAGTATATTATAGCCAATGTATCCTCCGTTTTCACTATCCAACAATTATAGCTCAAAATAAAAATTATAGACACCACAGCTATTAGTTTAATGTGTTTCCACACGTATCTGAAAATTTTATCAATACCGGGCGAGAGGATCATTTCATCGGGTAGTGGAGGATTTAGCGTGGGAACAGGCCTTGGAACGATTCCTTTTTTCTTTTGTCTGTTTATTAGTAGCTGAAAGAGCAAATAAAAAATTGCCATGCTCGCCATGGTGGCAAAGATTGCCATTTCGACGTAAAGACCCTTAACGATGCTGTTGATGGTAAAGGCCAAACCCAGCACCAATGCCAGCAAAGCGACAATGAATCCAATTTTTTTCATTATGGTTTTGTTTTATGATTTTGGTTTAGGTGGCTAAATTATAAATGTTTACTTTATTCTGAGATAGTTTTAGTTTTAAGTTAGATTTTATTCGGCAATGAGTGAAACTTAAAAGCATGGAAGTGACCAGAATACGCTCGGAAAAAAAGCTCAATCCTGCTAACAGCAATTTGTTGTTGATAGAATTTTTTAGCCGACTTTAATTATTCCATCCCCCGGGCTGGTGGCAGGCGTTTTATAGTTCCATCAAAAAGGCCTTTGATTCTCTGGAATCAAAGGCCTTTTCTATTTTTAAAGCATTTAGGCTATCTGTTTTAGCGGATAATAATTCTGCTAACAGAAGATTTTAGGTCCGATTTGGCACTGATAACATAAATGCCGGGGCTTAGATTCTGGAGGTTAAGCTGCTCCGTGTGCGAAATAGTTTCCCTGAAAACTACTACACCCATACTGTTGATAATCGAAACTTCGTATTCACCATCGAGCCGGATGGTAAATGCACCATTTGACGGATTGGGAAATACTTCCATTTTTGCCTGAAGCGCAGGCTCGGGCATAGAAACAAATACGCCCATAAATTCGATGGTTGACATTTCGCTTTCGCCACTCGCGTAGATGGCTTTAACGCCGGCCACATTTGTTTCGTTGGGAATAACGTCGTCCGAATCAAAGGTGTAAGTATCTTCGGTGGTTTCGCCCATCAGGGTATTATTCAGGTAAACCTCGTAGGTAAGCAGTGCACGGCTTTTTGCCTCTTCGGTGTAAATTGATACATCATCAATCATCAGTATGAAGGCACCCTCAGAAACATTGCGAATGCACACATATTTGGTTTCTGCATTCAGGTCGTATTCATAGCTGTTCCAATCATACATGGGCACTTCGATGGCTGATGAATTTAACCAGGTGAAATCTTCAGGCTGAAAGCCTGTGGTAGAATATCCTACCCTTATTTTATTTAATGACGGATAATCATCAAATGATTTTGCAAAAAAACTGAACTTAAAATCCCGGAAAAAATTCAGTTCTGGCGAAATAAAATAATCATCATTGGCGCCCGAGCTCGCTTCGAAGCTGGCCAGAAACTTATCGCCGCTGTGTGGAGCAATGCCGGGATTTAACTCCAGGTCAATTGGAGGATCGGTTTGTGTGGGATTAAAAATCATAAATGAATGCGGTTCATTTTCATTAGGGAAACTGATATTGGCGAGCCCAACAGTAGTTTTTTTATCTACATCATTGTATAGCCATTCCACAACGCCGGCAGGTTCGATTTCAAAATCGGTACAACCCTCAAAATCTTCAAAGATATCGACGGTATGGTTCCACCGGAACAAGGCCGACAGATCCGGATAAAGATCAATGCCGAGATTGAAGGGCTGTACAATCATTTCTATCAGCTCAACATCTATTGAGTAGGCAGGTTCCGCTGAAAAATCAAGGTTCGACTGCGTATAATCCTCAAAGCCTTTGTGGCTTACTAAAATCGAATACGTATCTTTGAAAATAACTTCAAAAATCACTACACCATTTTCTTGTTCAACGATTTGGGTATAGGTATGGCTTTCGTCGCTGCCGGTAAGTTTTATCAGTGCTCCCTGGCTTTCGTTGTTTGGTGTGTTTGTGCTCACGTTTATCGTTACCTGGGTAGTCAATTGATTTTCGAGATGATTGGAGAATGCCGCTTGGGATGGGAGTCCGCCTGAATAGACAGCCTCAATGGCATATTTGTACCAGCCCGGATCTAAGGTCGAAAAGTCTTCGTCGATATAGAAGGTGGTGGTTAGGTTTTCTTCGAGCAATACCCATAACTCGGGCTGCAGCTCCTGGCCATCCTCAAGACGGTAAACCGTGAATGTATTTAAGCTACGTGATGGTGTAGGGGCTGGCGATTGAAGTTTCTCACCGGTATTCATATTGTAGCCCTCGGCCCTGATCATCAGGTTGCCGGGTATCTCGCCCAGTCCCAGGTCTTCCATCAGCAGGAATTGGTTACTTCCATAATCTTCCGAAACCCAGTTTACGCCGGCTTCAAAAGGAAATTCGGGATCGTTGCCGCCGTCAATTCCCAGCTCTAAGCGTTGGGGATAACTTAAGGCCATATAAAATCCGTTTTCGGCAACGATGGTATCCGGAAACCTAAAAGTTGTCCATTGTAAATCCACGTTGGGAACATCAGCCTGCTCAAAAAGAATGTTGTTCGATGGATTCCCCTGGGCATTTAGTGAAAATACAAAAACATTAACAAACTCGTGCGGATAGTCCACCAAGTTGAGATACCAGCTCATTTCATACAATTTGGCCGGCTCTGCGAAAGCCTGGCCAAACACAGCAACTTCACCGGCATAGTTATGTCCGATCTGCGTTACCATTTCATCGCCATCGCGGCGGTAAACTGTTCGTTCCGAAGGTGCAAGCCAATCGACATTCACAACATCATCGTTGTTGACGGCTGTTACATAGGATGGGCTTTCCAGTTTATCGGTCATATTAATATCGCCCATGTCCACTGTGGGATTGTTGACAGCTAATTCGATAATTTCAGTTTGGTAACCATTTTTTGAAAAAGCAACCGTATAAAAATCATCATAATACACATCCTGGATGGCAAAATTGCCGCTGGCATCGCTTGTTCCCACGTAAGTGTCGTAGCCGCTTATCTGAATGTTGACATCGGCAATCGGGTTGTTATCATTGTCCAGCACGGTACCTTCTACTGTAGCTTTGGGAAGATAAGCCAAAACCACATCCTGGGTAACAGCATTAGAAATATCCAGCGTCATTTCATCAATCACATAGCCAAAGGCAGAATAGCGCACCGTATATGTTCCGGGTACTACATACGAAAATTCGTATTCGCCCTGGTCGTTTGTGTAGGTTTGCAGGTCGGTGCCCAGGATTTTCACCAGGACATCGGCTACAGGTTCAGCATCAGGGTTGGTAATGGTACCGGCCAGGCTGGCCTCGGCAGTTGTATTGATAAATAGTTTAACATCGGCCAATTGCGGAAGATCCATTCCGTTTTGTGAAGGATCGTTGGTAGGCAGCGTAAAATCATAAGGTGTATCGTAGCTGACATAAAGACGCGACCTTTTATCGTTGTCGTCGAGGGTAGAGGCTTCAAAATTGAAATGGTTCTCGAAAGTATTATCGCTTAGCGTATGCTCAACCATGATACAAATATTGGATTCGTTGTACACAAAAGGACTGTCCAGGTCAAACAGCATCTCCTGATTCTGGCCGCTATACATTTCTACCATTCCTTCGTACACAAGCGTAAACGCTTCCAGGGGAATCCAAAAGCCGGCTTCCTCTGACAGCGACGACTGGTCGGTATTGGCAATCCAGAATCTGAAATATTCTGTGCTAATAGTGTCAGGGTAATTGCCGGTCAAGGTTTTGTAGGTGTAAATTACTTGCTCGATGGAGCAGGATTCGTGATTCATCTCCTCAGCAGTGTAAATACTTTGGGTAAGCGAGGTGTTCCAAAAAAAATCCACCGGATAGTTGTACGAACCCCAGGGCGAAGAATTAGTACCAATAGTAATCCATTCTTTTGGCCCGCGATCTTGCATCGACATGGTCATCTGAAAGTCCTGAGCCAGCGAAAATCCGTTTTGGCCATGAATAAAGTTTTCTGTGGATAGTTTTTGATCGGTAGTTTCCCGGAGTGTAATCTGACCCTGGACAGTATTGAAACTTATTGCCAGTAACACGATTACCAGGTAAGCGATGCTTTGTTTGTAAAAATTCATTTGTAAAATTTTTAATTTGTAATTAATGCTGATATTTTTTGAACGGCAAAATTAAATCGACAACTACCATTAGAAAAATGAAACGACGGCACTATTCTGCTACACCTTGACAAAAAGACTACAACAAAAACACAACATCATTTTTATGACCTTGAAAATCAATTGTTCTAAAAAAAAACAACCGTACTACAAAAAGATTTGAATAAATTTGCATCTTCTTTTATAGAAAACAAATTTTGAATTTAGCAGCCAACATACGTATTGTAGTTTTAATTGTATTTACAATACAATCGCTATTACTATGGGGAAAAGATGATGACCAGCAGCAAGTAATCGACTCGCTGAACCGAGTAGTTAGCGAGGCCCAAAGTAAGAGCATTAAGGTGTTTACTTTAGTCAGGCTATCGCAGGCTTATGGTTCGTACGACTTGAAAGCTTCAATCCGGGAAGCGGAAAAAGCTCTGGATGTCGCGAAGGAGAGCAAGGATATGACTCTTATCGAATACGCCATGTTCAATGCCGGAAATGCCTATTTTACACAGGGATTATTTGAAACTGCCACCGCCTATTTTTATGCTTACCTCGAAATCCAAAAGGAAAAAGGCAACAAACCGGGAATTGCTTTTGTGCTTGCAAACATCGGAGCTATCCGCTTAAAAATGGAAGATTACACCGTAGCCAGAAATAGCTTTTTAGAAGCACTTCAGATTTTAGAAGAATTACCTGATAATAGCCCTGACGAGAATTATAAATCTCAGATACCAAAGATCTTAAATAATCTGGGAATAGTATATCAGGAGCTACAACAATATGATTCATCGCTTTATTATTACAGAAAAAGTTTATCACAAATCGAATCTGTGGCTGATCCGGACTATAACAGAGTTAGTGTTTTGAATAATATCGCAAGTCTGTTTCTTGACATCAATGAACCGGATAGTGCTTTTGTAAACCTTACAAGGGCGATGGAAATAAAACCCGAAAATAATGATCTTGTTGGACTGACAGAATCGTACAATTTATTGGCTGAATATTATTTACAAACAAATCAGCCTGATAAAGCTCGCACATATTTTTATTCGAGTTATGAAACAGCTAATAAAATAGGTAGTATCGAATTGCGGAGTATTGCATCAGAAAAACTCTACACCTATTATTATCAGCAAAATAATGCTGATTCGGCGCTTAAATATTTTGTATTGTACGATCAGCTCAAGGATACAATAAATAGTGCCGAGACCTTAAAAGAATTAACGAGGCTGGAGCTAAGCTCTCAGTTCAGCGAACAGCAGAAAATTAGGCAACTCGAACAAGACAGGCTAAATACTATTTACATGTTTACGGCTGCTTTGCTGGTTTTAATACTATTGGTATTTGTTCTTCTCTATGTTTTGTCGAATAATCGCAATAAGCGGCTCAATCTCGAAAAGGATAACTTGTCTTTAAACACCAAGAACACCATCCTTGAAAACAAAAACCTGCAAAACGAACTTGAAATCCGAAATAAGGAACTGACCACACACGTGATGAGCATGATTCAAAAAAACGAACTGATCGGGCAAGTGGTGGAAGTGCTCTCGGACAACAAACTTAATCTGACTGAAAAAAATGAGAATACCATCAATACCGTTATTAAGAACCTGAATAAGGTGCAGGAAGAAAACGCCTGGGAAGAATTTGAGCTTAGATATCAGCAGGTTCACAATGAGTTTTATGAAAAGCTACAATCGGTAGCTCCTAATCTTACTACCAACGAACGCCGTCTTTGCGCCTTCCTGCGCCTAAATATGACCACCAAAGAAATTGCATCCATCACCAGCCAATCCCTCCGGAGTATAGAAGTTGCCCGTACCCGCCTTCGCAAAAAACTCCAACTCACCAACTCAGAAACCGGGTTGACAGAGTTTTTAGCCTCACTTTAAATTACTTGTTACCAACGTTTTAAAATTCCTGTAGCAACATTGTTGTGGTGCTTTTGCTATGCGTAGCAGCAATGTGCAGGCGTTTAATTTGGCCAATTTTATAAACTGACCTACTCTTGCCGTCCAAAACAATTACAGATGAAAAAGGAGCACGGAGCGAAAATGGAAAATGACCAAGGGGCGATACAGCTTGAGCATTTTATTAAAAAGAAAAAGGAAGAGCGTAAAATTTTAGAAAAGCTGCTTAAAGAACTAACTAAAGAACAGGAGAAAAATCATGACAATAAGTAACACCATTCTATTAGAACCATTAACATCTAAACTAACTTTTAAAACAATGAGAAAGATTTTTACAGTAATTGCACTTTTAGCAACAGTAACTTTTGCCCAGGCGCAACCGGGCACATTGGATTTTTCGTTTGGTAACGAAGGCATCGTAACCAGCGTAATCACCGAGGGATTTAATATGGCTCGTGCCATAGCCGTGCAGCCCGACGGAAAAATTATTGCCGCCGGACACACCGGCTTTTCCCCCAATTACGATGTTGCCGTAGTACGCTACAACGAAGACGGTTCTAACGACAACACCTTTGGCACCAACGGTATGGTTTCCATTTCGGCCACTACCACCAGCGATTATGTACTTGATATGGTTCTACAACCCGATGGAAAGATCGTGCTTAGTGGTTATATTTTCACGGGTTCTTCCACCGACGTGTTGCTTATCAGACTCAATGCTGACGGAACGCCTGACAATACCTTTGGAACAAATGGCATTGTAATAACCGATTTCGGCAACACCAGCGAAGTGGCAGAAGCCATAGTGTTGCAGGATGATGGGAAAATTTTGCTTGCCGGCGACCACGAAGAAAGGTTCATGTTGGTGAGATATAATACCAACGGAACACTTGATAATACTTTCGGCACAGGCGGCCTCGCTTCTGCTGATGTAGGCATCGGTTTGTGCTTTGGCCAGGATGTCGTTATACAAAATGATGGCAGAATTTTAGTTGGCGGATTGGCCTTTGACGCTGCTGCAAATTATGCATTCGGAATTGCCCGCTTCGACGCCAATGGCGCACTCGACGTTACGTTTGGCGAATTCGGTTCTACATTATTCAGCATTGGCACAGGATACGATTTTATGATTGCCATTGCTCTGCAAAGTGATGGGAAAATAATAGCCGGCGGCCACACCTGGATTGGCACCCAACCTTTGCGCTACGATTTCGCTGCGGCACGTTTAGATGAGAACGGAAACATCGACAACACCTTTGGCACCAATGGAATTACCACGGTAAATCTTATTTACGGTGGCAACTATCTTACAGATATGGTAATTCAGAATGACGATAAAATTATATTGAGCGGCTACGCCGAAGGGCCAGAAGATTACGATATGGGTTTGGTAAGGCTGAATGCTAATGGTCTTCTCGACACCTCGTTTGGAACGGATGGAATAACTATCACCGATTTAAACAAAGATATTGATCAGGGCACAGCCGTAGCCATTCAACCCGACGGAAAAATTGTTGTGGCCGGCCACACCGCGGGCGCAGACTTCCCCGAGTTTTTGGTTGCTCGTTTTATGAATGACGAAGTTTCCGATCCTGCTGTTATAATAACTCCTTTAGAAATTACCAACACCACGGTTGAAGCTTCCTTTACGCCCAACGTAGCCTGTGCAAGCTATTTTGCATTGCTTAGCACCCAGTCCGAAATGGCGATGTGGTCAGCCTGGCTGGGCGTATCAGTCGATTCGCTGGTGCAAATGTGGGGCATCGAAAAAACAGAAGCCTTTACCCATCTTTGGACCGGCCAAGCTCCAAACACCGAATATACCCTTTATGCACGTCCGCTCGATGCCAACGGATTTGGTTATCCGCTCAACACAAAAACTGTAACAACACTCACGGGTGGCGGCAACGGACTGGCAGAAATGCAGGTGCAGGTTTCTCAAATTACCGACAGCTCGGCACGACTCATCGCTATACCCAACGACCAAACGGCGCTGTTTTATGACGGTCTGATTACTAAATCGTATTTTAATGAGATTGGTCAGGATTCGGCTGTTGCTGTTATTATCGAATTTGGTTCACCCATGTATGCCATCGACGACTGGGTGTGGATAGATTTGTTTGCAAACACAGATTACTATGCTATTGCTGTTGGTAAAAATGCACTCGACGAATGGGGCCCTGCCACGATTGTGGAATTTAAAACCTTAGAACCAGTAGGCATTGCTGATCCGGTAGAAGCTCAGAAAACGATCTCCATTTTCCCGATGCCCAACAATGGTACTTTTACATTTACAACTCCTAATGGCCAGGCAGGTTCTGTACGCATCTTTAATACAAACGGACAAATGGTGTTTGAGCAAAGGGTTTCGGGTGAACAATCGGTGATTGATGCCCACCACCTTTCAAATGGATTGTACCACCTGCAATTTACCTCCGATTCGAAAGCAATCACAGTTTCGGAGAAGCTGATTATTGCCAGATAGAGATTCATTTTTCTATTTTATAAAATTTGAAACGGACGACCAACCCGTCGTGCGAAAGATAGTTGTTGAATAGAAGTGTTGATTCCCTTTGTTAAGATGGAGGTTGGCAACGTGTTTGTCAGCCTCTTTTTTATTTTCAAATCGGATTATCTTTACAGCTTTAATTTATTGATATGAAAACACTAAAAATCTCGATCCTTATTTTAATCCTTTTGCAGGGAACCTTGCTCAGCGCACAGTTGAAATTAATTCCCCGGCCTAAGCAAATCGAGCTTCGGGATGGTGCTTTCAGGATTGATGAAAACACAAAAATTGTCGGCTATGCGCAGGGTTCGTTTTACGCTGATGAACTAAGAGATTGTATTCAGCAGGAATTGAACATCAATTTAGAAAAAGCTAAAAAGGCAACAAATAATTGTATCGAATTTATCAGAGTTGAATCAGAAACAAGATGGACGGAGATTATAAAAGATAATGCCTTAGATGCCGCTTTCGAGCCGGGCGATGAGGGCTATGTTTTGGCAGTTTCGTCAGGGGGAATTAAAATAATTTCAAAAACCGATGCCGGGATTTTCTATGGCATCCAAACCCTGAAACAAGTCATTCAAGCCAATCGCAGCGGAAGCATGATTCCCGGTTTAACTATTTACGATTATCCCGACATTGCGGTGCGTGGCTGGCAGGATGACATCAGCCGCGGACCCATCCCAAGCATGGAAACGTTGAAAGCCCAAATCCTTAAAATGGCTGCTTTCAAACTGAATTATTTCACCCTCTACATCGAGCATGTTTTCCAGTTCGACAGCCACCCGGGAATCGCACCCGCCGACGGAATTACCAAAGCACAGCTTGAAGAATTAAGTTCCTATGCTAAAAAACATCACGTGCATCTTATCGGAAATTACCAGTCGTTTGGCCACATGGAAAAAACACTTTCCCTCCCCCAATATCAGCATTTGGCCGAAGCCGGGCATATCATTTCGCCGGCCATGGACGAATCCTACCAGTTTCTTGCTGAGGCATACAGCGAAATTGTCCCTGCCTTTGAAGGCGAATATTTCAATATTAATTGTGATGAAACCCACGGCCTGGGCGAAGGAAAATCCAAGGCAATGGCGGAAAGCCTCGGCATTGGCGGCGTGTATGTTAGTCATATCAATAAGCTGGACAGCCTGCTAAAACCTTACGGAAAAAAAATAGTGATGTGGGGCGACATTGTGGGCAACCACCCGGAAATAATCGGACAGTTGCCCAGTGATATTACTGTGATCGCCTGGGGCTATCATGCCGCCGATAATTTTGAATATGCCGTTACGCCGCTCTCCGAATCCGGGCTTAACTTTTGGGTGGCTCCGGGCATTAACTGCTGGTCAAATATTTTTCCAGATTTTTATTCTACCCAAATCAATGTCTATAATTTTATCAGAGATGCCTACAAACACGGGGCTACCGGCGTACTAAACACGAGCTGGGACGACGACGGGATGAACTTTTTCCAAAACAACTGGCACGGCTTTGCCTGGGGTGCCGAAAATAGTTGGAATGCACCCGCATCGAATTTGTCGATGGAAGCATCCGATGTGGAAAGAGAAAAAATATACCACGCCTTCAACCGGAATTATGATGCCATTTTTTATGGATTAAATGAAAGTTCATTGACGGATGCTATGATTTCCTTTTCAGGCTTCCACCAATCGGGCGTACGGGATATTTTAAACAACAGTCGCTTTTTCGAACCCGTTTTCCCCATCTATTTCGATTATGTTAGAGATGGAAGAAGGGATGAAAATCGCGCTATGCTGGAGCAAACGGTGGCTTTAAAACAAAGCATCGAAGCCCTTGCCCCACAAATCAGGTACAACAAGAGCACTCTCGACTATTTGCTGTTTGCCATCCGTCAAGTAAAATTTACCTTACACAAAAATTTGCTCAGGATTGATATTTCCGAGTTTATAAATGGAGCGAGCAATAAATCGGATGTTGAATTAAAAAAGCAAATCGACCTGTTGGCTGATGAGGCCGGAGCCTTGCAATCAGAGTATGTGCATTTATGGAATCTGGAAAACCGCCCGTGGTGGTTAGAAAAGAATGTGGCAAAGTTTGAAAAACTAACCGAAAGCATCGAAAACCTAAAATACCATTGCCTGATTACTGCCGCCGATACGCTGACTGAAAAAGGACGGGAGATTTCTATTCGTTCGATATTTGACGACCAGGAAATTTATTATGCATTAAACGCAGATACCGTAACAATGTCGTCGGCAAAGTATAAAGAGCCAGTTTTTATTGATGAAGACACCAAAATTGTGGCCGGGGTAATCCATCCGGCGAAAGCCTTTCCAAAAACCGAAACCACCATTATCTATCACAAGGGAATTGGGAAATTACATAAACTTAATTCATCCTATTCAAATTATCACCCCGGCTACGATGGCGGAGGAAAAAATGCCCTCTTGGACGGGAAGCAGGGCGAGGCCGACGTTTTGCGGAGCGGCCTGTGGCAGGGATTTTCGGGCCAGAATATCGACATCGAAATTGACCTGTCAGAAATCCAAACAATAAATTTCTTTTCGATGGGATTTTATCAAAATACCTACGACTGGGTTATCTTCCCAACGAAGATCGAAATTTATGGGAAAAATGATTTGGATGACGAATACGTCCTTATCCAAAGCCTGGCCAACACAATTACTCCTGAAGAAAAGGGCAGCTTAAAACACAATTACACCACCGAATTTAATAGCCTGAAAACACGATACCTGAAAGTAATTGCCTACTATTACGGCAAGTTGCCCGAGTGGCATCATTCAGGCTCCGGCTACGAATCGATGATTTTTTCGGATGAGATTATTTTGAGATAGGGTAACTAGCATTATTTGTAAAACTTCTTCGAGGTGTCGGAGGCTTGGGGGTTGCTTTTATTCATCAATATTAAATCCCCTGTGATGAATTCCGCGTAGTGGATAAAGAGTTGTTGACAGCTGTAAATCAACAAACAGGTCAGGAATTCTGTTAGTTAAAGCATTTGCCATCTTGTATCTGTAAGAAGAAAAGGGAATACCCAAATTGTATTAAATTTGCATCTGAGTAAAATAAAAGCATTGAATCATGGCAAACTTTTCTGTTTCGATACCCGATCAAAGAGTCCCTTTTTTTAAGGAACTAATGAAAAATCTTGGATTTACAACGCATGGACCCATTGATGATTCTGATATTCCGGAACATCATAAAAAAATCATCGACCAGCGCTTGAAGAATTACAAAGAAAACCCTGATTCATATCACGACTGGCAGGAACAGGAAGTAAAAGAGGAATTCGACAAAAAATACAATGTATAAATTAGCCATCGACCCTTTGGCCAAAATTGACAGAGAAAGCTCCGTAGGAGCGGAATTATGGTAGAATAAAGTAACAATGAAAACACAAAGCTCCGTAGGAGCGAAATTATAATAGAATTAAAGACCTTTTTCCATTCGATTGAACCATCAATTAATTAAGCCTTTTTCAGAATACAATATGATAATTCTGCAAGATCATAGTGTCGCCTCTACGAGGCTTTTTTCTCCTGACCTCAATTTTCTACCATACTGCTGCCTCTACGAGGCTCCTGTTGCAAACCCTGACTTTACCACGAAGATCTTTTCAAGAATCACTATTTCCTATTGAGGTCGCTTTCTAAAATCTCCTTTGTCAATTCATCCGAATCTCCGTATTGCTTTCGCAATTCATCCAACCGAACCAACAACTCTTCCTTTACTTGCTGGTATTCCGGATTATCAATTACATTTTGCATTTCGTCAGGATCCTTTACGAGATCATAAAGCTCCCACTCGTCCACATCGTAATAAAAATGGATGAGCTTGTATCGATCAGTACTCACTCCGTAATGGCGCTTCACGGCATGGAAAGCCGGATATTCGTAATAATGATAATAAAGCCCATTGCGCCAATCCTTATCGTTCTCGGCAAAAAGTGGCAGCAAACTTTCGCCCTGCATATCGTCGGGAATATCTACACCGGCAGCGTCCAGAAAGGTTTCGGCAAAGTCGAGGTTTTGTACCAAATTCGAGTTTACGGTTCCGGGTTTAATTTTATCGGGCCAGCGCACCAGTAGCGGCGTTCTGAACGATTCTTCATACATAAATCGTTTGTCGAACCAGCCATGCTCACCCAGGTAAAATCCCTGGTCGGAAGTGTAAACAACGATGGTGTTTTCAGCCAGCCCGGATTCGTCAAGATAATCGAGCAACCTGCCAACATTGTCATCTATCGATTTTATGGTGGCCAGATAATCTTCCATGTAACGCCGGTACTTCCAGAGCGTCAACGAATCGCCCTGCGGCGGATTATTAAAAAAGGCTTCATTCATCGGCCCATAAACGCTATCCCACTTTTCCCTTTCGGCGGCGGTGAGGCGGGAGAGTTTGTCATTGTAAATATTGGCAAACCATTTCATGAACTCCTTCATGCCAAGAGAATCCAAAATTTTAGGCTCTATTTTAGTATCATTCGTCAACCCCATGTGGTCGCTTATCCGCATTTCGGCTTGCCTGGCAGCACTTCCACGGTTTTGGTAATCGTCAAACAGCGTTTTTGGGATCGGGATAGGCTGGCTCCAAAAAGCATCCAGATATTGTTGTGGCGGCAGCCATGCGCGATGCGGTGCCTTGTGTTGATACATCAGCATAAAAGGTTTTTTCTGGTTGGTTTGCTTCGAGAGAAAATCCAAAGCCATATCAGTTATTATGTTCGTAACATAGCCCTGCATTGTAAAGATTCCCTCGCTGGTTTTAAATTCGGGCTGATAATAGTCGCCCTGATCAATCAGAATCTTCCAAAAATCAAAACCTTTGGGATCCGATTTCAAATGCCACTTCCCCACGATAGCTGTTTGGTAGCCTGCTTGTTGCAATAATTTTGGAAACGTAGTCTGACTGCTGTCGAAATCTGTCTCATTATCGCGCACCCCGTTTATGTGGCTGTGCTTGCCGGTAAGAATTACAGCACGACTTGGTGCGCAAATCGAATTGGTAACATACGCACGGTCGAAGCGCATTCCCTCATCGCCGAGTTTGTCGATGTTTGGGGTGTGAATGAGATGATCCTCATAAGCGCTAATGGCCTGGTAAGCATGATCGTCGCTCATGATAAAAATGATGTTAGGCCTTTGCACCACCTGCTCCGAACAGGAAACCAACAACGCCATCATGATCACAAACAGAAGCCCTGGTTTAAAAAATCGAATGAATAGAAATTGAATATGCTTCATAGAAATGAGTTTGAATGAAAATATTTTAAAGTGACAAATGTAATGAATTGATTAGCAAGCAGCATTCTGCGCAACTGATCGGAATCGTAATACGGATGGTTCATAAACATAGACTTTATGCAAATTTAACGCCCCAAAAGCTAATCCGAAAACTTATCAACGCCCATTTACATCTGCCTGCTTAATTCTACTTTTGCCGCCACTATTTGCACAGCAATGACATTTACAGAATTTATACCTGAACAACCTTTATTATTCTGGCTCCTGGTAGGTTTTGCCGCCGTTACAATGGTGCAGCTCATCTACTTCTGGCTGGTGTTTGTGCGGTTGGCTTTTTACAAAAAAACCTTTGAAGTAGCTGATGAAACGCCTGTTTCAATTGTAATTATGGCCAACAACCAATATCGGGATGTAAACGAAAACCTGGCGGCTTTCCTTGAACAGGTGCATCGCAGGTACGAAGTTGTTCTGGTGGTTGATAACTCCGAAGACGGCACCATGGAGCTGATGGATGAATTTACGGCCAAATATCCCCACCTGCGCATTGTAGAGCTTACGCAAAGTCTCAACTGGTTTTCGGGTCGAAAGTTTCCATTATCGCTGGGCATCAAGTCGGCTTACAGCGATCTGATTTTGCTCACCGACATCAACTGTTGCCCGGCCAACGAGCAGTGGATATCGGAGATGACGGCAGCCATGCAGCCCGGGCGCGAGATTGTACTGGGATATGCTTCCTGGCGCACGACATCACGAATCAATAAATGGCTGCGGTTTACGGCTTTTTATGATGCGTTGCTTTACCTTTCGATGGCACTTAGCGGAATCCCATTCAAAGGCATCGGCCGCAACCTCTCCTACACCCGCGAACTATTTTACCGAAACAAAGGCTTCAGCGCTCATTACACCATCAACGCCGGCGACGACGAACTCTTTGTAAATAAAACCGCCACGCGCAAAAATGTGTCGGTGCAAATAAGTGCCGGCAGCCGCATCGATCAGGTGCGACCGTATTCTTTCCGGCGTTGGCTGATCAGCGAAAAAAAAAGGCTGGGCATGCGCCATTATTTTAAAACAGGCCACCGCGTGCTCATCGAAACCTACACTTTGTCGCTCTTCCTTTTCTACACTTTGCTGGCAGCTCTCCTGTTATTAAAGGCTCCCTGGATTTCGGTGGCAGCAATATTTGCTTTGCGATTCATCAGCCAACTCATCCTGTTCGGCCTGATACAAAAGCGCCTCCACGAAAAAAACCTGTTGCTGCTTACGCCGTTTTTTGAATTGTTCCTTTTACTCATCGGCTTTTTCATCCGCCTCCGTCTGCTTTTCTCGCGAAAGCGAAAATGGCATTAAAAACTTGAATAGAATCATAGTATTTTGAATTTTTTAAACCCTCTGCATTTTTCGTTGTTCCTTTCGATAATGGGTTTGTAATAATTGATTAAAAAAGAAAATATGAAATACAACTTTGACGAAATCATTTCCCGTGAAGGGACAAATTGCATAAAATATGATGCCCGCCAGCGCATCTTTGGCAGCGAAGAAGTGCTGCCGATGTGGGTGGCCGACATGGATTTCCGCACGCCCGACTTTGTGATCGATGCGCTGCGAAAGCGCCTGGAACACGAAATAACAGGCTACACCTTTCGCGGTGATGAATTTAATAATGCCATTGTCGGTTGGATGAAAAAACGCCATGGGTGGGATGTCGATCCGGCATGGCTGAGTTTTAGTCCGGGCGTGGTGCCGGCGCTCAATATGCTGGTGATGGCGCTCACAAAACCTGGCGACCGCATCATCGTGCAGCCACCGGTCTATTTCCCGTTTTTCAGCGCCATCCGAGAAAATGAATGCGAAATTGTTGAAAATCCTTTGGTGTTAAAAAACGGCCGGCTTAGCATGGATCTTGACGATCTGAAACAAAAAGCCGTTGGTGCGCGCATACTTATGCTTTGTCATCCACACAATCCCGGCGGTAGCGTCTGGACGCGCCACGAGTTAGAAACCATGGCACAGATTTGCATCGACAACGACGTGCTCATCATCTCCGACGAAATTCATTCCGACCTTATCTTGGATGGACATCAGCACATCCCGCTGGCATCGCTTAGCGAGGAGGTGGCTGCGCAAACCATCACCTGCAACGCACCTTCCAAAACCTTTAATTTGGCGGGGCTGGCCACTTCTTATCTTATCATCCCAAACCAGGAACTCCTCGACAAATACAACCACATGCTCAACGACCAGTTGCACGCGGGCATGGGCAACCTTTTTGGTGCCATCGCGCTGCAGGCTGCTTATGAGCATGGCGAGGACTGGCTGAGGCAATTGCTCGAATACGTGCAGCAAAACATAACTCTTGTGCGGGAATATTTGCAGCAAAACATCCCGCTGATTAGGATGATCGAGCCAGAAAGCACCTACATGATCTGGCTCGACTGCAGCGATCTGGAATTACCTGTCGGAGGGTTGAAAGATTTTTTTGTAAATAATGCCCGTCTGGGTTTAAACGAAGGCGAAATGTTTGGCACCGGTGGCGAGAGTTTTATGCGCCTCAACGTGGCATGCCCGCACCAGTTGGTGCAGCAAGCCATGGAACAACTCCACGACGCAGTGAGCCGGCATCAACGATAAGAAGCTTATTGCCTACTTTTTGTCTATTACGCCAAATTTATAAAATATTGCTAATGCAATAAGTGTCCGGCGAAAGCATTTTTAATAGCTGCTGCGAAAATAATCCACACGAAATTTGCTAATTTTGCCGCCGATAATGGATATTATTTAACTACTTGATTTTTCAAACTACAATAAAGTATAACGAGAAATGACTGAACAGGCACCAAAAAAATCGAAACCGATTATCTACATCATTCTTCTGGCCATACTTCTGCTGCTGGTATTGCTGCTGGGCTACATGTACATCAACACAGCCACAAAGGTGGAAGATATGACCGTAGAAAAAGAGATGATGCGTACTGAGCTGCAAAACGAACTCAATGCGCTTCTGCAAGAACATAACGATGTGAAATCTAACTATGGCCGTTTGTCGGATACCCTGGCTTCGCGCGACAGCCTGATACAGGCCAATGCTTCGGAGATCAAGGATCTGCTGAATTATAAATGGGAATATTTTCAGATAAAGAAAAAACTCGACAGGCTCCGCGATGTGGCCAAAGGCTACGTAAACCAAATGGACTCACTCTATCGTGTAAACGATGATCTGAAGCAGGAAAATCAGCGCATCCGCGAAAGCTTTAAGAGCGAACAGGTGAAAAATGTGACGCTGCAGGAACAGCGTGTCGAACTGGAAAACATTGTGCAAAGTGCTTCGGTGCTGCGCGCCTACAACATCAAATCTACCGGCATCCGCCAGCGCGGCTCACGACAGACTGAAACCGACAAAGCCAAACGCACCGACCGCGTTCAGATTTGCTTTACCCTGGGCGAAAATACACTCGTGAAATCTGGCATCAAATCCATCTATTTCCGCATTGCCCGCCCCGATGGCATTATTCTTATGTACGACACCGGCGATGAATACACTTTTATGGCCAACAACACCAAACTCCAATATTCCATCAAACGGGATGTGAAATACGAAGGCGAGTCGATGGATCTTTGCGTCTACTGGGATAAGAAAAATTCGGATGAGAACGCTATGGTAGGCCGCTATCTTGTTTCCATTTATATGGATGGGGAAATCGTTGGCGAAAGCTCTTTTGAGTTACGATAGAGAAATTTTTTAGAGATAATCAACCAGCAAAGGCAGCACTAAGATGTTGCCTTTGTTTTTTTGGTCATGGGCCTGAATCGCTCCACCCACCATACCCAGAGCGAGAAAATTACCACATAAAAAAACGGCCTGAACAAATAGTCGTGGCTAAAATCCCAGTAGTTGGGCCAATTCACGATCACTACCGAAAGCCCGGTGATGCGAAACAAATTGGTGAGATGAACAATGAAAAGTCCCATTGGGATAAACCAAAGTTTGTGGCGCCAAGGCCCCGGATAAATCATCATCAGCAGCACAAACTGCAGCATCGGCTTAAAACCGGAGCAGCTCGAATTGACAGCTATGTAGCCGCTGTTGGTGAAATACATCGTGCGCGTTTGATCCACTGCCGTAAACGGAATCTTTAAAACATGTTCTACAAACCAGATGCTTTGTACATAAACCTGATCCGACAGCCAGGTGCCAATGCTTAAATAAAGTTCTTTGATGGGATAAAAATGCAATTGGTTGGCCCAAAAGCGAAAGCTGAAATGGATCACCAAAGTGATGATGACAAATAAAGCCACGTCGGTAAGCGCGTCGAGCCTGTGCAGGCGGATGAAATCGCTGATGGTGCGCTTGTTTCTTTTTATAAATCCTTCCTTTTTTGTCATACTCTGATTTTGGGCGGTGAAATTAATAAAATTCATCTGCAGCGACAAAAAAGTAGAAACCGCTGGGGCGGGGAGACGCAGAGGCTATTTAGGAACAAAGTTAGGTTCTAATCATAATTTTCGCTTCTGTTTACCAAAATGTGTTATTTTTGCAATCCCGGTTCAAATTTAAAATCAGGTGTCGTGGCCGAGCGGTCAGGCAGCGGTCTGCAAAACCGCCTACAGCGGTTCGAATCCGCTCGACACCTCCAGGAAATAAACACCAACCCGCAGCATCTCGTTGCGGGTTTTTATTTTTCTCTCAAAATCACAGCCTTTTTATCCATTCCACTAAACGTCCTTTTGCGCCGTTTTAAATTCTTTGAGCGCTCTTGGTTCTTGTATCACATTCATAAATTCATTTTTGTTTTACAAAATCAGCCAACTATTTTGCAACATAACCAACGTCCTCATTAAAAATTAACTTTGCCAAAAAAACCACAAACTTCATTTTTATGAAAAACAAGAAAGTTTTCCTTTTACCTCTCGCGACAGTTGCTATCATTCTGTTGTCGGGTTGGGGTCATGTCGGACATTTCCACATCAGTCAGAGAGCGTCGCTGTCGTATAATGAGCACATGGCGGATTTCGATCAGTGGACTGCTATACTGGCAGCCCATGCCAGCGATGCCGACAAACGCAAGAGCAGCGATCCCAACGAAAGCCCACGCCATTTTATCGACATCGACAATTATCAGTTGTTTAACGAAACCGGGCGTATCCCGCAAACGCTCGACTCGGTGATCATGCTTTACGGCACCTATTTCGTTTACAACCAGGGTGTGTTGCCGTGGGCTACCCTGCGCACCTTCGATTCGCTGGTAAGCTGCTTCGAGCGCTACGATTGGGAAAAGGCCGTGCTCTTTGCCGCCGACCTTGGCCATTACGTAGCCGACGGACACATGCCCATGCATATTACCCGCAACTACAACGGGCAGTTTACCGGCAACACCGGTATCCATTCACGCTACGAATCCACCATGATCAACGCTTACATCTCACAGATTAATTACGAAGGCTCACCTGCCGAATTTGTTGACGATGTGCCGGAATACATCTTTGGATACATTTATCAAAATTATCCCTATGTCGATTCGATACTCATGGCCGACGACTACGCCAAAAGCGTTTCGGGCAACACCGGCTCACAGGCCTACAAGCAGGCGCTGTGGGAATATTCCAATGAGTTCACCACGCATCTTTTCAAAAGCGCTTCGCATGCTTTGGCCGAACTGATATACACCGCATGGGTGCATGCCGGCTCGCCTGTGCTTGGCTCCTCCTCCATAGCCGATCCGCTGGTGATCGAAGGAATTTTATTGCGACAAAATGTTCCCAATCCATTTGCGGGAAGCACTACCATTACTTTTGAGCTATTGGATAAAAATGATATTACCATCGAAATTTATAATTCCATTGGACAGTGTGTAGCCAATCCGGCTAACGGAAGTTATACTCCTGGAAGCCATCGTCTGGAATGGCAGCCATCGAATATCCAATCCGGAATTTATTATCTGATCCTCACCTCCCCAAAAGGACGCCAGATGCGTAAGATGGTGGTGCAATAGGGGAGTTAAAAAGAAAAAAACCAAATAGTTGCAATTATTTAGGTGTAGTGTTCCCAACATATTCTTCGACTCCATACTCAGATTTTCGTCGTCATTGCCCCATCCCCGACCCTTCTCCGACACGGGGAAGGGAGCTCTCTTTCGTGACGTAATCCGAAACCCAAAACAACATGCTTCGCTTAGCAAACAATCCTACTGTCCAGCAGAGGGGCAGGGATGAGGCGTTAAAAAAGGGGCTTCCTGATCGTTACAGGAAGCCCCTTTTTTTTAAATCAAAAATAAGAGGTTCTAATCAAATAGCTTGGTCCACTCTCTTTGTTTGCGTTTTTTCCAGTCTCCTTTGTGGTAGGCATAGCTGATGATGAGCGGCAACACTGTTGTAGCTTCAGCGTAGACCATTTGTTCGTACATGGTATCTACCTTGCCCCAAGAAGCGGCTTCTTTTAGTGTAGAGCTCGAGCAGGCGCCATCGCGTGGGTCGGCTACGGTAATCTGCACAGCATATTTGTGCATGGGAACTTCTTTTCCTAATATTTCGGCGCAGACTACTGTGTCCTGAGCGAAGTTTTTGGGCACGCCGCCACCAATCATAAACAATCCCGAGCCACCGGCTTCCATTTTTATTTTGGTAAGCTCCAGAAAATCTTTTACCGAATCAATGGAAACGTGTTTGTCGGGATTTTTCCACTGATGTTTTGCTAAACCAAAACCAGCGCTGCAGTCAGAAAAAGCGGGACAGAAAATGGGAACATTGTGTTCAAAGGCCACTTGTACCAGCGAATCTTTTTTTACGGAATGTTTGGTAAGATAGCGTCCCATTTCGCGAATGAACTCACGCGACGAATATGGACGCGGCTCGAGGCTGTCGGCAATTTTTTGGGTGGCGTCGTCGCAGGCCTGCAGCTCTTCTTCATCAATAAAAGTATCATAAATGCGGTCGATGTATTGCGAACGCAGCTCCATATCATCCACAAATGGAGTTCCGCGATAATGTTTGTAACCGAGCGCCTCGAAAAAATCCATATCCACGATGGAAGCGCCTGTAGCCACCACGGCATCGATCATATTATTTTTGATCATATCCACATACACCTGCATACATCCGCCGGCACTGGTGCTGCCAGCAAGTGTGAGCCAGATGGTGCAGTCGTCGTCATTGATCATGCGTTGCAAAATGTCGGCAGCCGCAGCCGTATCACGCGAGGAGAACGACATGCCACGCATCGCATCGATGATGGGCGTGCTGTCGAAGGATTTGATGTCGATATGACGGATGGTTTCTTTGAGTAAGCTCTTCTTGTTCATGATTTCTAAATCTTTATAATTAGGAATAAATAAAATTCTGTTAATGTCAAAACAGCCGCTGTAGCGCAAGGTTCACTATTTTATTGCGCGGGTGGCCTGGTCTTGGAATTTGTAAGTTAGTAGTTTGTAAATCAGCTTGGCAGCGAGGAAGTCGGGCGCTTTATTATCGTCCACGGGCGCCAGCTCCACCACATCAAAACCCACTACATTTTTTTCTTCTATCACGCGGCGCAGGAATTTTATCACCTGATACCAATACAATCCTCCCGGTTCGGGCGTGCCGGTGCTGGGCATGATGGAAGGGTCGAACACATCGAGGTCGATGGTGATAAACACATTTTCGGTAAGCTGATCCACAGCGTCCTCCATCCAATCGTCGTTGTCGTAAATATCTTCGGCCAGGAAGAGTTTTTCATCCACCAAAAATGGCTTTTCAACAATGTCCATGCTGCGGATTCCCACTTGCACAAACGGACAAATCTCGCGTACCCGCGACATCACCGAAGCGTGGCTGTAAGGCGATCCTTGATATTCGGGGCGCAGATCCGTGTGGGCGTCGAGCTGTAGCACACTCAGGTTGTCGAAGTGGCGGGCGTAGGCGCGCACAAATCCGGTGGTGACGCTGTGTTCGCCGCCAAGACCCACCAAAAACTTATTTTGCTTTAGATATTTGTCAGCAGCTTTTTCCACAGCGTTTACCATCGCTTCCGGCGACGACTTCTCCGTTACAGCTTCGGCGGTGTAAATGCCTGTTTTGTAAATCTCGGTATCGGTCTCGATGTCGTAAAGCTCCATGTTGGCTGAAGCTTCGATGATAGCAGCCGGACCATTGTCAGCGCCCTTGCCCCAGGTGCTTGTTTCGTCGTAAGGAACAGGCAACACTACCGCGACAGCGCTGGCAAGCTCAGCATATTGCGCTTCGAGACCACCAAAAATTTCAGATGTTTCCATTTTATGTTAATGTTTTTGAGCGACAAATTTACAACAGATATTTGGAATGAAAAGTCAGCAGGGGGCAGTCCTCAGCCAGCAGTTGGAGAGATGAGCGGTGAGTAGTGAAGTCACCCCGTGAATAACGTCTGGCCAGCAACCTAATGCCCCGGCTAATGTTTTAAGTTTAGGAAGCATTCACGGGGTGACTGATGATGTATTCGGAAGTTACCCCCGTGAATAACGCCAGCCAGGCCGATAAACAAATGCTTGGGCTATGTTACCCGTCAATTCTTTAAAATCTAATCCGTAACTGGAATTAAAAAAGAGGCCACCCACATTTCAGAATCAGAACGTAAGGCGTGCATCGTGTTTTCTTTTACAATGAAAGCCTTACCAACAGTCAATTCTTGTTCTTCATTTTCCAATACACCAAAACCTTCACCTTTCATACAGTAGAATACTTCATCAAATTTCTGGTGTTTATGCAAAGCTACGTTGCTATCAGGTTTTATGTGATAGACGTTTGTTTTAATCTTTGATTTTAAAAAATCCTTATCCATGTTTTATGAACGCTTGTTAGCACCGGGTTTTATTCTGTACCTCACTATAAATTGCAGGTATTGATTGTATGCGTTTGAGCGTTCCGAAACGATTCCAAGATCGATTCCATATCTGGGATTAATCCAGCCTATCTCGGAAAAACGTGTAATGCTATGATTATACCTTAACCCTAAATCAATATTCTTTGTAATGCTATAGTTTACACCAATCAATGCTGAAATTTCAAAAGCGCTTTCTTCAAGAGGAGTAAATTTATAATAAGCAGAATGTTGTTCTTCCAGAGATGGAAAACTGGCGTCTTTGTTAATTAAATAAGCAAACTCAGGACCGAAGGAAATAAAGAACCTATCTGAGAAATAAACATTCGCAAGTATCGGTAGCTGAATGTAATGAAGTCGAAGTTGATGATCAGAAGAGTTCGAAATATCTTCCTTATCCTTAAAAACACCTCCTTTTCTAATGTACCCGGGTTCTGCTGCTATGCCCCAGGTTTCGGAAAGCCGGTATTCAACAAATCCGTTTACATTAAACGAATGCATTGGATAAAACAATTTTGTACCATAATCTTCATACTGGGTAACATGTGGGGTAGCATAAACATATCCTGCAAGAACCCCATAATTAATTTTCTGGGCCTGAAGGTTCAACCCCAGAAGTAACATCATCCCTGCTATTACCAAAAGTTTTAGTGTTTTCATTTTTGTTTTATTTAGTTTATGAATTGTTCCATAATGCCAATGCAATGTTACAGACATTTCATTTTGTCTGTTCATCAATCCATTCTGTGAACGCTGCTACTCTCGTCCATTCCATAATTTGTCCGTAATAATATGTTTTCATGAATTGTGCAAGATCAATTCCTCCTCCAGCACCACCACAAATTCCAATTAATTCCCAGTCATTACCGTTTTTTCTAAACAATCCCCCGCCACTATCACCTCCAGTGCTAATATACTCCAAAGGTCTGGGGACCGAACTGCCCATTTTGTTGCAGTCATCCCGGGTTGGGTGATCGAAGTCACATAAAAGTATGGTTCCATTTCCTGAAAGCTCTGAACCTCCGATGCTATCAATGACATTTTCTCCAGCAATCTTTTTATGTAATAAATCCACTAAATCTGGTCTGTCTGCTGGTCCGGATGCACCATAACCAACACCTACAACATTTGATTTTAGCTCGTCAAAGGCATCGTTAAGTTTTGCAGGTGAAATACCTTTTAAAGGTTGCTCTAATTCAATTAGTGCTATGTCGCACGAACCTTTCGTTAAACTGTCCAGATAATTAGGATGTAATGTTAATTTTTTAACTTTAACTTTTTGCCCATTGAAAACCAGGGTGAGTTTATTTACATCCGTAACCCTTTCGTTGTAAGGAGTAAATACAGTAATAGTCTGTCCGTTAATCTCCATTGTGTCAGGTCGGGTATCGGTGTCAATAAAAACGTGTGCGGCTGATAAAACAAAGCGATTGCTAATTAACACACAAGATCCACTGGCCGAAGTGTCTTTAAAAATTCGGCCAACACAATCAAATTGTGTCTCTTCGGCTAATTTTAAGTACTCCTTTTCATCAACATCATGTCTGATAATACCTGAAAAACAGGTCAAAAACGCTACAGCACTTAGCGCCATAATTTTTAGACTATTGTGTTTCATTGTCTATCTTTTAAATTGTCCGTAACGTTCTACCTAAGCGGTACTAAAACGACCGCTTAGGTTTTGTTGTACTTTGTTTTCCGGAAGAAATTAGCCTTTACCAGCTTTCTTCAATCTCTTTTCCTCCTTTTTTTCTTTTGGAGTTTTAGCTGGCTCTTTTTTAACTGCTTTCTTTGAGTCTTGTCCTTTGCTCATAATTTTATTTTTTTAAAGGTTATTTCTACTCATTTGCCTGATTATAATTTATTAAGAGCCAAAATTAAAGAATATTCCATCACGAAGGATGTTTTCTATAATTTTTCATTTACATGGGCATTGGGTAAGTCAACAGGCCGACGATAGAATATCACGGACAAGTTGCAAGATGATGAAGTACATGAAAAAAAATTAATCAGATAATGAAAGTCACCCCGTGAATAACGTCTGGCCAGCAAACCAATGCCCGGGCTAATGTTTTAGGTTTAGTCAGCATTCACGGGGTGACTGGCGAGTGGATGAAGTCACCCCGTGAATAACGTCTGGCCAGCAAACCAATGCCCGAGCGAATGTTTTCGGTCTAATCAAAATTCACGGGGTGACTGGTGGATGAGTAGGAATTCTGCTATTATTTCGTTCGTCATTTCTCTTTAGAAAATCTTTATCGTTACCCGCTCGGCCGAAAATGTTTAATTTCGCCCACAAAATAGAAAAGGCACAAAATCGATATCTGATGAAACAATACAAAAAACTCAACATCCTGATAGGTTGGGGTGTCTGGTTGATCGCGACGGTGGTTTACTTGCTCACAGTAGAGCCTACCGCCAGTTGGTGGGACTGTGGAGAATACATTGCAACAGCATACAAATTGCAGGTAGGCCATCCGCCGGGAGCGCCTTTTTTCCAGCTGATAGGACGTATCTTCTCCTTGTTTGCCTTTGGCGACGTGAGCAAAGTGGCGCTTTCAATCAACATTATGTCGGCGCTTTCGAGTAGCTTCACCATCTTGTTTTTGTTCTGGACCATCACCATCCTGGCACGCAAAGCTGCGCTGCTGGGTGGCGAAATGAACACCGGCCGCATGATCGCCATCTTTGGCAGCGGCATCGTAGGCGCTCTGGCTTACACGTTCAGCGATTCGTTTTGGTTCTCCTCAGAAGAAGGCGAGGTGTACGCCATGTCGTCGTTCTTTACCGCCTTCGTGTTCTGGGCTATCCTCAAGTGGGACGAAGTGGCCGATGAACAACACTCGGCGCGCTGGCTTGTACTTATCGCCTACATGGTAGGACTTTCGGTGGGTGTGCACATGCTCAACCTGCTGGCCATTCCAGCCATCACTTTTGTGATTTACTTCCGTAAATACAAACCCACCGCCAAGGGCATGTTTTTAGCCGGCGGCATCTCGATAGCCATTCTGGCTTTTATCATGTTTGGCATCATCCCGGAAATTGCATCGTTGTTTGCCCACTCAGAACTTATTTTTGTAAATACTCTGGGGCTTCCTTTCAACAGCGGTACCATCTTCCTGGCGTTTTTGCTGATTGCGCTCATTGTTTTTGCCATCAAAGCTACCAACAGCGTTAACCCACGCGACGCAAAAATTGCCATCGGACTTGCCGGTTTACTCTTTCTGTTGATAATGCTCGAAAGCCGGGGCACAGGTAGTTTCTTCCTGCGACTTCTTGTGGGCGGAGGTGCGGCCTTGCTGATCTATTTTTTCCGCAAACAAAAATCGCTGCTCAACACAGCCGTGCTCTCCATCACTTTTATCCTCATTGGCTATTCTACTTTTTTAATTATTGTAATACGCGCCAACACCAATACGCCCATCAACGAAAATGCACCCAAAGATGCGGTTGGTCTGCTGTCATACCTCAACCGGGAGCAATATGGCACGTGGCCATTAGTCCACGGGCCTTATTATAACTCGCCGGTGACAGGTTCGGAAGATGGTACGCCGGTGTACATCCGCAGCGACAAAGACAAAAAATATGTGGTTGCCGATGACCGCAAAGGCGTCATTCCTGTTTACGATCCTGAGTTTACTACTGTTTTTCCGCGAATGTGGAGCAACTCCAAAGAGACGCACATACGCGAATACAAAAACTGGGGAAAAATAAAAGGTGTCCCCATCCCCCACACCAACCGAGAAGGCAAAGTGGAAACCATTGTGAAACCTACCTTTAGCGAAAACCTGACCTATTTTTTCAGCTACCAAATGGGCTTTATGTATTTCCGCTATTTTATGTGGAACTACTCCGGCCGGCAAAACGATATTCAGGGACATGGCAGCATCGAAAACGGCAACTGGATTACCGGTATCGAAGCTTTGGATGCAAAAAAACTGGGCAACCAGAACAATCTGCCAGCCACCCGCCAAAACCGCGCTAACAACAAGCTATTCATGCTGCCTCTGCTGCTGGGACTGGCCGGGCTATTTTTCCAGCTCAACCGCGACTACCGCAATACCATCGTAGTAGGGCTGTTGTTTTTGATGACAGGAGCAGCCATTGTGGTGTACCTCAACCAATATCCGTATCAGCCACGTGAGCGCGACTACGCCTACGCCGGCTCCGCCTACGCTTTTGCCATGTGGATAGGACTGGGCGTACTGGCCATTTATAACCTTTTGCGCAAAGTGATAAATCCAAAACTGTCGGCAATTATCGCAACAGTGCTATCGCTGGTGCTGGTGCCCGGCCTCATGGCTTCTGAAGGGTGGGACGATCACGACCGCTCCGGGAAATATGCAGCCCGCGATTTTGCAATCAATTATCTGGAATCGTGCGAACCCAACGCCATTCTGTTTACCAACGGCGACAACGACACTTTCCCGCTTTGGTACGTACAGGAAGTAGAAGGAATCCGCACCGACGTGCGCGTAGTGAATTTTATGCTGGCTTCCGGCGAGTGGTACATCCACCAGATGATGCGCAAAATTTATGACTCCGAAAAACTGCCTTTTACACTTAAAGCAGAGGATTACGAAAAAGGTACCAATAATTACGTGCCGGTACTCGAAAGACTGCAAGGCCCGGTGGAGCTAAAACAGGTCATCAATTTTATCGCCAGTTCAAACGCTGATTCAAAAGTATCTCTTGGCGACGGCTCCTCGTTTAATTTTGCACCCACACGAAATCTGAAGCTCACCACCGACTCGGCTTATCTTGTGAGTAATAAACTGATTCCGGAAGACATGTACGACCGTATTGAGCCGGTGGTCAGCTGGAAGATAAAGGGGCAAAGCTATTTGTATAAAAATGATTTGATGCTGCTCGACCTCATCGCCTCAAACAACTGGAAGCGACCCATTTATTTTACCAGTCCGGCCGCTATCGAAAATGTGCTGAATGTAGATGAATATTGCCACCTCGAAGGCATAGTTTATCGGTTTTTACCCGTAAAAGCCGACCACATGTACAGAGGTCTGGGCGGAATCAACACCGACGAATGTTACGACTTGCTGGTGAACAAGGCGAAATGGGGTAACCTGAACGACCCGAAAGTATATCTAGACCCCGAAAGCCGCCGCAACTCCATCATGCCGATGCAAAATTATTTGCGGCTGTCGCAGGCACTCATCGCGGAAAATATGCCCGATTCTGCCGTGGTAGTGCTCGACACTATGCAGAAGTTCTTCCCCGACAACAAGTTTCATTACGACCTGTACACGCTGTCGTTGGTGCAAAACTATTACGAAGCTGGTGCCATGGAAAAAGGCAATGCTTCCGCCGATATTTTTATAAATAATTACGCCGGAGATCTGGAGTATTATGCTTCTTTAAAACCTAAGTTTAAGCAATATTACCAGCAGGAAACTGAACAGGCTGTCATGGTACTGCAGCGTATGTCGATGCTGGCCAGAGAGTTCAAGCAATCCGAACAGGCTACAAAAACCGATGCAATTCTAAACGAGCTGTTGGAGAAGTTTTAGCCCTCTGCAGTCGCACAAATAAAAAATGCCGGCAAACAGATATCTGTTGCCGGCATTTTTTTTATAAATCGATTTTAAAAAAAAGGTTTTTAGAATGAGGAGGGAAATGGTTACTGAAGAGTGCGTTTTTATTTTCCGCACTATTTGCGGTAAAAACACATCTTAATCACCGCATGATTCGCTCAACAATCCATCCACTTCGTCTTTTAGCCGGGGTAAATGCTTGATTACAATACTCCAAACCAAATCATCAGAAACTTTGTCGTAGCCATGAATTATTCGGTTTCGGGTTCCGATAATTTTTTCGGCATTGTTAAGTATAAATTTCGGGTCTTTTTTTAGAATCCTATTAACGGCCTCTCCAATGATTTCCAAATTCCGCTCAATAGCCCTCTTAGTCTTAATGTCCGTTTTATATTCTTCATAAATCCTTGGCTTGTTTTCATAATAGCTTTCAATCTCTTCGATGGATTGCAAAGTATCATAAAGCCATGTTTTTATCTCTTTATCCATAGATCAATTGTTTTGAAGCATTTATCGATTCAAGAAGATATGGATTTTTAACGGCTTTCCCTTCAAGCAAGTCTACCTCCCTCCTGAGTACATTTTCCAACGATTTTTTAAAATCAAAATAATTATCCGCATAATCGTACAAATCTACCCCTGCAAAATCAACCAGAAAGTCGACATCACTTGCATCATCAAAACGATCACTCAATACTGAACCAAATACAAATAGCTGAGCCACTCTATGCTCATTGCATAAAGCCCTGATTCTATCAATATTTTTGTCGATAATCTTCATAACACAAAAGTATGATCTTTTTTATCAATCATCATTCCTTTTGATTGCGTGGTTTCAACAGGCTCAGCCACCGCAAACATCTTAGGCATTTTATTAATTCGAAAATCCCTTGGTTTCGCCTTTTAATCAGGGTAAATGATTGATTACAATACTCCAAGTCAAATCATCGGAAATTTTGTCGCAGCCATGAATTATTCGGCTTCGGGTTCCGATGATTATTTAAGCACTTTTAATTATAAACTTCGTTTCCATTTTAAGAATTCTTCTAGCCGCCTCTCAAAAGATTTCCAAATTTTTCCTAATATCCGTCTTAATGTCAGTTTTATATTCTTGAAGAATCTTTGGATTATTTTCATAATAGCTGTCAATGTCGCCATTATCGGGTTTATCAGCACAATTACCAATCCAACGGCAATAAAGGGCAGACTGAGCCATTGGCCCATGTTGAGCGTCATGGTGGTTTCGAAATCTACCTGGGGTTCTTTTACAAATTCGATGAGGAAGCGCGCCGTAAAAAGCAAAATCAAGAATATCCCAAAAATGAATCCTGGCCTGGGTTTGCCATCGTTACGCCAGTATATCCAATAGAGGAATCCGAAGATGGCCAGATAGCTGAGCGCTTCGTAGATTTGTGCGGGATGACGCGGCGCGGCATCGTAGCTCGTAAAGATAAAAGCCCAGGGCACGTCGGTGATGTTTCCTATTATTTCGGAGTTCATCAGGTTGCCCAAACGAATAAAAGCACCGCCCAGCGCTACTACAATCACGATGCGATCCATAACCCAGAAATAGGTCTTTTTGGTTTTGCGTGTAAAGAGCCACAACCCCACCAGGATACCAATGGCGGCACCATGTGAAGCCAGTCCGCCGTTCCAGATTTTTAGAACTTCGATAGGATTGGCCAGGTAATAATCTGCTTCGTAAAAGATAATGTGCCCCAGCCGCGCGCCTATCACCGTGGCGATAAGCATATACATCGAAAGCTTGTCGAGCATGCTCACCGGCAGTTTTTCATGTTTAAAAATTCGCAGCATCACCAGATAGCCAAAGCCGAAAGCTGCTGCAAACAAAACTCCGTACCATCGCACATGGATTCCGGTTCCGGGAAATATTTCAGGATTCACGCTCCAGACAATGTATTGTAACAGCATTTCTTTTTGTTTTTTAAAAGTTTTGGCAAAGATAATTTATCCCGACTTATCGAGCCTGTCCTAATGTGATCTTTAAATACTCATAACATCTGGCTGGTGCCAAAAAATCTATATTTTTAGGCTTTCAATTTTTAAAAATGTTAGCATATCAAATTGGAATAACGCTGCTACCCGGTGTCGGTGATGTGATTGGCAAAAAGCTCATCGCCTACTGCGGTGGTGCCGAAGCAGTTTTTAAAGAAAGTCGGGAAGCGCTAAAAAAAATCCCCGGCATCGGCAGCAAATTGATCGATTCCATCTTTTCGCATAACGTGCTGGACCGCGCTAAAGAAGAAATTGAATTTATCGAAAAGAATAATATTCAGCCACTTTTTTATCTCGATAAGCAATACCCGGCGCGACTAAAAAACTGTGAGGACAGCCCCATCATGCTTTATCAAAAAGGCCACACCGACCTCAATACCGCCAAAGTGGTAAGCATCGTGGGCACGCGCAAGGCTACGGAGTATGGCAAAGAAATTTGTAACAAAATTGTAGAAGGTCTGGCTGGCTACAATGTGCTTGTGTTAAGCGGGCTGGCTTATGGCATCGACACATGTGCGCACAAAGCTGCGCTGGATCATGGTCTTCACACCGCTGCGGTGCTGGGCCATGGGCTCGACAGGATTTATCCTTATCTCAACAAACCTTTGTCAGAAAAGATTTGTGATCACGGGGCACTCCTCGCCGAATTTATGAGCCAGACCCTTCCCGACCGGGAGAACTTCCCCAAACGCAACCGCATCATCGCCGGTATGTCCGACGCCGTGGTAGTGGTAGAAGCTGCCCTCTCGGGCGGAGCACTGATTACTGCTGAGATTGCCAATAGCTATAACCGCGACGTCTTTAGCGTGCCGGGGCGCCTTGGCGATGTTTTTTCGGAAGGGTGCAATAAGTTGATCAAAATAAACAAAGCTGCTTTGTTGCAATCGGCCGAGGATATTGCTTACATCATGGGGTGGCAACGCAAGGAAAATATGCAGACAGGCATACAGCGGCAACTTTTTGTAGAGCTTACCCCGCTCGAAGAAAGCATTGTAAATATGCTGCGCAACGCCGACACGCTGGGGCTTGACGAGATGAGTCTGGCTTTGTCGCTACCCGTAAACAAAGTAAGCAGCACGCTGCTCACGCTCGAATTTCAGGGTTTGGTGCGCGCACTGCCCGGCAGCCTTTACCGCCTCAACCGGTAACGTGCCTAAAGCCGACCGCTGAGGATGCTGCGAATCTTTTCGGGGGTAACCTTTTTTTGCTCTCCCAGTGCTGTAAAGCCATTATCCTTGAGGTTTTCGATAATCCTGTCGATGGTATCTTCGCCCAGGTCATAGTCAGAAAGCCTTGTGGGCACTTGCAGTGAATTAAAAAATTCTTCGGTGCGCCGGATACCCTCTTCTATCTGTTCCTGCTCACTTCCCGCCCGGATATCCCACACACGCTGTGCAAACTGCAGCAGCTTGCCTTTCTTTTCTTCTTTCATCACTTTCATCATCCCCGGCCAAATCACCGCCAGAGTGCGCGCGTGATCGATATTGTGCAGCACCGTAAGTTCGTGCCCGATGCTGTGCGTAGCCCAATCAGTTACCACGCCGGTGGCCAGCAGCCCATTGAGTGCCATGCTCGCCGCCCATACAATATTGGCAGCAGCCTTCATATCTCCTGATTCTTTGACATATTCCGGACCCTCATCGATAAGCACTTTCAGAATTCCTTCGGCCATGCGATCCTGCACCGCGGCACCCTGCGGATAGGTGAGGTATTGTTCGGTGACATGGATGAAAGCATCCGTTACGCCGTTGCCGCGCTGCCGTGCGGAGAGTGTTCGAGTAAAAGTGGGATCGAGTACAGAAAAACGTGGGAATGTATGCGGCGGTGCGCCAAAAGAAAGTTTCTTCCCAATTTCCTTACGCGACACCACAGCAAAGGCATTCATCTCGCTGCCGGTGGCCGGCAAAGTAAGGACAGCTCCGAATGGCAAAGCTTTTTTTATTTTGGCACCTTTGGCCGGCATATCCCAGGGATCGCCTTCAAAAGGCACGGCGGCAGCAATAAACTTGGTGCCGTCGATCACAGAGCCACCGCCAACAGCCAGCAGAAAATCAACTTGCTTATCGCGACAAAGCTCCACCGCTTTCATCAGCGTGCTGTATTGTGGATTGGCTTCTATGCCGCCAAATTCGAGAACCTCATAATTTTTTAAAGCTTTTTTTACCTGGTCGTAAGCACCATTTTTTTTAATCGATCCTCCACCGTAAGTCATCAGCACGACAGCGTCTGATGGGATTTCCTGGACGATTCGGCGGATGGTGTTTTCACCAAAAATAATCTTTGTGGGGTTGTAATACGTGAAACTATTCATGATTTTATTTTTAGAAAATAGGTGTTTTTATTTCTTGAGATGCAAAACTTATTTTTGCTTTGTGAGCAGATAACAAGCCAGGGCAAAAAGTGTTCGGGGGGATGCCGGAGACTAGATGACCTCACCTAGAGGATATTCAGCCGGTTTGCATCGAGCTTTATGAAGATAAAGAGAAGGATAGTGAAAGCCCACAGCGAGGAGCCGCCGTAACTAAAGAAGGGCAATGGGATGCCAATTACCGGGAAGAGTCCCAGCGTCATGGCGATATTGACGGCGAAATGGAAAAACAGAATGGACGCTACACCATAGCCATAGACGCGGCCAAAGGCGGAGCGTTGTCGTTCGGAGTGCAGAATGATGCGCACGATGAGCAATACAAATAGCGCCACCACCAACGTGCTGCCGATAAATCCCCACTCTTCGCCCACAGTGCAAAAAATGAAATCGGTGCTTTGTTCTGGTACGAAATTATACTTGGTTTGGGTACCATTCAGAAACCCTTTTCCTGCAAAGCCTCCCGATCCTATTGCGATAAGCGACTGGTTGACGTTGTAGCCGGCACCTTTGGTATCGGTTTCTTTACCAAGCAACACATTGATACGTGTGCGATGATGCGGCTCAAGGATATTATCGAAAGCATAATCCACCGAAAACACAAATCCGGAAGCCAGCACCAGAAATGTTATCAGGATAGCAACGCTTCGCAAAGTTCGTCGCATCAAAATCAGAAAAAGCACTGATAAC
The DNA here is from genome assembly GCA_035647615.1 of Bacteroidales bacterium. Classification (NCBI taxonomy): domain Bacteria; kingdom Pseudomonadati; phylum Bacteroidota; class Bacteroidia; order Bacteroidales; species Bacteroidales bacterium. The sequence goes on along the minus strand of DASRND010000003.1, from coordinate 213,899 downwards.
AACACCAGACCGGCTATGATTATCCACTGTTCGATGAGCAGCGCCATCAAAAATAAAAAGATGACGATTAATGCGATGATAAGCACCTGACCGGTCATCCCTTCGCGATAAAAAACAAAGATGAAAGCAGCGTACACCAACGCCGAGCCTGTATCGTTTTGCAGTAGGATAAGTCCTGCCGGAATGGCCAGAATAAGGAATGCTTTAAAAACAGAGCTGAATTTACGAAAGTCGATGTTGGAGCCACCCAGATAATTGGCTACCGCCAAGCAGGTTGCAAATTTGGCAAACTCGGCCGGCTGGAGCGAAAAGCTGCCGATCTGAAACCACGACTTGCTGCCCGCGATTTCTTTACCAAATAGCAGCACGCCCACCAGCATAGCTATTGTTGCCAAATAAATGACCATCGAAAAGGTAGAGAAAAACTTTGCATCGGTGAGCAGTATGACCAATGCCAGCAACAACGAGCTTCCGATAAAGATCATCTGCTTGCCATAACGCTGCGACAGATCGATAATAGAATTATGCTCCTCTTCGTAAATGGCTGCATAAATGTTGAGCCATCCCAGCAAAACCATCACAAGATAGAGCAGAACCATCCACCAGTCGATATTGCTGAATATGTTGTTGCGTGAACTCACTTTTTAGTAATAATATTTAAAGTCGATTCATTCATATCAAAAGCTCCAAAAGCCAAATCCCAAACACCGTAGCTTTTTGGCTGTAAATTTGATTTTTGAAACTTGTAATTTATTTGAAGCTTGTTTCCTTGTCATTTGGAATTTATTAATAAAGTGCCTCCGCTTTATAAAATAGAGTCACGGCTTAGTCTATTAAATTGGTTTCGAGCATTTTCTTTTCAAACCAGGGCGGCTTAAAATCGCCCAAAAGATATTTCATCATCATCAGGGTAGCAATAGGTGCAGCAAAGGTAGAGCCATAGCCGGCGTTTTCGACCACCACTGCGATGGCAATTTTGGGATTATCGATGGGCGCAAAGGCAATAAAAATGCTGTGATTTTCGCCGTGAGGATTTTGAACCGTTCCTGTTTTCCCACCCATACTAATACTGTCGTGGGCGTAGTAACGCGCTGTACCATGGCTACCAGCAAACACACGCCGCATCCCTTCGACCACAGGCTCGAAATGCCGCGGCTCAACCATCGTGTTATGACGGGTAAATTCGATTGGGGTGCGCACGCGATTTTTTACGATAACTTTCCCAATGTGTGGGTCGTAATAAAACCCACGATTTGCGACAAGCGCCGCGAAATTGGCTAGCTGCAACGGCGTTACCAGCAGCTCGCCCTGCCCGATAGAAAGCGAACGGATGGTCATGCTGCGCCACACATTTTTGCCAAAATACTTGTCGTAATATTCAGGTTCGGGCACGTTGCCACTGCGTTCGACAAGCAGGTCGGTATTGAAAGTTTTCCCCAGATTAAAACTCAGCAAATACTGCCGCCACTTTTCGTAAGCTCTGCGGGTGGAACCGCCATACGCCGGATTGTCGATGATGGCTTTGAAAACACTCCAGTAATATGGATTACAAGATTGCTCGATAGATTCGATCAACTGCAATGGCGAGGCGTGGTTGTGACTGCATCTGATAGGTAATGCGCCAACGCCAGCACACGGAAAAGCCGTGGAAGGATTGATAACACCTTCCTGCTGGCCCACCAGTGCATCCACCAATTTGAATGTGCTTCCGGGGGAATACATGGCCAGCAAGGCTCTGTTGAAAAGTGGCACCAGCGAATCGGTGGAGAGCATATTATAATTTTTGCTGCGCACCCTTCCGATGAGCAAATTGGGATCGTAGGATGGGCTGGAGATCAGCGCCAGGATTTCGCCAGTGGCAGGTTCGATGGCTACGATGCTCCCCTTTTTGTTGGCCATGAGTAGCTCGCCATAAGCCTGAAGGTTCGCATCGATGGTAATGAAAAGGTCGTTGCCGGCAATGGAGGTGGAGTCGTAGTGACCTTCCATATAGCGACCTTTCACGCGGTTGAAAACATCTACCATCGAGATGCGCATACCTTTTTTACCACGCAAAGTGTTTTCGTAAGATTTCTCGATGCCACTTTTGCCGATGTAATCGGCAGATTTATAATAAGGATTGGCTTCGATTTCTGCCGGGCTTACTTCGCCAATGTAGCCCAACGTATGTGCAGCCGAGGGTTGTGGATATTTACGCAAAGTACGCGACTGAACAAAAAAGCCCGGATATTTATACAGACGCTCCTCGATAAAACCATATTGCTCCTTGCTCACCTGCTCTACAAAAATGCTTGGCTTGTGCATGGAGTAGCTGCGTGCTTTCTGCAAACGCTTGCGGAACTCCTGGCACGAAATATCCAGCAGGCTACAAAACTCAGTTGTGTCGGGATTTTTTACAAGCCGCGGCACCACCATCAGGTCGTAGGCAGCTTCGTTGTAAACCAGCAATTCGCCATTGCGGTCCAAAACCAACCCACGCGCAGGATATTGCACCTCGTAACGCAACACATTGTTGTTGGCTGAGAGCACATACTTTTCATTGATGATCTGGACGTAAAATAGCCGTATAACGAAAATCAGACCCGCTGCAATAACAATTGCAGAAACTACAAATTTTCGGTTTTCAAATATCTTCTTCTGGACCATTCTAATGTCAAACTATTAAAAAAAAACAGGACACTGCAAAAGTACTCAACCAAGCTGGTTAAGATTTATTATAAAACTAAAACTTTCAACATTTCATAACGAAATCCCAAAAGCCAAAGCCAAAGATGCTTTAGTTTTTGAGATTTTAATATTGAGTTTTATTTGTGATTTGAAATTTTGTTCCGAAAACCCCCAACTTAATGAATAGCCCCTTTCTGCGGGTTTCGCACCACGATAAGTGGCGTGTGAACTGTGTCGCTGTGATGGCCTGCGCGATCGACCATATGCACCCTGAATTGTATTGTATCGTAAGCTGCTGTGGAGCGCGGATCGTAAAGTGGCTTGATGGTATCTTCGATCTCGCCTTTGACCCATCCGCTGTAATCTTTGGGGGTGAGTGGCCCGAAACGGTTGTTGAAGTTGATCGTGTCAAATTTTCCCGTCACATTGTTGTAAACAGTTCCCGGAACGAGCACGCCCTTCTTCATTTTGTAATAAGCCACAAAAAAATTGTAGGAAGTAGTGTCGAATTGTGAAATACCCAGGTCGCCATCTCCGTCGGTATAGTTGATACGCAGGATGCCCAGCGTGTCAAAACCGGAAGGATGCACTAATTTGGTAAAACCAGCATATTCGATGTGCGGGATGATCGGGTAAGTTTCCTTTTTCATACAGGAACCCATCAGCAAAACCATTGCGATAAGTAACAATAGTATTTTTACAGGCGTTTTCAATTGTTAATAGTTAATCGTAATTCGTAAATCCAAATGAAACCTCTATTCCTTCAGCAAGTTTTCGAGATCGAAGATGATGATAGCTTCAACGAGCTGGCGTTAAAAATATTTCGCTATCAATACGATGGCAACGACATTTACCGCTCCTTTGTGGATCATCTCAAAGTAAATGTCGGTCGGATAAATCGCATGGAGCAGATTCCATTTTTACCTATCGAATTTTTTAAAACACACCGCATCGTCACCGGCAGCTACGCTCCCGCCGGACATTTCGAAAGCAGCGGTACCACACAAATTACCACAAGCCGGCATTATTTTCCTGATTTGGCAATGTATGAAAAATCTTTCCTGCACGGCTTTGAGCGGTTTTATGAACCTATCGACAACTTTAACATCCTGGCGCTTTTGCCATCTTATCTTCAGCAAAAGCATTCGTCGTTGGTTTACATGGTCAACAAACTCATCGAAAAAACCGGAAAGAAGGAAAGTGGTTTTTATCTGGATAATTACGCGGCTTTGGCCGAAAAGCTCGACGCTTTGCACAACGCCGGACAGCCGGTGATGCTGATAGGTGTAACGTATGCATTGCTCGATTTGATCGAAAATTACGACGTTAAACACACCAAACCCATCGTGGTGGAAACCGGTGGCATGAAAGGACGGCGCCCCGAAATGGTTCGGGAGGAGCTGCACCGCCAGCTTACTGAAGGTTTCGGCGTAAACAGCATTCATTCAGAATATGGCATGACCGAACTCTTTTCGCAGGCCTGGTCGGCAGGCAGCGGCCTTTTCGATACGCCACCGTGGATGAAAATAATAATACGAGAAGTGAACGACCCCCTATCGTTGGCCGCCACAGGAAAAACCGGAGGCATCAACGTCATCGACCTGGCTAATCAGCATTCGTGCTGTTTTATCGCTACACGCGATCTGGGAAAAATACACAGAGATAGCACCTTCGAAGTGCTTGGCCGCTTCGACCACGCCGACGTAAGAGGCTGTAATCTATTGGTCAATTGATTTTTACAATCCCGCCTGATTGATTAGTTTTATTAATTTTGCCGTTCAAAAATACGCGCTTAAATTATTATGGCAGACAAAGATAAGCCCCGAATAAGGGGCGAAAGAAAAAGACCAGGTGATTTCTCAAAATTTATAAAAAAGAAAACTACTCCGGCCAAACCAGGAAAACCAGGGCGTCCTTCCAAATTCGCAAAATCAGATCGTCCGTCCAAATCGGCAAAAACAGCCCGTCTTATCAGCGATCGCTTTCGTGATGAAGAACAAGGAAAAAAGGCTCCCCGTGGCAAAGCTCCCGCCGAGAGAGGACGCCGACGCCCACGAAAAGTTAGCGAATATGTTAAAGATGGCGGTACCATCCGTCTGAATAAATTCATTGCCAATGCCGGCGTTTGCTCGCGCCGCGAAGCCGACAACCTCATTGTGAGCGGTTCCGTTCATGTAAACGGAGTGGTGGTGAGTGAACTTGGCTCGAAAGTAAAACCTACCGACAAAGTACAAATTGGCGGCGAAACGCTTGCTTCCGAAAGGCACCGCTATGTGCTGCTCAACAAACCCAAAGGTTACATCACCACCACCGACGATCCCGCCGACCGCCGCACCGTGATGATGCTGGTGGAAAACGCCTGCAAGGAACGTATTTATCCGGTCGGGCGGCTCGACCGCAACACACTGGGACTATTACTTTTTACCAACGATGGCGATCTGGCCAAAAAGCTTACACATCCTGCGAGCAACGTGCGTAAGATTTATCACGTGCAAACCGACCAACACGTGCGCCCCGCCGACCTGGACTCCATCGCCGCCGGCATCCAGCTCGACGACGGATTGATAAAACCCGACGCTGTGGCATATGTGGGCGACGGCAAAGACAAAAGAGAAATTGGCCTTGAGCTGCATTCCGGCAAGAACCGCATCGTGCGGCGCATCTTCGAATCGCTGGGTTATAATGTAATTAAGCTCGACCGTGTATTTTTTGCCGGCCTTACCAAGAAAGACCTACCCCGCGGACGTTATCGTCATCTTACCAACGAGGAAATTAATTTCCTTCGCATGGTTTAATTTTACCGCAGCGGCTTTATAAAAATATCCATCAAAGAAAAAACCCCGTCATGTGGCGGGGTTTTTCTTTTTTTATTAAAAATAAATTCCTTTACGGCATCATCAGTATTTTCCGGATGATGGTGCTTTCAGCGGTGCGGATGCGCATGAAATAGATGCCCGGAGCTGCTTCCTTCGGCTGCCAGCTAATTTGTTGTTTTCCGGTATCTAAAACGCCATCAAAAACCACCTCCAGAAGTGTTCCGTTGGGAGCCAGTACTTCGATGTTGCAACGGGTAGCAAAAGCTGTTGCGAAAGCAACCGTAACCTCTCCGGACGAAGGATTGGGATAAACCTGCGCTTGTATTTCCAGCTCCGGCTGGCTGATGCCGACGGTAACATCAAAAATCAGCGGCTCCGACTCTTCCGACTCATTTTGCGCTTGATCCACAGTGGTTACCGTGAAGGTTGCATAATCGTTGTTGTCGGTAACATATACCAGTTGCGAACCGATGGTTTCTGCCACCAGCTCGGAGTTGCCATCGCGATGGATGAATACATTAAAATGATCGAAGTCGTTCATTTCGGGATAATCCCAGGAGAGCAAAACGGTGATCGGCGCCTCAGCGCGATCCCACCAGATGAAACCATTTTGTGGCGGCTCAGGCATCAGATCTTCAGCACCGAAAGTGATGGTGCCATAACCGACAGGATCAAAAACTTGCAAATTTTCGGCAGGCCAATATCCGTCTTTTTCGATTGGATCGTCAAGCACAAATAAAAATAGCCCGCTTTGGTTGTCTTCGTTGGGACTAATCTTCCAGTCGGCATCATCGCCAATCGGAATCATAAATTCATACACCACCACACCCGTAGCAATTGATACTTCAATCTGTGGATTTTCGAGCAGCACCACGTCTCCTACCCCACCAGTATTGTAAATAGGGCGATAGCGTATCTCGTTTCCGGCAGCATAATAAACAGCCCAATAGTTTCCCTCGGAGTTGTCGCCGGGAGCAGGATAAACGCCGTCATTGTTATCGTCGATATACAAAGCCACCTCATCGTGATCTTCGAGCACCGTATCGTTGGTGTTGATACAGGCTACGTAAAGTTCAGTCATGGCTTCGTTCATTTTGTAATACATCGTCACGCTTCCCACCGGATTGGGCGTGTTGTCGTTGATGCCCAGGAAATCGGAGGCATCCATTACAAAAGCGTCGTCCCATTCGCCTTCCGATATCGTTCCGTCAATCACCGGAGTGGAACCTACATAAACAGAGATATTATCAATTACAAAACCTGTTGCTGTGAAACCTTCGGCCACCTCAGAATAAGGCGACTGAACATCACCTGAGAATTTGGCCGTAACGGCATAATAATACGTGGTGAGTGGAAGCGCTTCTGTGTCGGAAAACTCCAGTGCGGTGTTACCAACAGTAGCAATGGGTTCTTCGGGAAATTGCGCCAACTCAATGGTTTTGCGATAAATATTAAAACCCTCAATATTTGAAGGATTATCATAATCCCACCAAAGATCAACAGAAAGTGCGGCACCCTGTGTAGCCATCAAATGATAAGGGGCATCGCCGGTAGCTTCGAGCGTAAAATCGAGATTGGCTTGTCCGCCTTCGGTGATAACGACATTTTCGACCGTTACCGGATAAAATCCAACTTTGGAAGCACGTACGGTGTAAGTACCGGCAGGGATAAATCTGATGAGATATTCACCATTTTCGCTGTAGTTATAATAATCGTCGATTCCTTCGATTTCAATTTTAGCCAAATCCTCATTAATTGAGCCGGCAAGAGCGCCGCCGCCTGGATTGGTGTTGAGGTTATAAAGCAATCCGCCGCTACCCATCTGACCCGCATGGACTGCTTTGCCCGTCGCGCTGCACATCATGCCATCGCCCGACATATCCACGTCGAAGAAGGAACCAGGCGTGGTAAGCGTGAAGATGGGCTCATTGGATTCTCTACGGAAGATATAAGCATCGGGTTTGGATTGGTCAAGGGGACCGTAACCGGCAGCAGCCAGCATAGCGCCGTCGTCGGAAAGGCTAACAGCCGCAATCTCGTCACCGCAATTGCCATACACCCAGCGAGGCACCGGCGAATAGGTATCGAAGAGATAAATCTCACCATCAGAACCTCCCGACAAAAACACCAGGGTGCCAATGGCTGCCGTGGTGCCGTCAGCCGAAACGGCCATACCTACAACCCATGCCGAGCTTCCACCGCCACCTACTTTAAAATACCATTGCTCTTCATAGGTATTAAGCTCTTCGTTGTATTTGTACAAATAGGCATAGCCACTGTAGTCGCCGTTGAGCAGGATGTTACCATCATAACTAAAAGCAGGCGGGTTTTGATTTTTATATCCAGCATCAAAAATCACTTCTCCAGTTTCTGTATCAATGACCCATAGCTTATTGGCACCGGAATACTGACATACTGCCAATCTGGAACGGTCGCCGGAAGCAGCGGCAATGGTAGCTGAACTAATAAAACCTGTTTGCCACAATGGAGTGGTGTTGCCAACCTCATAAGCTGAAGCCAGACATTTGGCGTCACCTTCGTTTTCCAGCACATAAAGCATAGCTCCATCTTCGCTCAGGAAGGTTGCCACAGCTTGTCCAGGTATTGTCAGCTCCCACACCAGCGCTTGTGTAGCGGTATTGTAAATGTACACGGAGTTGTCGAAAGCAACATTGACAAACATACCATCGGAGGTCATGTCGATAGGATATTCCCATTCGGTGGGAACAGGCATTTCCCATAAGGGTACATTGGAATCATCCCACAGCGAAACACGTTCGTTGTTGAGCCACCACGAATTGAAGGTGAACCCCTGCTCATCGTCTACCACAACGCGCGACCCGATGCCTGCCGGATCAGTAAACTGCCAGTTGATTCCCGGCGCCATTGAAGGATCGCCCATAAGTTTTCCGTCGGGCATTCCGGGAGGAACCGTGGTAGTGGTGGTTTCGATACTTCGACCCGTTTGCGGATCGTTGATTGTCTTTTGAAGCCAATAATTTTGCGCCACAACAAAGGGCACAAATCCCATCAGCAAAACCATGAAAATTAAGTACTTTTTGTTCATTTTAGTTAGTTTTTGATTAATAAACCGTGATTTGTTTGTAGTTGTGTTTGTATAGTATAAAAATAAAGTCCTGAACCAAAAGTTCGTGTGTCAATCACAAATGCGCCTGATGCATCAACAACTGTGGTTGCGTAAACCGTGCGGCCAAAAGCATCGCTTATGGTTACAGAACAACTTCCAACTACATCATCAGGCACCTGCAAAGTTAGCATATTACCGAATGGGTTGGGAAACCATTGTACTTTTATTTTGGCATCCGACCTCAAACCTGTAAGTTCTGTTAGCGGTTGCAGATAAAAATCGTGGTTGACATTCGACCCTTCTTCCACAATAATATTCTCAGCGGCCGTGGTAAGATAGCCATCAGCTTCACAGGTAAGATCGTAAACAGCTTCCGTGAGCATCATGCTGTAATGAGCGCCAAACGGAGTAGCAATGGTAATGGTTTCATCGTCGGCATTAACGGCAGTAATGGTAGCTTCGGTAATAGCAATGTTGGTAGCTGCATCCCGCACAAAGCCCTGAATTTTTCCCATTGTGCCAACGATGCCGAGCGCGCCGTCGGGATGGATGTTCTGTGCATAAATGTCGGTATTTCCGCCACGGCTTTCTTCCCACACAGCCACCCATTGGTTGTTGTGCATGGTCGAAAGTACCGCGTGTGATTTGCCACTTTGTACCGTGCACATATCTATAAAATGATCATTCCACACATACGAGCCATCGCTGTGAAGCATCACCGCCTGCACTTTTTCGTCGAGGGAATTTCCAAAAACGGCAGCGCCGTAAACGCAGATCGCTTTGTCCTGATAGCTGGAAGCCATTGGCAAGGAGTAGTCGTTGTCAGACAGCGGCAAAAGCATCTTTCCTTCGTCAGTCCATTGGCGGATGCCCTGCAGATCGAATTTTTGGGCATACAGGCCACGCTGGTTTTGGTTGAGATCCTGTTCAATGAAATAGAAAATCACTTCCTGCGTCTGTGGCAAAAAAGCCGGAGAGGGATACATGTGCAGTCTGTCCATGGAAGTGGAAACATAGTTGTCGACGGGCATGGTGAGCGTGCCGGCAGCCGTGATATGCTGCACCCAGCAGTTGAAATGCGTCCCTTGGTCGTTGCCGTATTTGGTAAAAACAATGCCGCCGGCGTCATCCGGACAAAAATCGAGTGTGATTACGGCGCCGGATCCTATCGGTGGGAAAACTTCCACATCATCGGGCCACATAAAAGAGCCGTCGGTGTTGAGCTTTTGTGCATAGAGTCCACGGTTGGCCGCCCAGAAGGGACCTGTTTCTTTGTGCCAGATCAGGAATACATGGTCGCCATCGGCAGGATGCAAAAACGGAAAAGTATAGGAAATTCCGGTGGCTGTCAGCGTGATGCCATCGCCCCAGAGCAAATCGCCCGCTGGCGAAACTTTTTGCATCATCACCACATTGGTGGCGCCCTGACTTGGCCAGGCAAATACAATATTACCGGCTTCGGTGGCGCACACTTGCGGGTTTACGTCGAATGCATCGCTGTCAGAAAGCATCAGGCCGTCGTCGCCCCACATCATTTCGCCCGCCGGCGACACACGGTAAGCCACCACGTTGTTGTTGGTATTACGAACATCCTGAAATACTACCACGGCATAGCCCGCCTGATCGGCAGTAAGCGAATAGTCGGTGAGCCACGTCATCTGTGGCTGGTCGCTAACGAGCAATCCGCCCGAGGCCCACAATTGATTTCCGTTGGCATCAAGTAGTTGTAAGCGCACGTTGTAATTACCGTCTTCCGACGAAAACCAGGAAACATACATGCTGCCGTCGGGGCACACAGCCGCCTTGGGCAATGCCTGCTCGCCGGCAGTAGTGCTCAAGCGAAGGTTTTCAGCGGGATTAGAAGAATATTGAGCCCAGAGGAGCGGGGCTGCAAAAAGGAAAAGAACGAAAATGGATAAATACTTTTTCATATAGCATTGGTGTTAATGAATGATTAAAAAACGAGAGGTGAAATTACAAACAATTTATTACATGATGGCCTCGTTGTTATTTTTTACAATACGCAGAACAACACCTAAAATAGTTTATGATGTATTATAGTTCCCGTGGCGAAATGAAAGTATTGGTAGTGTCCAAATAAAAAACAGAAAATCATGAGCAGCATGTTTTCAGTAGCTTATGATTTATTGGACAAGTCGGGTGAAGTGTTTTCCGGGTATTTTGTGGATGAGTTAATTATTAATATTTTGAATAGTCAACCCAAAAATTTCAAAATCATGAAAAAGTATTTTATCTTACCTTTGCTTCTTTTAACGATTAGCTTCCAGGTTAACCTCTGTGCCCAAAGTTTCGAGCCTCTGTGGAATGTGTCCTTTACTCAAAAAGGGGATCGCAGTGAGACAGAAATTCTTCACACCGATTTTTACAATAATGTTTTTGTAAATGTCAATTATCAGGATTCCATTTTCTTGCCCGACACCTTATTTGCGCACCCTTCCGCCGGAAATATTGCGCACAATGCAGCCATTGCCAAATTCGACCCCGATGGGAATTGTTTGTTTGCGCTTGACCTGTTTACAGATTCGGCCAGTTTCTATTGGATTGATCCGGCAATGACAACCGATCGCGACAATAATATCTATCTCGCCTGTCCATTCGCTAACTGGATGAGCATTCAGGATAGTGTAATTCGGGATGAAGAAACCGGGCCGCTCGTATTTCACAGGCGGGATCTCGCAATAATCAAACTTTCTTCTGATTTAAATATTGAATACATCAAACTCATTTCCGGTAATACCGATGACTTGTGCGCCGGAATGTATGTAGGCAACGACGGATATCTTTATCTAAACACCACCCATACATCGTGGGCTTACGAAACCGATACCGTGCGATATTTTGGACAGGATTCGGTAATCTCTTCCAATACGGTTTTATCGTCCATTCTCAAAATGGACAAAACCACGGGAGACCTCATTTGGAGGGAATCATTTTACGGCGATTCTTACACAAATAATCAAAAGAATGATTCGGTAGCAATGGATAGCGATAGATACCTTAATGTGGATAAGAGAAATTTTATTTCGGTAGATGGCGACAGGTTTGTAGTGTATGGAAGAACCAGAACAAATCTCATTATTTCAAATGACACCATTATGCATCCCGATCCCGGACAAGGATTTGTTAAAGACCGTTCATTCGTACTTACATTCGATTCAGCCGGTTACACGCATACAGGGAAAATATTCGAATGGAAAATGATAATGAGAGATTTAGTTATCGATGAAAAGGGTCAATTCTATTTCTCAGCAGCTGTGAGAGATACCATGATTATTGGTAATGATACGCTTTTCTATGACGAAAATAACCCACAGACTATCCTGACTATGTTTAACGAAAATTGGGAGTCGTTGTGGTACATTCCTTTTTATGGATATGTGTATTTCTCTCTGGACGCTTACGAGGATACCTTGTACTTCGCATGTGGGATGCAAGGTACTGTCACAATTTTCGATACTACCATGGTGTATGCTTATCCCCGCACAGCGTTTGGACAGATTTCGCCTCAAGGAGAGATTAGCAATTTTTATATTCCCTATAGTTCAAGGTCTCTGCAGCCTGAAAATTTCATGTTGGATAATTGTAAACAAATCCTGTTTTCGGCAAATTTCGAGGGTACATTAAAACTTGAAAACGACACCCTTCATTCCTATATGGGATGGATAGCGGACGGCTTGCTGCTGAAAATGCAACGGCATCCACCCGCGCAGTTTAGCTTTGGCCCGGATGAAACCGTTTGCGACAGCACAATTTTGAATGGGCCGGAAGGATATGCATATTACTATTGGAATAACGAGCTATCCGATAAAAGCTGGTATAGCGTTACGGAGCCTGGCACCTATACACTTTCGGCTGCTGACGATTACGGATGCTGGCAATACGATACCATAACCATCGACATCCAGCCGGGATTTACAATCGACCTGGGAGCCGACACGGCCATTGCACTTCACGATACGCTTACCCTGACGCTGCCGGATATTTATGAACACTACCTCTGGTCAACCGGCGACACATCCAATGCGATCCGGATTATCGGTGGGGAATTGGGACCTGGCGAATGGAACATCTGGGTGCAGGTGAATCATGGTGTTTGTTCGCACAGCGACTCTGTTCAGGTTACGGTGGTGAGTAGCGTATTTGAGCTAGAAAATTTGGATGTTAAAGCATTTCCCAATCCAGTGCGTGATAAATTGTACATCGAAAGTAAATCCGGCTTGCAAACCGTGGAACTCATAAACCTTACCGGTGAGGTGGTATATCGCTCGATCCTGCATTCTCCTTTTGAAAACCATCACTGCATAGAAATGGGTTCATTGAAAAAAGGTATTTATCTTTTAAAAATTAACAGCGGAGAAACCGTTGCCATTGGAAGAATAATCAAAATGTGAGATGAGCGAACAATAATCAATAATCCTGCTGCGACATCCAAAGTTTCGATGCGTTTCGACACCAACAAATTACCCGTATTCGGTGAAGTGCTGAATTTGATAGAAATGGGTGTAATTCCCGGCGCCGCTTTCCGCAACAAGGAATTTGCCGGCAGCCATTGCCACTTCAATGCTTCCATCGATTACAACCACGAAATGTTGTTTTTCGATGCACAAACTTCCGGCGGCCTGTTGATGTGCGTGGCACCGGAAAAGGTGGATGTTGCGCCAGAAGCATTACATCAGGAAGGTTATCCTCATGCTGCCATGATTGGAGAAGTGATTAATAAAGAAGAAGATACGCTACTGATGGAGTGAGTTTCAAAGGACATCCAAATTGACAGAAGGAGTATTTTAGAACAAATGTGTTTTTCTGAAAGTGTGGTAACAGTTGGTAGCTATGCCTAGCCTTTCTATTCTCCGTCTTGTAGTTTGCTTAATTCTGTATCCAAAAAGTGTTCTACTGAATTTCTGTTTTTTAAAGTCGGATCGGATTTCAATCGGTCAGAAAGAGTTTTCAAGGTTTGTTTTACTCTTACAGCTGGTTTAGAATGATATTCTTTGATTTTTTCTTGAACTGCCTGTGAAACTTCTTTAGGCATATGATAGCTAAGATTTACGCCCAACATTGTAGGGAAAATTTCATTGTATGCATTATTGACTTCTTCTGTTGTAGGTTTTAAGGCTATATAGTTGTAAATGAAATCGGGTCTTATGTAACAACTAACAGGATATTTGTCTGGACCAAAACATTTAATAACAGCTTTGTATGTTGATGTATCTTTGGAAAGCCACCAAGTTTTATAACCAAAGATTCCACTATCACAAGATTCGCCATTTCGATTGCGCAAGTAATATATTGCCAAAATCATTTCTGCATCATTTTCGGCTTTAATATCATAGTCTTTCTTATAACTCAACTCTTCAGTCAACTTGGCTTTTTCGTCTTCATTTACTTTTATGTCCCACATTTCATTTGAAATAAAAGTTATTCCAAAAATCTCTTTTAAATAAACGATTAATTCATCCTTAGCAGTTTTGAGTTGCGAATCCACAAAAGTGTCAATGAATTTATCAAAATCTTTTATCTGCCCTTTTTTCTTCGCATAGAAATAAGCCCTGATTAAAATTTCGTTAATAAAAAGCAGTTCAAACTCGTCATTAAGGTAGAAGTCTTCCATACGGTAAAACATATTATAATAAATGCTACTTACCATTCTTAAATGGGAAACTAGTTCACTCAATAATGTTTCATTTATAAACATTGAAATACCGGCTTTTTTTGCCCCCATTAGTAGATTCCAATGTCTCCTGTTACCTTCATCTAGGTAGTATTCTGAAAGAGCTGGGATAATAATAGAGTTATCAACGAATACTTTTAAATGAGATGCAAGCGTTTGAAAATATGTTGAAAGTTTTGGTTCCCATTGAAGTAGGAACATCATCAAATAAGTATTAGATAGGCTCTTCAAGAATCTTCTCTGTTCGGATGTGCCGTTATATACAATGTCTCTTATAGCAAGGTGAAGTGCGGTTTTAACTTTTTCTTTATTAGAAAGAATAACGCTGCTTTCATCTACTGCTAGTCCAATAACATCATTTAAATTCTGTTCAATTACTGAATGGCTATCACCCTTCAGAACAAAGTTTGAAAATTCAAGACCCTGTCTTAGAAATATCTTATTAAAAACCTTGGTAATAAGGGCTTCTACGTCTTTGACTTGAACTTCAACATCTGAAAAATATTTTTTAATCGTCTCTTGCGTCTGAGTGTAAAAGACGTTGAATAAGACTTCATCTTTTAGATTTCTTTCACCTATTTCTAATCTTGTTTCATATGGCAAACAATAACCCTTTTCTTTAGTATGGAATTTTATTTTTCTTGGTTTTACAGTTAAAGCAATCAGTCTTTCTGAGATTTTACTGTCTATGAGTTGTGGGTCAAACTTTAAATATTTCTTAATTGATTCCTTAATCTGCACTTCTGATTTTAAGTTATGCTTGTCGGGGTCTGTCCCTTCTAAAGCGTATAATATTAAAGTTTCAGCGAGTAAGTCATCTAGTTTTAAATCATCTCTATTGCTATCAAATTGTTGACCTAAAAAAACAAACAAACGAGAATCAGAATCTAAATCAGCAACTGTTTGGTGTTTTCCGGGTTTGAAGTACTCATGAAGATAAGTGTCAACAAAAATTTGATAGGCCTTGATAGTTTGTTCACTTTGGTTGCTGTGAGCAGAAAACCAACGAATGTCATAAATAGTTAGTGGGATTTTTATCTTGTCAAAGATTTCATCTATTAAACTCTCAGCGTTGTTTATTTTTCTGTTAGTTACATAAACAATTCTATCAAACTCAATTTCATTTTTTTGAAGCTTTTTGATTGTGTTGTAAATTTTACTTGTGTGATCCAATTCGGTTGATAATTGAAATATGTGTTTTTGGCTATCACCCCTTGAAAATATGTGCTGAAATCCGTCAACGCCTTTATCCTTAGCCCTACCAACAGGTATAAATGAATAACCTAATACTGCCGATAGAAAATCATTACCGAAAATCTCAAAGATATTCCCGTCATCAATTTTACTGATTGCATATTCGAATGCTATTTTATCTACTTGCATCTCTATTTATTTTTTGGTTTCTTAAGGTGAGGCATAACGTTTGTGTATAGTGAGTATTCCGTTTATTTCTGTTTTAGCCGGTAAAAAACTTCCGCTTACACGTCTAAGTTTCGATCATAACAGAATTCCTCATTTGTTCCATAGATTAATCTCATTACAAAATTAATAAAGCCTTCAGAAAACAAGCTTTTCATTTCACTGAATTTCGTTGACTGTTGAGAGCTGTTAACGTGAACCATATCTTTCGAGTATCATTTTAAGTAATTTATCCGACACTCTAAATCCATTTTTAACCAGCAAATGAATCAAGTCTAATGGATTTGATATCAAGCCTCGCTTATTTGCAAGCAGTATGATACCAATGGTTCCAATTATGTCAATCTGTAATGCTTCTGCAATCTTTCTACCTTTTATTTCGTCAATTATCAAGGTTGAATTTTCTATCTCAAGAGCTAAAGCAATAGAACTGGCTTCTCCACGATCAAGGCGTTTCTCCAACTCAATTTGTTTACTTCTATTCTTAACATCAGTTATTAAAATCCAATCAGGCAGCGGCTCTCCATATTCCTCGTCAACACTTTTTGTAATAATAATCTCATGAAATAAATCCTTTAAAAGATCAAGTTCACCAATCTTTGCCAATGCAATTAAACAGCTTGTATCTGAAATAATAATTCTACTCATCAACAATCTTTTCTAAATCCTCAATGGTTTCTCCAAATACTGATACGCCGTATTGACCAATTGTTTCGATAAATTCTCTTTTTGAAATGCCAGCAACTTTAGCGGCCTGCCCTGATGATAAAATACCTTTTTCAAAAAGAAAAGCAGCAAGGTGCATCTTGAATTTATTCTCATCAACTGTTTCTGGTATTTGTAGTGTTAACGTTTTCATATCAATCTCCTTTAATTAACTGTTTAGGATTAACGGTTTTTTCAACAGTATAGTTCTTAAAAAATCATCATAAAAGATTCATAACCAAATTGCCTGCTTCTACCGCAACTGCCGCAGATAAAGCTGGATGGTGTTTTCCAATCCCAGATAAAGCGCATCGGAAATAAGGGCATGGCCAATGGAAACTTCGAGCAGGCCGGGCACGCTGTGGGCAAAGTAACGCAGATTGTCGAGGCTCAGATCGTGGCCGGCATTCAATCCCAGGCTATTTGCAGCAGCTACCCTTGCCGCTTCAACAAAAGGTCGCACGGCAGCTTCGGCGTTTTTGGGAAAGTCGGTGGCATATTGCTCGGTGTATAACTCCACACGATCGGCACCGGTTTTCTTCGCATTTTCGATTATGCTTGGATCCGTTTCGACAAATAACGAAGTGCGAATCCCGTTGCGTTTAAATTCGGCAACAACCTCCGTAAGAAAGCTTTGGTTTTTAATGGTGTCCCAGCCGGCGTTGCTGGTAATGGCATCCGGCGGATCGGGCACCAGCGTTACCTGCGCCGGAGCAGCTTCCAGCACAAGATCGATAAAGACCCGTGATGGATAGCCTTCGATATTGAACTCGGTGGTGAGCAACGGCTTCAGATCGCGGACATCCTGGTAACGGATGTGCCGCTCGTCGGGGCGTGGGTGCACCGTGATGCCCTGCGCGCCAAATCGTTCACAGTCGATGGCCGCTTTGATGACATCGGGAATGTTGCCACCACGGGCATTGCGCAAAGTAGCGATTTTGTTGATGTTGACGCTTAGCTTTATCATAATTAGAAATATTTTAGGCAAAAATACAAAAAGAAGGGTGTAGAATCACATTCTGACAAATCAATCCAATTCGTCAATCGTTACCTTCGGACGCACGTTGGATTATCCTCCTCCTGCTCTTTGCGCCCTGCGCCCCGCGCCATGCGTTGTCAATCCAGCTTCGCTTCGATAGGATTTCGCAGGTTGGAATATTTTATCAATTCTATTTTCACACTACCCACAATTACCGCTGATTTGATGAGTACGGGGAGTTTGTTTTCGTCGTCGGTAATCCAAAGGGTCATCGGGTATGGATTGCCGAATACCTCGCCGGTGACCACCATAGGCTTAAAGGCAAGGCATCGAAACTTTCCCAGCTCCGTCTCCACAATCTGGCGTCCCTGAAACTGAATGACGGATACGTACGCCGAGTCGTCGAGGAAAAAATTAACAGAGATGTTGTCGCCTTCCTTTAAAGTATCGGCACTAAGGGTGCGTGCATAATATGATGCCGAAACGATGTCCTGAATGTAACGGCTGATTTTCTTGGTGGTATCGCGGCTGGTAGCTTTCAGGTTTTTGTGATCAAAAATCACATCATCTTCTTTCCTATAGTTGCCTTCGAGTGTGCGACGGATAAAGAGATGCGGGAAAATCCCCTGCTTGTCCACATAAGATTCAAACCGGTCACGAACCTTAAAAAAAAAGTCGAAAGCACGGTTGGATTTTCCAAGGCCAACAATATGGTATACATCGCGGCCATAGAAACTACGGTTGCTGTTTTTTACCTCCAGGGTAGCGGTGCCGGCATTTACCTTTCCGGTAAGCAACGATTCGTAGTAGACTTTGTATTTTAATTTCTCCCCCGATTGCCAGGCGTTATTTTCGATTTCGCGGTATGGGTATCCCTGAGCCGAAGCTACCGCGACACTCAAAATTGAGAAGAGGATAAGGGCAATTTTTCCAATATTTTTCATAATTGATATCTCAGCAGAAATTATGCCCTTTATTAACTTAATTCGTTTGCGAAAATTGCAACTCAGGGGCTCACCACAATATTGATGATCTTGCGCGGCACCACAATGATCTTGCGCACCTGCTTACCTTCCACCCACTTTTTGGCAACTTCATCCTTCAGCGCAAGCTCACCAGCTTCATCTTTGGAAATGTCAACCGGCAGACGCAGTTTGAAACGCAGCTTACCATTGATGCTCACAGGATATTCGAAAGTATCTTCGTGAAGCATCGCCTCGTCGAATTGGGGAAATGGCGCGTGAACTACGCTGGCAGTATGTCCAAGCTGATTCCACAGCTCTTCGGCAATATGCGGCGCATAGGGTGCAACGAGTTTCACCAGATCTTCGAGCACAATGCGTTTGTTGCATTTTAGCTCCGTGAGTTCATTTACGCAAATCATAAAAGCGCTCACGCCGGTGTTGAACGAAAATCTCAAGATGTCGTCGTGCAGGCGTTTTATGGCTGTGTGGATACTTTTAAGCTCAGCGGCTTCAGGTTTTTCTTCGCTTACGCTAAAATTATTTTTCTCATCGTGGAACAAACGCCACAGCTTGCGGATAAACCTAAAAACCCCTTCAATCCCTTGCACATCCCAGGGTTTGTCGCATTCGAGCGGCCCAAGAAACATCTCGTAAAGCCTAAAAGTGTCGGCGCCATATTTCTCGATAAGATCATCAGGATTCTGGCAGTTGTGATAAGATTTCGACATCTTCTCTACTTCCGATCCGCAAAGGTATTTTCCGTCTTCAAGGATAAATTCAGCACTGGCATTTTCGGAACGCCATTTTTTAAAACTTTCTATTTCGAGTTCATAAGTGTCAGGGGCGATGGTATGCACTAAGTTGATATCCACGCGCAGCGGAGTTACATCATACTGATCTTTTATCCCCAGCGAAACAAAGGTGTTTTTTCCAACAATGCGATAAACAAAGCTGGTGCGTCCCTGAATCTTTCCCTGGTTGATCATTTTTTGGAATGGTTCATCCTCCACGGTCATACCCAGATCGTAGAGGAATTTATTCCAAAAACGGGAATAGATAAGGTGGCCGGTGGCGTGCTCGTCGCCACCAAAATAAATATCCACGTTGCGCCAGTAGGCGTTGGCTTCTTTAGAAAAATACTCCTCGTCGTTGCGCGGATCCATGTAGCGGAGATAGTAGCCACTGCTTCCGGCAAAGCCGGGCATGGTGTTGGTTTCGAGCGGATACCCATCCTTTGTTTTCCAGTTTTCGGCACGTGCCAGAGGTGGCTCACCGCTTTCGGTAGGTAGAAACTTATCGACAGAGGGCAACTTCAGCGGCAGCTCATCTTCTGATAAAGTGTAGGGAATTCCATTTTTGTAATAAATCGGGAAAGGCTCGCCCCAGTATCGTTGGCGGCTGAAGATAGCATCGCGCAAACGGTAATTGATGCGGCGCGTTCCGATCTTATTTTCTTCGAGATAATCGATGATTTTATTAATGGCTTCGCCAACTTGCAGCCCGGTAATTATTCCCGAGTTGATCATGATACCTTCTTTGGCATCGTAAGAATCGTCCCATTCCTGTGGGTTAGTGAGTATTTCGTCGGGTTGTTTTACCACCTGAATAATGGGCAACAAGAAATGTTTGGCAAAGGCAAAGTCGCGGCTGTCGTGGGCAGGCACCGCCATGATGGCTCCTGTTCCGTAACCTGCCAGCACATAGTCGGCTATGTAAATCTTCATTCGGTCGCCATTGAGCGGATTGATGGCATAAGCTCCGGTAAAAGCTCCGGTAATCTTTTTTACCTCCGTCATGCGGTCGCGTTCCGAGCGCTTTTTTGTTGATTCGATATATTCACGCACAGGGCCGCGGTGTTGTGGCTTGGTGATATTGAGCACTAAGGGATGCTCGGGCGCCAGCACCATAAAAGTGGCGCCATAAAGCGTGTCGGGACGGGTGGTGAAAACCTCAATCTTTTCGGGATGGTCCTCTACTTCAAAAAGTACAGAAGCTCCCTGGCTGCGGCCAATCCATTCGCGCTGTTGCTTTTTTATCGATTCAGACCAATCTATTCGTTCCAAACCTTCCAGCAACCTGTCGGCATAAGCTGTAATACGCAGCGACCACTGGCGCATCAGCCGGCGCTCTACCGGATGTCCGCCACGCACCGAAAAACCATCGCTCACCTCATCGTTGGCAAGCACCGTTCCCAGCTCCGGGCACCAGTTTACCATCGTATCCGAAAGGAAAGCCAGACGATAGTGCATCAGCATCTCCTGCTGTTGCCGCTCGTCCATGGCCTGCCATTGCCCGGCGCTGAAAGATTCGTGTGCATCATAGCGCGTATCAATTCCTACCGAACCATGCTTATGGAAATGCGCTACAAGATGATCGATCGGCTGCGCTTTGCCGGCACCATTATCATAATAATGATGGAAAAGCTTGATAAAAGTCCACTGCGTCCATTTGTAATATTTAGGGTCGCAGGTCTTCACTTCGCGATCCCAGTCGTAGGCAAAGCCAATCTTGTCGAGCTGTTCACGGTAGCGTTCTATATTTTTCAGGGTGGTAACTTCCGGATGCGTTCCTGTTTGGATGGCGTATTGCTCGGCAGGCAGGCCGTAGGCATCGTATCCCATCGGATGCAGCACATTAAAGCCGCCGGCCATCTTGTAGCGGGCGTAGATGTCGCTGGCAATATATCCGAGTGGATGCCCCACGTGCAAACCGGCACCCGACGGGTATGGAAACATATCGAGAATGTAAAACTTGGGCTTGCTGCTCTCGTTGGAAGCTTTGTAAATTTTGTTTTCACTCCAGTATTTCTGCCACTTCTTCTCTATTTCCTGAAAGTTATAATCCATGATCTTTCTTTTTTTAAACATCTATAATTGGCCACAAAAGTAGATAAAGAATACCAGTAAGATTGGATGAAGATGAATGAACCAATGGTGAGAATCATAATTTTGGAATATGAGAGATAAAGAAATGCCTTTAGGAACCTAATAAGAACTTTTCTATCTTTGTTAAAAAAAAGCATGAAGAAATTTGTTGCTTACATTTCCCTTGTAATCCTAATGACCAACACCACTTTTGGTCAAAAAGAAGAGTATTTTGTAAGTTTTGACAATGATACAGTTTACGTTGATTTCAAGGTAATGTCTAAAATCGTGTTTTATGATCTTACCTGGCAAATGAAATATTACGATTCGCTGCATAAAGTTTGTAAATTATCTCCAAAACATGCAAGGGAGGTTTACTTTTACCTAAACGAGAAGCCATACCATTTTATCTCGATATTGAATACACCCAAATTGCCAAGCCCACCAAACCTTAGCGGACTTCGGTTTTTTGCAGAACTAAAAGTGGACGGTCCACTGAAACTTGTTACTTATTATGGTATTAGGTTAATGCTGCCTTCCATACAAGCAGATGTAAAAAACATAATGATAAAGCCCGATAACGAAATGTTGTTTTTAGACCAATTCGGCATTAAGAAGAAAATTATGCGTTTTCTATCTGATTGCCCAGAACTCGTTCAAAAATTAAAGGAAAAAGACAAGGAGTTAAAATGGGATGATCAGATTTGCCGATATTACAATTTACACTGTGGAAATGAATAAACGAAAAAGATGAATACTAATTTACAATAACCATCAACGGATAACGATTAACCATTCACCCTGCCCCTATCATCCTTTCTTCCTTCGGCTCATCTCGCGTGAAATCAAACTTAGCTCACGACCGGTCTGTCCTTTTACGGAAGTATTCTCTTCGGCGCGCCGTACCAGGTAAGGAACCACATGCTTCACGGGGCCATAAGGCAGATATTTAGCAACATTGTATCCGGCATGTGCCAGATTAAAACTGATGTGGTCGCTCATGCCGTAAAGCTGCGAAAACCAAACCCGCGGGTCATCTTTTTTCAAACCTTTTTCCGTCATCAGCTCGGCAAGATAATTCGCGCTCTGTTCGTTGTGGGTTCCGTTGAAGATGGTGATCCTGTCGATGTGCTCCATACAAAACTTCAGCGCCAGGTTGTAGTCGCGGTCGGTGCTTTCTTTGTCGGGTTGGATGGGCGAAAGGTAATTCATCTCCAAAGCACGTTCGCGCTCTTTTTCCATGTAGGCACCACGCACAAATTTAGCACCCAGAAAGTAGTTTCCATCCACAGCTTTTTGCCATGATTTTTTTAAAAACTCCAACCGATCGTGCCGATACATCTGGAAAGTGTTGAACACGATGGCGCGTTTGCCATTATATTTTTCCATCATCTTTTCCACCACTTCATCAATAAAATTCTGATACCACGAGTCTTCGGCATCGATGAGAATGGGAATATTCTGATCGTGGGCAGCTTTACAAAGCCGGTCGATACGCTGGCGGAAATTGTCGGCTTCGATGGTTTCTTCGGGTGTAAGCTTTTGTCCGGCGCTCACTTTTGTAAGCACATTGGAAGTGGTAAAAGCGGTGGGCTTAAAAACGGCAAACGGAATGTTTGGCTCTTTGCCGGCGTTGGCTATCGAGTGAAGCGTTTCGTCGAGCGCTGCCTGAATGTCTTCGGGAGCTTCGCGGCCTTCTACAGAAAAGTCAAGGATGGCTTTTACGTTGTATTTTGCCAATTCGTGCACTGAGTCGGCGCATTTGGCAATGGTTTCGCCGCCCACAAACTGCTTGTAGATGGTTGGTTTCACAATCCAGTTGATGGGGATGTGCATCCGGATGGCCGTTTGCGTAAGCGAGCCGCCAATGCGCACGAGGCTGTTGTGTGATAATGTTTTAAATAATAAGTACGAGCGTCGCAGGTCGTTGTTGGTTTTGCTTTTAAAAGCAATTTCGGTGTTGTCTAATGTGATCATTATAAAGTTTTTTGCAAAAGTAACCAATCATGCCATTGGCAAAACTGATAAAATGTAACAGCCTCGCGCAGACGAAGCTCCAGTTCTGAAGGTTGGCAAGCGCCAGCTTTCTTCCTTTCCCTTCAACGGGCTCAGGGCAGGCATTATTCGATATTCAAAAACACATACCCGGCGCCATGCTCATTGCGCCAAGCGCCATGCTTCTTCCATTTGATTAGGCCGATAAACAAAGCCTTTGTTGCATTGTTACCTGTGAATATTTATAAAGCTTTTGAATATGAAAAATCAACTGGCGGATGTTGTCACACGCACCATCGTTCTGAATCAGGGCGAAGCAGAAGAAAAAAGAAAAGAGATTCTGGAATATTTCCAAAAAACTTATCAGCTCCACGAGCAGCTTTATGAGACGCTGCGGAGCGACGCGACTTTTTATATGCGCGCCGACCCGCTGCGTCATCCACTGATCTTTTACCTGGGACATACAGCATCATTTTTTATTAATAAACTAATCCTTGCCCGCCTTATCGATAAGCGCGTGAATCCCCGTTTTGAATCCATTTTTGCCATAGGCGTAGATGAAATGTCGTGGGACGACCTGAACGAAACACATTACGAATGGCCATCGGTAGCTGACGTACGCCGCTATCGCAAGGAAGTGCGGCAGGTAGTTGAAGAACTTATCAAGACGCTTCCGCTGGAGATGCCCATCACATGGACGCATCCCTGGTGGACTATTATGATGGGCATCGAGCACGAACGCATCCATCTGGAGACTTCCTCGGTGCTTATCCGGCAGTTGCCAATCGATCAGGTGAAGCCGCAGCCGTTGTGGGAAATTTGTACGGAAAGTGGCATAGCGCCCACCAACGAACTCATTCCCGTAAAGGGCGGCGAAGTGATGCTGGGCAAAAAACGCGATCATCCACTTTATGGATGGGACAACGAATACGGGCTGCACGTGCAAGAAGTAGAAAGTTTTGATGCGGCCAAATTTCTGGTTTCTAATCAGGAGTTTCTAGAGTTTGTAAAAGATGATGGTTATGCCACCGAAAAATACTGGACGGAAGAAGGCTGGCACTGGCGCAACTACCGCAAATCCGAACATCCTGTATTTTGGATAAAAGGTGATGGTGGTATGTGGAAATTGCGCACCATGACGCAAATCATCGAAATGCCATGGAACTGGCCTGTGGAGGTAAATTATCTGGAAGCCAAAGCCTTTACAAATTGGAAGAGCGAACGCACCGGCGAAACCTACCGCCTGCCCACCGAAGAAGAGTGGTACCGCCTGCGCAATACACAGCAGATTCCCGATCAACCCTTCTGGGAAAAGGCTCCCGGCAACATTAACCTGGAACATTTTGCATCGTCGGTGCCGGTGGATAAATTTCGCTTTGGCGAATTTTATGACATTATCGGCAACGTGTGGCAGTGGACCGAAACGCCCATCAACGGCTTCCCAGGCTTTGAGGTGCATCCTTTTTACGACGACTTTTCGACACCTACCTTCGACATGCGCCATAATCTGATAAAAGGTGGTTCGTGGATTTCGACCGGCAACGAAGCTACCCGCGATTCACGATATGCTTTCCGGCGCCACTTTTTCCAACATGCCGGCTTCCGCTACATCCGCAGCGATGCGCCGGTGAAGATTCAGCAAACCACTTACGAAACCGATGCGCTAGTGTCGCAATATTGCGAAAAGATGTATGGCAAAAGCTATTTTGATGTGCCCAACTTTGCTGCCCGCAGCGCCGAAATATGTGTGAAATATATGGGCGACAAGCCACACAATAAAGCACTCGACCTGGGTTGCGCCGTTGGCCGTACCACCTTTGAGCTGGCACGCCATTTCGATCGTGTCACGGGCCTTGACTTCTCAGCAAGATTTATCAAAATTGCCGACGACATGCTCAGCAATGGCCGCATCCGTTATGTGCTGCCCGAAGAAGGCGAGCTGGTGTCGTTTCATGAAGTTACACTGGAAGAATCGGGCTTTGATGATTTGCGCGATAAGGTGGAGTTTTATCAGGGCGACGCCATAAATCTAAGTCCAAAATACACGGGTTACGACTTGATTTTTGCCGGCAATCTGATCGACCGGCTTTACGATCCCGGCAAATTTCTCGACAGCATTCACGAACGTATTAATGCTGGTGGGCTACTTATCCTTGCTTCACCCTATACCTGGCTCGAAGAATACACGCCCCGACAGAAATGGCTCGGAGGCTTCAAAAAAGATGGCGAGCCTGTGACTTCGCTCGACGGACTGCATGCAAACCTCGATGCACATTTTACATTAATAAATGAACCCTTTAAAGTTCCCTTTGTGATACGGGAAACGCTCAACAAATTTCAGCACATACTCACGGAATTTACGGTGTGGGAGAGGAAGAGATAAAATAATCATAGATTTTGGAAACATATTTAGAAAGACCCTTAAACATCCCGTTAGGGATGCAATATGGGTAGAAAGAATACGGCAACCAAGTATTCCGTCCCGTACGGGACGGGATGTTAGGTAATAGCAAAGTTTCTACCCATATTATGTGCCTAGCGGCACAAATTATTGCTTCAATATTCTTCTGCATTTGACGGGATTTGAAGTCTTCTGATATGAATCAGATTACTCATTGTCGTAATCAATGGGCTTGAAAATGTATCGTTCGTCAAAATCTATTTCAAAATGCTTTAAGAAATCGTGATACTCTTCCAAAAAGGTTTTTGTCCGATGGTGTTTCTCTTGATTATTAATGTAATCGATCACAGCATTTACCTGGGACTTGCTATATGAAAAAGCGCCATACCCTTCTTGCCATGAAAATCGCCCTTTTACAAATCCCTTTTTATTGATCCACGTCGAAGAATCACCTTTAATATCCTGCATTAAATCTGAAAGCGACTGAGCTGGACGCATTCCGAAAAACACATGAACATGGTCAGGCATTCCATTTATTGCTAAGACTTTGTGCCCATGATTTGAAATTATTCCATTCACATATTTGTACAACTCCTCTTTCCATGAATTACGAACAACACAGTGCCTGTTTTGAACCGTAAAAACAGATTGGATGTGAATCTGCGTATAGGTATTTGCCATGATTAAGTGATGTTTAAAGTAATGAAATCTTGTGTTTTTTCTAAAGTCATCAACTACAAATTCTGCAGGAAGCTGTTGATCGGCGTTGGGGTGGAGGTAAGCCCCAGCTTGCGGCGCAGGCGCGTTCGAGCCAGATTTATCGAATCGATGCTTTGGCCGGTGATATTTGCAATTTCTTTGGTGGTCATGTCGAGGTAAAGAAAGGCACACAGCCTGTGTTCATTTAAGGTCAGGGTAGGATATTGATCGTTGAGCTTTTGGTAAAATTCACGGTTTACATCTTTAAAACGTAAATTAAAATCTGTCCAGAAGTCGTTGTTGGCATTGTCTCTTAAATCAGCAATCATGCTGTTCACCGTCAGGCTTTCTTCTTTTTTCAGATTCTTGCTGTTACTCTTCAGATAGCTGATAATCTTGTTGTTGGTTTCTTTTATCTTGATCAACTGCATCAGGTAAGCTACCATCTCCTTGTTTTTTCCTTCAAGTTTGGTTTGAAGCGTTTGTTGTTCCTGAGAAGCTTTTCTGATCCTGGACCGGTGGTTTACTACAATAAGAATGAGAAGAACAATGACCAGCAAAAACAACAAAAGAATGATGATGCTTGCCAATAATCTTTGTTGGGTCTTCAACTTCATCGCCTCCTGCTCTTTTTCCAATGCGAAGTTTCTTTCGATAATGTTGACCTTTTCGGTGTTTATCCGCATGTAAAGGCTATCGGTAGCGCTTTTATATTTTTCGTAAGATGCAAGCGCTTCCTCGAAATTTTTATCTCTCATTTCGAGCTTGTATTTAAAATAATGATAGGAGATAAATACTTCGATGTTGTTTTTGAGATAGCCGTCTTTTTCCAGTTGATCAAACATTCTCAGGATAATTTCTTCATCCTGGATTTTTCCCATCAAAAACAAATTGACGCCGATGCGGGCAATTTCTTCCGGGAAATCAACCTCCGGCATCAATTCAATTATTTTATTCAGATACACATTTACCGAGTCGTGCATTTCTTCATTCCAAAACCGCATCACCATATCGTTGTACAAAGACAAGAGATAGTTTTTGTTGCCTACCTTATCGTAATAATGCAAAGCTTTGTGCACATACCAGGTGTATTGGCTGATGTTGCTGTCGGCATCACTGATAAACGACGCCAAATTGCTGTAGGCGTTTGCCATACAAACGTAGTCGTTGTTTTTGATACCTAACGCCAAAGATTCGTTGATGTATTTTCGGGCAACATCCATCGATTTTTGCATGGCATAAATCACACCGATCTGATTCAGCGCGTAAGCTTCCACCGTTTGATTGCCAACCTTTTTGTTTAATTTCAAGAGCTGCATAAGTTCATCGATGGCGTCGTCGTAGCGCATTGCCAGCCTGAAAAGAGAAGCTTTGTTATAATAGATTTTGAGCCGCACGGTATCGTCGGTGGTAATGCTGCCCAATTCGTCAAGTGTTTGTAGAGATGCTTCAAATTTTCCTGTTTCCATGTACAAGCTTCCCAACATGAGCATAAGATTCCCGATCTCCTTCTGATCTTTATTAATTTTTGCCTGATTGAGTAATTCCTTAGTTTCTACTAATTTATACTCCAGTTTGCTTTTGTTTTGTTCCTTAATCAAGCTCTCAATAATATTAGAATCCATCAGAACCAAGGTGTCTGTGGTATTCAGGTTTTGAGCCTGGCACAAATTGCCAAAAATGATCAGCAAAACAAAAGATGCGATTAATCCTTTCACCTCAAACTGTATTGTAAAACGTCTCGTTCTCATTAGTTCACAAAGTTAGAGAATTTCAGCTAAAACGCTTCTTTATCGGTCATCTGGTTTTTACAAGATTGAACCAGTGGAATCCGTTGGTTTGTTTTGATTAAAAGCAAACTTTTCTAACCTTTTCTACAATGATTTGGTAATCCCATCTTGCGGAGCCTCACGAATGAATCAATACCGGACCGCAACCGGGTAATTACTTAAGTTATTGATTTAAAATTATCTAAAAGCTATTGATATGTAAATGTAATAGCCCGTTTTGGCGGTGACATACTATTGATAGCTAAAATGCTATTGAGTCTTCAATTTTTGTTTTGTAAATTTGTCAAATGAAATTTGATTGATAAAAATTAGAATTTTGTATTATATTGTAAATCAAAAACTTTAAAAACATGAAACCATTTTTTAGAAATTATTGGAAAAGAGTTGCTTTTATTTTCCTTGCCTTTGCGTTTGTAAATTTAACGCTCGATCTTAAAGCTGAACATTACACTGTAACCGTTACAGGTCCCGGCCAACTGGAGAATGCCGTTAGTCAAATAGTGGGAGGATCTGCCAATTATTATCTGATAACTTCGCTCACAGTTATCGGAACTTTGAACCGAGCCGACATTAATTTCCTGCAGGATTTGGGTTACCTCGAAAGCCAGGGAGGCATAGGAAAACTCGAAGACCTCGACATCTCACAAACTAATTTACCCAATAGCACTTTACCAGAATTTGCATTCTCGTATGTTGGTATCAAAAATATTGTTTTACCCAATTCGGTTCAAACCTTTGAATGGCAATGTTTTTTCAACTCCAACGTCAAATTCGTGACCATAGGAACCGCCGCTTCGGTGCTCTTCGAAGACCCGACGCCTAATTATAATTCGATGGATTACTCGGCATTTTCTAACACCCGTGAAATGGTTGCTTACGAAGTAGCCGCCGACAACCAGCACTTTGCCTCGGTGGATGGTGTGATCTATACCAAAGACATGAAGAATCTGGTTGCCTATCCAAGCAACAAGCCGGACAATGCTTTTGTGATTCCCGCTACCGTCGAGAAAATCTGTTATGCCGCCGTCAGCAACACGCGCAATTTGCACAACCTCACAATTCCCAATAGTTTAAAAGTCATTTCAGATTATGGACTTTCAGGCGGCAATGGTCTTAGCGACATCCAATGGGGAACCGGCCTGGAAACAATTGGATATTGTGCCTTTATGCGCGCCATAAACATGGGAGAAGTAAATTTACCCGAAGGACTTACAAAGATCGTTTCAAGCGCTTTTTATGACGCCGGAATTACAAAGCTCACGGGTCCTTCTACACTTACGACGCTGGGTTACGACTGCTTTAGGGGCGATGGCTTCGCTGGCTCTACTCTGGTAACTGTCGATTTTAGCAATTGCACCAATCTCAATACGCTTACCGGATCAACTTTTTATGATTGCCATTATTTAAAAAACGTCACCCTCCCCGAAGGACTGAAGGTTATTGGAGACGCTTCATTTCAAAATTGCTACTCCATCGAAGAAATCACCATTCCTAATTCGGTGCAAACAATAGAGGAAAGTGCTTTCTGGATGTTTAGCGAACTGTATCAGCACCAGATGAAAAAAGTAACTTTTGGATCAGGTCTCCAACAAATAGGGTTTAATGCTTTTGGCGAATGTGGCAATATCGTAGAGATTTATAGCCTTAATCCTGTGCCACCGGCCTTAAATAATAATGGCTTTGAAACAGTGCTTAATAATAAAGCTACTGTGTATGTTCCAATGGGTTCGCTTAATGCCTATAAGTCGGCTAACAGATGGCAGGATTTTAATCATATCGAAGAATCAACGGTAGGTATTAATGACAAATCCTTAACCAAGTCCGACTGTAAAATTTACAGCTCGATGAACAGATTGGTTATCGAAAATGCAAAACCGGGGGAAGTTGCTAATATTTATTCTACTGCCGGATCGTTGATTAAAACCGTTAGAATTTCTGGTAATATCGAAGAAATCGAACTTCCAAGCGGCATCTTTATCGTTCGGGTTAATAATTACACCGCGAAAGTTGTGATGTAATCTTAGCTTTGGCTGAAAAAATAAAGATATTCATCTCCGCTAAATGCAGGTCGTCATTTTCTGATTTGCAGGCGTGAGGGGGGAGGTGGGATCAGGTGCAAAAGCTCCCGATCCTGCCTTCCTTTTTTTATTTGCACGACCAGGATTCTCCGTGTTTTTTTCCTGACTTCGACAGTAAAAAACCCCAGGTTTTGTACTTGATTAAATCGCAACGATTGATAAATCTCGCCTCACCGAATTGGATGATGCAAGCAGAAAGGAATCAATCATTGGGGGGGCAAAAATCAGTAACGAAAAATTATTCGTGTTGCACATTGCCGAAGTCCGGGTTTGGGATAAGAGCCTCGTAGAGGCGACATTTTGGTAGAAAATGGATAGCCGTAGAACAAAAGCCTCGTAGAGGCGACACCAAAGTAACCTTTAAGGATTATTATATTGCATTCAGAGAAGGTTGTAAATCCAATCGAATGGAAAATATCTTTAGTTCTATTATAATATCGGGGCTGTCTCATTAATCGGGATTTTAACAAAAAATGCTTAAAACATACGGGTACCTATACGAGCGACCTCTCAAATATTCGATTCTACAAGGGTCAAAATGATTAATGAGACAACCCCTTTGTATTTTAATTTGTTGCTTCAATCTACCAAAATACCGCTCCTACGGAGCTTTCTTATCCTCGAAATCTAATATTCGTGACTCGCGTCTAATCGCTACCGGAGATACCGAACTGGGGATTCAACCTGGGTCAGATGTCAAATATAGGCGACAGTAAGGTGGAAACAAAAAATCCTGAAAAATAATTTAGGGTGACGCATTGTCGAAGTCAGGAGCTCCCGGTCCCACCTCCTCTTTTTAAATTCAAGTCCAGGATTCTCCACGTTCTTTTACTTCTACATTCCCTTCGGCAAGCTGACTTCGACAGGCTCAACCACCGCAGGGCAGGCATTATTCGATATGCTGCGGTTCGATATTTTTAGAAACCACATTTCTAAAATAATTAGCTTTATTTTATGAATGGTTGCGTAGCAGAGAATCTCTTGCCTTAAACCGCTCTTTTTCAAAAAGTGTAATTTTGTCCTTTTTCAGCAAAAGCCATGGTTCACAAAATAAATATCGAAGAATTTTTAGCCAACAGCCAACTTCCAGCTATCGATGTGCGGTCGCCTGCAGAGTTTGCGCAGGGGCACATTCCCGGTGCGGTCAACATTGCGTTGTTCGACGATGCTGAGCGTGCCACGGTGGGCAAGCTCTACAAATCAGCCGGACGGGAAGCCGCCATCATGCGCGGACTCGACATTGTGGGTCCTAAAATGAGCAGTTTTGTAAAAGCCGCGCAGCGGGTGGCTCCCGGAAAAGAAATCAGGATTCACTGCTGGCGCGGCGGCATGCGCAGCGAGAGCCTGGCGTGGCTTTTTTCAACCACCGGTTTTGAAGTTTATTTACTTGAGGGAGGCTACAAAAACTATCGCCGCCACATCCGTCAGGCACTCGATGCTGATGCTTACTTTGTTATTTTGTCAGGAAAAACAGGCACCGGAAAAACGGAAATTCTACATACGCTACACCAGCAAGGTGAACAGATACTCGACCTGGAAGGGCTGGCGCATCACAAAGGTTCGGCCTTTGGCGCAATAGGTGAGCTGCCGCAACCCACCACCGAACAATTTGAAAACGATCTTTTCGAAGCTTTCAAAACTTTAAATCCTGAAAAACCTATCTGGATCGAGGACGAAAGTCGCAGTGTTGGTAAGGTAATAATTCCCGATCCTTTTTTTACAAAAATGCGCAACAGTTCGGTGATCAGTCTCGACATGCCGCAACCATTGCGCATCCAACGTCTGGTAAAAGATTACGCCAGTTATCCTGCCGAGGAACTTATCGATGCTTTGCAGCACATCATACGGCGCCTCGGCGGACAACATGCTGCGGAAGCCATAGCAGCCATCCGCGAAAGCGATTTTGAAACGGCCATCCGCATTACGCTGGATTATTATGATAAAACTTACTCCTTTGGTCTCGAAAAAAGAGATGAAAAAAAGGTACACACAATAGCCACCGATACCGCTGATGCAAAAGAGAATGCGGCAAAAGTTCTTAATTTTTTAAAACAAATATCTTCCCATGGATCATCCCATTTATCTTGATTATAATGCCACCACTCCCATCGACAGCGAAGTGGCTGCTGCCATGCGTCCGTATCTGGAGCAATACTTCGGCAACCCGTCGAGCTCGCACAGCTATGGCGTGCAAACGCGCAAAGCCATCGAAGAAGCGCGACGGCAGGTGGCAGCACTGCTCAACTGCGACACGTCTGAAGTGACTTTTACCAGCGGCGGCACCGAGGCCAACAACTGGGCTATAAAAGGTGCTGCTTATCAAAACCGCAACAAAGGCAACCACATCATCACCACTGCCATCGAGCATCCGGCCGTGAGCGAGGTTTGCCGCCATTTGCAATCCGAAGGTTTTAAAATAACGACTGTTCCGGTGGATGCCGACGGAAGAGTTGATCCGATGGAGATCGAAAAAGCCATCACACCCGCCACCATCCTCATCAGCGTGATGCACGCCAACAATGAGGTGGGAACCATCCAACCCATCGAAGAGATTAGCATCATTGCCAAAAAGCATGGTGTGCTGCTGCACTCCGACGGCGCCCAGTCAACCGGCAAAATCCCTACCGACGTACAAGCGCTCGGCATTGACTTATTTTCGGTGGCCGGTCATAAACTCTATGCGCCCAAAGGCATCGGCGTGTTGTATGTGCGGCAGGACGTACAGATTCAAAAGCTGATACATGGCGCCGACCATGAGCAAAACCGCAGGGCCGGAACCGAAAATGTGCTGGAGATCGTAGGGCTTGGCAAAGCCGCTGAAATTGCTTTGCGCGATATGCAGCAAAACCAACAGCGGCAAAAGGAGCTGCGCGACACGCTGTATGATTTGCTAAAACAGGAGCTGCCCGATGTAAGGCTTAACGGTCATCGCGAGCATCGGTTGCCCAACACGCTAAGCCTTAGCTTTCCGAGCGTAGAAGCTAATACGCTGTTGGCGGAACTTACGGGAGTGGCTGCATCGGCAGGAGCTGCCTGCCACGCCGACAACATCGACCTTTCGCCGGTGCTTAGCGCAATGAAAATTCCCATGCGTTTTGCCATGGGCACCATTCGCTTCTCAACAGGAAGATTTACTTCACAAAACGATATCGAAAAAGCTGCCGCAGAAATTATCAAAGCTGTTAAACGGCTGCAGCCGGAAAAGGAAAATGAAGCAGAACTTCCCACAACCGGTGAGGTGATTAAACTTACGCATTTTACCCATGGACTGGGCTGTGCCTGTAAAATCAGACCGCAGTATCTCGAAAAAGTGCTTCGCGACCTTCCGCCAATCTTCGATAAAAATGTGCTCATCAGCGCCGACACTTCCGACGACGCTGCCGTATATC
This sequence comes from Bacteroidales bacterium, assembly GCA_035647615.1. Classification (NCBI taxonomy): domain Bacteria; kingdom Pseudomonadati; phylum Bacteroidota; class Bacteroidia; order Bacteroidales; species Bacteroidales bacterium. Next base: position 180,352 of record DASRND010000003.1, on the reverse strand, counting down.
TTATTTCACCCGACACTGCGCTGGTACAAACCGTCGATTTTTTTACGCCCATTGTTGACGATGCCTACGACTTTGGCGCCATTGCGGCAGCCAATGCGTTGAGCGACATTTATGCGATGGGCGCCACACCGCTTTTTGCGCTCAACATCGTGGGATTCCCTGACAACCGCCTTCCGATGCATGTGCTGCACGACATTTTGCGCGGCGCCGCCGACAAAGCTGCCGAAGCAGGCATATCCATCCTGGGCGGCCACACCGTGGAAGATACGGAGCCAAAGTTTGGAATGGTGGTAACGGGCGTGGTGCATCCCGACAAGGTGATGCGCAACAGCACGGCACGACCCGGCGATGTGCTGGTACTCACCAAACCGCTGGGAACCGGTATAATTTCGACGGCCGTAAAACGCGGACTTGCCACCGCAGCCATTGCCGCCCGCGCTCGCCAACAGATGCTGCAGCTCAACGCCACCGCTGCCCGGCTGATGAAGAGTTTTAAAGTGCATGCCTGCACCGACGTCACAGGATTTGGGTTGCTGGGACATTTGAAAGAAATGGTGCAGGGATCGAAAGTGAAGGCAATTATTGATGCATCGGCGGTGCCAATGATTGAAGGCGTGTTACAGATGGCACAGGAAGGAGCCATTCCCGGCGGAACAAAAAACAATTTGGACTACATTACTGCGCTCACAAAGTGGGATAATACAATATCTGAAATTATGAAACTGATCCTTTGCGACGCACAGACTTCCGGCGGCTTGCTCATTGCCGTGGCTGCAAACGATGCCGACGCATTTATTGCAGCGCTCCGTGAAGCCGGCATTTCAGAAGCTTCTGCTATCGGAACCATCGAAGAGGGCACGGCGGAGATTGTGGTGAGTTAACTCGATCAAAACAGGTCATAATTAAACCGCAGAGGCGGAGAGACGCAAACGGAAGACAAAAAAAGAAATCTCTTCAACAATCTCTGCAGTGAAACCAAAAAGCGTAAACCGCGGAGACGCAGAGAAAAAAAAGGGAAATCACAGCATAATTTATTGACCAAAACCCTGACGAAACAAGAGATTTAAAATGGACTACAGAGACAACCTCCCTCAATAAACCAGAATTCTCCGGGTTATCAATGTTTTGTCGTTTTGAATTTTCTAGAGGTAAAGGATTGGTTTTACGGTTTTGATGTCGCTTTGGCTTGTGTGTTCCATTGCTTCTGATCTTAAAACAATCTTTCCGTTGATGTCGATGAGGCTAAGATGTGTATTGTGAATATCATACGTTTCTGGCAGCTCGATGGTGTCCTGCGGACGCTCGAAAGTCTAAAAAAGTTGATTTCCTATTGCTCCTTCACGCCGCGGCAAAAAGCCTGAACCATATAATTGATAAATTTTCCGATGAGCACATTTTCCTCCCCGTCGCTTCTTTTGTAAACGGCCTCGGTAATGTGCAGATAGCAAACCTTTGGTTCCTTCCCGCAATTGTAGAGATAGCATAAGGATTCGTCCGATGTAACCCCAACCGAACTCCAGGCGCTGCTGAGCAAGTTTTCGAGGCTGTCCACATCCAGCTCCACCCCAAATCTGTCCGTTTTTACAAAATCGATAGCCCTGCGTTTTGCTTCTTCCCAGCTCTCTTTTTTTCGCAAAAAGATATCCTCAAACATGATGGGCAAGAAGTCGGGATTTTCATTTAATTCATCAAGGATCAGCTCATTATTATAGGCATGGTGTAAACCCAGAAGCGCATATTTTTTTAAATAACCTGCGTCATAAGCATACCTAAAACCATTTCCACTATGTCTTCCTTCGGTGGGCCGAAAATCGGCATGGGCATCCAGATTTATCGTGTTTATCGATTGGTTGCATGCCAATGAGCAGCCTTTCAGAATCGGCAAAACATTGTTGTGTCCGCCGCCGATAACGATTGGTATCTTTCCCGCCTGCACAATTTGTCGAATAACCGGAAACACCATGTCGTCGAGCCGTTCAGTTAATTTCCGCAAGGTTTCAATGTCAGCATCCTGACTCTCTTCCATCAGGTCGCCGGTACGGATTTTTCCCAACAGCAAAAACTGATCTCCGTTTAAATCCCTGGAATTATGAATATTTACAAGGCTTTTGATGAAAGACCGAAATGCAGAGGCTGCTCCGGCCATCCCATGATTTGCCCGGATGCCAATATCTTCAGCAATTCCAAGTATGACAAATTTACCACGAAAGCCACTTAAATCGCCATCGACAGCAATCTGCAGGGTCTCGCCAAACTTTTCTTCACCTTCCCGGAAATTTATCAATGAAGTGATGTATTCTTTTTTGAAAAACTGAACGAATGTTCGCATAATTATTGATTATCAATTTTTTAATAAAACAAAGATAATCCTTTATTCTGACCATTTTAGGATAGCCCGTAAGCGACAACGCAATAATATGATTCTGGTGTTTTTATATCTTTACACAGCTATTTTTTCAATTTACGTTCCTAATTTATCATCACTAAAAACATAATGCCATGAAACAGAATTTACTTTACACAGGGCTGGTGATGCTGTTTTTCTCCACCTTTTCGATGCTGCAGGCACAGCCAATTGTAGCTAATCACGATCACATCCTTCGCACCGACATTCCCATTGCCTGGATTGAGGCAGCAAAATCCAATTTACGTATCTGGTACGGACACACCTCGCACGGAAGCCAGATTACCACCGGCATGAACAATCTCCACGGTCATGTGGGCGATTTGTTTGCCTACAATGCATCCGGCGCCTACGGCCAGCTTGCTTACCAAGAAGAATCTGGCGACCTGGGTCATAACGGCGATTTGGGCTGGGAATGGGCTACGCGGCAGCAGCTCAACAATCCCTCCAACGACCGCAATGTGGTGATGTGGTCGTGGTGTGGTGGTGTTTCGGGTAATACCGTGGCGGGTATCAACATTTATCTCAACGCAATGAACCAGCTTGAGCTGGATTTTCCGAATGTTCAGTTTGTATATATGACCGGCCACCGCGACATTGGAGCCGACGCCAACCTGAAAGCCCGAAACCAGCAAATACGGGATTACTGCGTGGCCAACAACAAAATCCTCTTCGATTTTGCTGATATCGAAAGCTATGACCCCAATGGAACATACTACGAATTTGCCAACGATAACTGCAATTTTTACGATGCTAACCTGAATCTTCTCGGCAACTGGGCTTCCGAATATTGCAGCCAATATCCTGGCTCCGAATATTGTTGGGATTGCTACTGCGCCCACTCCGAAGCGGCAAACTGCAACATGAAGGGCGTCGCCGCCTGGTGGATGTATGCGAAAATGGCCGGATGGAACGACGTGCAAACTATAAGTATTCCGGAAGGATGGAGCGGAATTTCGAGTAGCTTTATTCCCCAAAACTCAAATATCGAAGACATGTTTGCTCCCATAATGGATCAGCTCGTCATCCTTCACAACAATATAGGCGTGTTTTGGCCAGAGCACAATATCAATACGCTCGGCAACTGGGATTATACTTCGGGCTATGTGATCAAACTTAATGCTGAGGCGAATCTCACCATGGAAGGCGCCGACATCCCAAACAAAACGATTGCTTTGCATCAAGGCTGGAATCTTGCGCCGGTTTTGTGCGCAGATGGCATGATGTGTTCGGATATTTTGCTGCAATTAGGCGATGATTTGATCATTATTACAGAAACGGCAGGTACGAATGTTTTTTGGCCTGAACAGAATGTTCAAACACTAACGGCTCTGCAGCCAGGCAAAGCTTACTTTATTAAAACTTCAGCCGCCACCACGCTTACGTTTCCCTGACACGATTAAGCTTGAATTAACTTCGAAAGCCTGAATGGGTAAGATTTAAAACTCAGTTTTTTCAAATCCGCATTCATGCTAATTGCTCTTTTACAATATCGTTGAGCGACACTTGCCGGCTGATTTTCCCAAGCAATAGGTCGATTTCTTCGTTGCGCAAAATATCACGAACTCCGGCACGCGCTTCAGCAATGTGAAGCGTGATGCCCTTTGCCTTTAAATCGAGATAAAGTTGGCCAATCATTTTAGCTCCCGCCCGATCGACCTGTGGAGATGTGCTCAGATCCCAAACTACAGTTTTCAGCAAAGCTCCGGCCTCGTTGACCTTTGCTATAACCAGATTTTCGACGTAGTCGGTATTAAAATAATAGATGGAAGATTCGACCCTGAACAACAAAAGCTGCGGGAATAATTCGTTGTCGGGATTTCGAACAACATCAGAATAGCGCCGGGTTCCTGGTATTCTGCCCAAAATAGCAACGTGTGGAACTGAAACCGCTTTAATTATCAATACCAAAGTAACGATGGCGGCAATGATTACTCCCTCGAATATGCCAAAAACCAGCACGCCGACTACCGCAACCAAAGCAATTTGAAATTCAGTTTTGTTGGTCTTCCACAAATGGACAAAATCTTTTAAATCAACCAATCCTAATATTGCCACGAGGACAATGCAGGCCAGAACAACGTTGGGCAAGTTCGTAAGCAAGCCCGTCAGTAGCATCAGGCACAACCCAATTGCAATTGAAGCAAAAATGAGCGCGATGGGCGTTTTTGCGCCGGCTTTATCATTAACGGCCGTTTGCGATAAGCCGCCACCAACAGGATAGCTTTGCCCGAATGCAGTAGCCAAATTCACAATCCCAAGCGCCAGCAATTCCTGGTGGGGATCGATTTTATAACCATGCTTTTGCGCCATGGCTTTGGCCGAAGAAATGCTTTCGATGTAGGCAAGCAAAAAACAAGCAAAGGCCAATGGGAAAATAGCACTAATATCTGCTGCATGTATAGAAGGTACATGGAATTTGGGCAAGCCAGACGGAATTAAACCAACAGTTTTGAAGCCCATTGTGCCCAGTGGAGTAAATGTTATGGCCAGGATTGAAACAACCATTACCATAAGGGCTATCGGCCTTCCGGGAAATTTCTTTTCAGCTATAAAAAGCAGTATGAGCACAACAAGCCCAAAACCAAACACGTAAAAGTTGAATTGAGGCCACTGCTGCCACAAAACCAGCAATCGATCAAAAAAATTAATACCTCCGCCGGGAACTCCAAATAATTTGGGCAATTGAGTTGATGCTATGGCCAACGCCGCACCAGCTTTGAAGCCCAACAATACCGTGTCGCTGATAAAATTAATAGCGTTACTCAAACGCAACAGATAAGCCAACAGGCTCAACCCTGCAAAGACAAACGCTGTACCGGAGGCGATTTCGGCCCAGCGCTGCGTGTCGCCATCAGCCATATTAGCAACAGTAACCCCAATAAGTAGCGATATGGCCGAAGTAGGCCCTATGGCCATTTGCCTGCTGCTGCCAATAAGGGCATAAAAAAAGCCGCCCAAAAGGTAGCCATAAACACCGTATTGTGGAGGCAAACCGGCAAGTGAAGCATAAGCCAGCGAAACCGGAAGCGCATAAGCAGCCAGCGTTATGCCTGCAATAGCATCACTTTTAAGAAATTTAGAGTTGTAGCCCGGAAGCCAGCTAAAGGCCGGTATATGATTTTTCAAAAACACAGGCAAAAGTACAAAGTCTTTTTAATAGATGAGACCGGGATTGATGAGGAAAGTTGGCCGGCAAACCAATGGAATTACGGCCCCGCTTAATCTTGTGAAAAGTTAATAAATAAGAACAAGGATAAAAGTGTTTTATTTCAAGCAATTACTATTCTTCTACTTTCCCGCCTCGTTGTTCTTCCCACATCTGCCGGAAGGTTTTGGGTGCAAATACAGGCAGTGTCCTCCGCGGTCCCCAGGCTTTTTTTATAGCCAAACGCATGGCCATATTTTTGAGCTTGCCACTCCCAAAGTCCATGCGCCATCGTTTCATCATCATTTTGGTGGCAACCGACTGCATCCTGTTTTCGCTGCGACGATTGTACCCTAACTTTACCGCTTCATACCGATTGCAGAGTAACAGCTCGTGCAGGTTAATATTTACGGGGCAAACCTCTGTACATTTTCCACACAAAGAGGAGGCATAACTCAGGTGCTTGTATTCTTTAAAACCTAAAAGATGTGGAGAAATGACTGCTCCTATTGGGCCTGTGTAAGTAGTGGCGTAAGTATAGCCGCCAATGTTACGATAAATCGGACAGGCATTGAGACATGCGCCACATTTAATACAGGAAAGGGATCGCCGCAGTTGGTTGTTGCGCAGCAGCTCGGTACGTCTGTTGTTGATTAACACTACGTACATCTCCGTGGGGCCGTCTATTTCACCAGTTTGACGTGGGCCGGAAACTATGGAATTATAAACATTAATATTCTGACCTGTTCCATGAGCTGCGAGAAGCGGCCAAAACAGATCCAGGTCGCGAAGTGAAGGAATGATGCGCTCGATGCCTGCAAGGACGATGTGCACTTTAGGAAAAGAAAACGACATCAGCCCATTGCCTTCGTTTTCGGTGATCGCCACTGAGCCTGTATCGGCAATGAGAAAATTGGCTCCCGTGATGCCTGCACCCGCTTCTACAAATTGTTGCCGCAGCTTGTGCGCCACAAAAGCGGTAATCTCTTCGGGCGTGCTGTTGGGTTCTAGACCAAATTTCTCATGAAACAAAGCTGCAATGTCTTCTTTGGATTTGTGCATCGCAGGGGTAACAATATGATAAGGTTTTTCGCCTGCCAACTGCACGATGAATTCACCCAAATCCGTTTCCACCGGTTCGATGCCTGCTTTTTTCAGATGCTCATTAAGCTGCAGCTCCTCACTGATCATCGATTTTGATTTTACTACCAGTTTCACCTTGTGCCGCTTGAGAACGCGTGTAATTTCCACCAGCGCATCATTGGCTGTGGGCGCCCACAGCACTTTGCCACCATTTTGCTCAAAATTTATCTCAAACTCACTAAGATATTTATCCAGATTTTCGATAGAACGATGCTTTATCAAAGCCGCGCGTTTTCGGGCAAGCTCAAGGTTTTTGAACTGTTTCAGTCCATTGACTACAGCAGCATCGTATTTGCCAATATTAAAATTAATCTTGCGCCGGTGTTCTTTATCAAAAGCAACTTTTTCCGCCTGCTGATTGAATGTTTTATTCAGATCGTCCATCATCCATGCGTTTTAAAGGTCAGGATTCATTTTGTTGATGCGCTGCAGATGTCGTCCTCCTTCGAAAGCTGTTTCGAGAAAAACCAGCGCCATACGCACTGCCAGATCGAAATCGATAAAGCGACCCGGGAGCGCCAGAATGTTGGCATCGTTGTGTCGCCTGGCCAACTCAGTTTGCTCAATGTCCCAACACAACGCCGACCTAACATGCGGATATTTATTGGCAGTCATGTTGGCACCCTGTCCGCTTCCGCAAACAACAATTCCCCGGCAGGCATCGCCATCATTGACAGAGGCAGCTACCGGATGCACAAAGTCGGGATAATCAACACTCTCTTCGGAAGTAGTTCCGTAATCGTGAAACCGGAAACCTTTTTCTGAAAGTTGAGTGATAATATGGGTTTTGAGCCGGAAACCGGCATGATCGCTACCAATTGGAATAACTCCTTGTACCTGTGTCATTTATCAATTTGTTAATAAGTTGTTGTTTTTCGAGTGCTTCAAGCTATCAAAAGATTATCAAACTTTCAGCATACGGCTGCCAAACATAAATGTTTTTTGCCGGATGGTAAAGTATTCAAAATGAATTTTCAAAAATGATTCTTCAGTTTGTAACTTGCTGGTGCCAATAATTAATATCGATGATTAAATAAAATTTCTGATTTACAACAGCGGCATCATTATCAATAGCTTGTAATTTGTCAACAAACCATCGCCAACTATGTTGATCAATTGTGACCAACGAATAACAACTTTTGCAGTTATCAACAATTAGGACATAGCTACAGTGTTTTTTAGAAAACCAACCCTAATTATTAATAATTGTTAAGATTGATTTGAACAGGTCGGAGTATAACTTTTGGAAAAACTTGTTAGTTAATAAATCAAAAAATCTTTATCAAAATGTTGAGAGGAAAAAACTGTTACAACACAATCAACTGATTAGTGAAAACTACAGTGTTAAACAATTGTTGACAAGATGTTAATTACTGATTAACCTAATATCAGAAGTACTTTTTATGCACGTTGTGAACAGGATAAATACATTAAGCTTTATCTTTAAATAAATTAATATTATTATTATTATGCAAAGCAGCAAGAAAGAATCCGTTGAAAATAAAAATGCGAATATTGCCAAACAGATCGTAGCTATGAAAAAAGAAAAGAACGCAGTTTTATTAGCGCATTACTACCAGATACCGGAGATACAGGATATAGCCGATTACATTGGCGACAGCCTGGGACTTGCCCAGCAAGCCAGCCAGACGAAGGCCGACATGATCGTTTTTGCAGGTGTTCATTTTATGGCTGAAACTGCAAAAATATTAAATCCCAAAACAAAAGTAGTGTTGCCCGATTTGGATGCCGGATGTTCATTGGCCGACTCTTGTCCACCAAAGGATTTTGCTCGATTTAAGGAAAAATATCCCGATCATGTTGTGGTTAGCTACATCAACTGTTCGGCAGCCATAAAAATGATGTCGGATGTAATTTGTACTTCGGGTAATGCAGTAAAAATTGTGGAGAGTTTTCCGCCCGATCAGAAGATAATTTTTGCGCCTGACAAAAATCTTGGAGCTTACATCAATCACTTAACGGGTCGCAATATGGTTTTGTGGGATGGCACCTGCCAGGTGCATGATCTACTTACTGCCGAAGCTGTGATAAAAATCAAAGCTGATAATCCCGACGCCAAACTAATAGCGCATCCCGAGTGCCAGGCGGCGGTGCTGGCGTTGGCTGATTTTACTGGTTCTACTACTGCACTTCTCAACTTTACTAAAAAAGATTCCTCAAAAAAATACATCGTTGCTACCGAAACCGGAATTTTGTATCAGATGAAAAAGCAAACGCCGGATAAGGAATTTCTTATCGTACCTGCCGACAGCACCTGTTCATGCAATGATTGCCCCTACATGAAATTGAATACACTTCCGAAAGTTCTTGCCTGTCTGCGCGACGAAACGCCCAAGATCATTCTCAGTGATGAAGTAATCCAAAAAGCACGCAAACCCATCGACCGGATGCTTGAGATAAGTCGCAAGGCCGGATTGATCTGATCGGCGCTTTAATCATTATTAACAAGCCCCTTTTGTTGTTTTGTTGTTTATGTTCAACATCAGGTAAATCTTTATCATTCCTAACAGTTTGGTAATCATTATTATCACAAGAGGAAACCTTTAGTTTTGCAGACAATCAATTAGCACGATATCAAAATAAAAATGTCTATGATAAAAAAAGTATTGGTTGCCAATCGTGGCGAGATAGCCATTCGTGTGATGCGCTCGTGCAGGGAGATGGGAATACAATCGGTAGCAGTTTTTTCGGATGCCGACCGCACCTCGATGCATGTGCGCTATGCCGACAAAGCTTATCATATTGGTGCTTCCCCTTCGAGTGAAAGTTACCTCAATATCGACAAAATAATAGATGTAGCCAAGCGCTCTGGCTCAGATGCCATTCATCCGGGTTATGGTTTCCTTTCGGAAAATGCCGGTTTTGCTGATCGCTGTGCCGCCGAAGGAATAATTTTTATCGGCCCTGATGCAAGCTCTATTTCAAGCATGGGCGATAAAATAACGGCTCGCAAGCGAATGATGGAAGCCGGTGTGCCGGTGGTGCCCGGAACTACCGAACCGATAACTGACGAGCAGGAGGCCATCGAAGTGATTCATAAAATAGGTCTTCCAGTGATGATAAAAGCTTCTGCAGGTGGCGGTGGCAAAGGGATGAGGTTGGTAAAAGATGAAAAAAATATTGCTGCTGCCATTCGTGGAGCCCGCTCCGAGGCCAAAACCGCTTTTGGCAATGATGCTGTCTACATCGAAAAATATATCGAATCGCCGCACCACATCGAGTTTCAGATACTGGCTGACAAACATGGAAACGTCATTCATCTTTTCGAAAGAGAATGCTCGGTGCAGCGCCGGCATCAAAAGGTGGTCGAGGAAACGCCTTCACCAATGATGACCGAAAAGCTGCGCAACGAAATGGGACAACATGCTGTGGCAGCGGCACGTGCTGCTAATTATCACGGCGCCGGCACCATCGAGTTTATCGTCGACGACAATCATAACTATTATTTTTTGGAGATGAATACGCGTCTACAGGTGGAGCATCCCATTACGGAGCGTGTGGTGGGTGTTGATTTGGTAAAGGAGCAGATAAAAATTGCGCAGGGTGAAGTGTTGCAACTCCGGCAGGAAGATCTGCGTCAGGATGGCCATGCTATTGAATGTCGTATTTATGCTGAAGATCCATCAAAGAATTTTATGCCATCGCCGGGAATCATCAAGCACATCACCGAGCCATTGGGTTTGGGCGTAAGGCACGATGGATACGTGTACGAAGGTTATGAAATCCCCATTCATTACGACCCGTTGATTTCAAAGCTGATCGTGTGGTCGTCTACCCGAGAAGAAGCCATCGAACGTATGAAACGAGCTTTGTACGCCTACAAAATTACCGGCGTAAAAACATCCATTCCTTTCCTTGCGCGCATCATGGACACCGAGGACTTTCGCAGCGGAAATTACAATACCCATTTCATCGAAAACAATATGGAAATCCTTATGGAGAACAAACCTTGTGGAGACGTTTGTGAAGACATTGCGCTGATAGCGGCCTACATTCATTATAATAATAAACTTGAGGCTGTTACTCCGCTAAAAAATGGATCGAATCATGCGCTGAATCCCTGGAAAGAATTTGGCAAGCGCAAAGCAAAAACAACCTTTTAATCCATCAAAACCTGTAATACTATGTCACTCGAAATAAAACTCAACGGGCGTACTGCACGTGTGATGATGCACAAAAAACAAGGCCATCTATACGAAATTGAGGTGGACGACAAGATGTATCATCTCGATGCTCTTATGGTGGAACAAGGCGTGTACAGCGTTTTGCACGATAACACTTCCTACAACGTCGAACTCATCGAAAAAAATGACCATCGCCATTTTAATGTCAACACCCTATATCATTCGTATGATGTTGAAATTATCGATGCCGAAACCAAATACAAACGAAACCGAAGCAAAGAAGAGCTTGACGATATTCGCAATATTTCGAGTCCGATGCCTGGAAAGATTGTGAAAATTCCCGTTAAGGTGGGCGACCACGTCAAAGCCGGTGACACGGTGGTGATCGTTTCAGCTATGAAAATGGAGAGCGAATACAAAGTTCAAAAAGACCGTGTGGTGAGCCGGATAAATGTAAAAGAAGGCGACATTGTGGAGAGCAACCAGGTATTGATAGTTGTTGAATAGATTTTAAAACCAAAAAATTGGAAATCATGGGCTCGTTAGAAGATAAGATTAAGCAGTTTGAAGAGAAGAATTTGCTGGCTGAGCAGGGTGGCGGAAGCGAACGAATTGCACGGCAACATGCCGCAGGACGTAAGATTGCACGCGAACGTATCAAGGATCTGCTCGATCTCGGTTCGTTTGTGGAGATGGACAAATTTATGACCCATCGTGCTACCGATTTTAATATGCAGGAAAATCTCATCCCGGGCGACGGTGTGGTGAGTGGCTATGGAAAAATTGATGGCCGGCTGGTGTACGTTTTTGCACAGGATTTTACGGTTTTTGGCGGGACACTTTCGCGTGCCAACGCCGATAAGATTGTAAAAATAATGAAACTGGCCATGAAGATGGGCGCACCGGTTATTGGTCTCAACGATTCGGGCGGCGCGCGCATTCAGGAGGGCGTGGAAAGCCTTGCGGGTTATGCTGATATCTTTCTGCTCAACACCAAAGCTTCGGGTGTTATACCCCAAATTTCGGCTATCATGGGACCTTGTGCGGGCGGGGCAGTTTATTCGCCCGCCATCACCGATTTTATTTTTATGGTAAAGGATTCGAGCTACATGTTTGTAACGGGTCCTGATGTGATTAAAACTGTGACCCACGAAGAGGTGACCAAAGAGGAACTTGGTGGTGCCATGACGCATAATTCTAAAAGCGGCGTAGCACATTTTACCGGAGATGACGACGAACAAACCCTGCAGATGATTCGTGAGTTGATGGGATATCTGCCCGGAAACAATATGGAAGATCCCCCGCGGTATCCATCTACCGATGACATCAATCGCGAAGATAAAAAGTTGGACAGCGTGGTGCCTGCCGATCCGAATAAGCCCTACGACATGAACGAGATCATCAGCGCTGTGGTGGATAATCAAAACTTCTTTGAGGTGCAGCCGCATTATGCAAAAAATATCATTGTAGGATTTGCCCGCTTCGACGGAAGATCGGTAGGAATTGTGGCCAACCAACCACAGTTTTTAGCCGGCGTGCTCGACATCAACTCCTCGCTGAAAGCCGCGCGTTTTGTGCGCTTTTGTGATGCATTCAATATTCCGTTGATCACTTTCGTGGATGTCCCCGGATTTTTGCCCGGAACCACACAGGAATTTGGTGGCATTATCAAGCATGGCGCCAAGTTGCTGTATGCTTATTCAGAAGCTACCGTTCCCAAAATTACCATCATTACACGCAAAGCCTATGGCGGCGCTTACGATGTGATGTCGAGCAAGCATATTGGCGCCGACGTCAACCTGGCGTATCACACCGCCGAAATTGCTGTGATGGGAGCCGAAGGCGCCGTGAATATTATCTATCGTGGTAAGCTCGACGAAGAACAGCGACTGAAGGCCGTCGAAGAATACAAACAAACCTTTGCCAGCCCTTATAAAGCGGCTGAGCTTGGCTACATCGACGAAATCATCTACCCGCGCCATACCCGGAAAAAAATTATTCAGGCGCTCGAAATGACCCAAAATAAGAGCGAACAAAATCCTCCCAAAAAACACGGGAATATTCCGCTGTAAAATTAATCAAGCGCCGGTAAACGTATAAAAAAGGTAGTGCCGTGCGGGATTGCAGGTTGATAGGAAATATCGCCACCCGAGCCGGTGATGATATTTTTGACGATGGCCAGTCCCAACCCCATCCCACCTGACTTGGTGGTGAAATAGGGCGAGAATATTTTCTCAGCTACTTCGGGAGTTATGCCTCCTCCGGAATCTGTCAGCGTTAGCTTGTGCATCAAACCTTGTCGTTGCAGCACGATTTCGATGCGCCCGTCAGTTTCTTCGCCGATGGCCTGCACCGAATTTTTCAATAAATTATTAAGGGCACGCAGCAGTTGTTCTTTGTCAGCATAAACTGCGAATTTTTCAAGGCCATCATAATTAAAATCAAAGACGATGTTTTGATAATTTTTAAAAAGACTGATGGCGCTTTGTATCACCTCCACCAGGTCGATGGATTGTTTGTTTGCTATCGGCATCTTGGCAAAATCCGAAAACTCCGAAGCAATGGCCGAGAGGGTTTCTATTTGCTCTATCATGGTAGCAGTAAACTTGTTGAGCCGCGTCTCCCAATCAGGCGCATGGTTGTTCCAGGCGTGCTGCAGGTACTGCACGCTAAGTTTCATTGGCGTGAGCGGATTTTTTATTTCGTGTGCCACCTGCCGCGCCATCTCGCGCCAGGCTGACTCGCGTTCCGAACGTGCCAGCAACTCTGCACTTTGTGCCAGTTCTGCTATCATTCGGTTGTATTCTTTTACCAGCTGCCCTATCTCATCACGTCGCTTCCAGTCGATCATTTCATTTTGTCCACCAAGCTTCACCTGTCTGATGCGCGTCATGATCATCTTTAGCGGACGCGAAATGTAATTGGAAATCACCAAAGCTATCAAAACTGAAATTGCGATAAGAATAACGTAGATATTGATGTAAGCCACCAGGAAGGCGGATATCTCGCGGTTCAGATCGTTTTCTTTGGAAAAATAGGGCAGGTTAAGAAAGGCAATCACGTTGCCCCGATTATTTACAAATGGAATATATGCCGAGAGATAGTTCTGAAGCCCGATGTTTTCGTTGTGAATAAACAAGGAGCTTCCCTCCACTGTGAGTGCCTTAAACGCAAAAGGATTCATCAATCGGCTGATGAGTTTCTCTTCGTAAATCTGTGGCCGGGATGAGGCCAGCAAATGCCCCTGTGGATCAAAAATATTGATATCCGTAAAGAAGACATTGGAAAACTTATTCAACTGTTCTCCGGCCGTTTCCGTAGATTCTTCAGAGAAACTATCCAGATCAGAAAACTTGTGTTGCATTTCCACTAAAATAGAGTGCGTCTTTTCGCTCAGCAGGTCTTTGTTTTTCTGATCATTTAGGTTATTAATATAAAATAAAGTAAAAACACCGATGACCAAAAACGAAAACAATATTACCGCCGACATTGATAATTGCAGGCGTGTGCGGAAGCCTATTTTTATTTTATGATGAGAAAAGGGGAAAATGAAGATCAAAAAAACCAGTGAGGCGAACCCGCCGAAGAGTAGGAAAAAATACGAAAATGGCGCCAGAATATCGGAAGCCGACTTTTGCTTACGGCTGATGATCAGGCTTTTGTTTTCTGAAATTTGATAATATAAATGATTGTAATCGTTTTTATTAAAAAAGTAGAATTGCCCATTGTTGGATTTATAACTGGTGAGCTTAAAATTATAGAAATAGTTGCCTACGCGTTTGTATAGCTCACCATCCTGATATTTTGCATAAGAATATTGCGACAGGTCGGGCGAAGCACTGATTTCGGCATCAACGAGTAAGTCAGGAAATCCAAGGTCGCGAGCATTATATTTCGGAAATAATTCAATGTAAAGTATGATGCCTGTATCGGGGCTGTCGGCAGAGGATTGTAAGGAGATAGCGGCGATATAGCCGTTATCACCAGGTCCATAGCTCACAAACGAAAGCCCGGGAGTATCGGTGGCGGTTCCGTCCATTTCTGTTTTATCATCAAAATAGGTTTTGCAATCTACAGCTACATTTTCGGGCTGTATCATAAGAATGTCCTCGTCGTCGCACAACGTGATCTGACGCTCATATTTTTTCCAATATCCCGCAAAATATTTCTTTAAAAAATAAGCTTCAAAACGCTGCTGATCAAATGCTGATGTTTCGTAGTCGAGAAGCATGTTTTGCAGCAGAGTATCAGCAATAATATTTTTTCGTTCATGCCCAAAAAGATATTCGGTCATTGGGTCGCGTTGCTCGCTGGCAAGCTGCACGGCAAGCAGTTTCCGATTTTCGTGCTCCCGTTGGTCGTTATATTTGTGCACAGCAAATGTGGAAAGCAACGAGAATAGTAGCATGTAAAAAACGATATTGGGCAGGTTAAACTGGTAGATGCGACGACGGAAAAAGAATCCGTAGGAAAGAATATAAATCCATACAAAGAGCAGGTGGTAAATCTCAGTGTTTCCGAGAAGCATGTTAAGTACCAATAGTACAGCAAAAACCAGCGTAGCCAACAACATGTAGTGGCCAAAATGCTGGCTATATTTATACGCAAAAAACGCCAGTTTGGCGCTGATAAGCAAATAGGCGTGGATGGCAGCTGCAATAATTATAAAGCTGAAAAGGCTCATCCACGACAAGGCGAAGATATTATTTAGATCCAACGAAATATTGGAGTCGATGATCAGGCTGTCGAAAAGGAAAATTATTCCTTTAAAGAAAATAAAGATGTGTAGAAAAAGCGTAATGATGAGAAACACCTGATGGGCTGTACGTTTTTTGAGGCTTTTACGATAAAACTTTACGTGGTAATAAAAGAAGAATCCAATGACCAGCGTGAAAAGTACATTCAGAAACAAATCACCGATGGAGGGTATCCAGTCGGAATATGCGTAATAATGTGGCGTAAATATCTGACTTTGGAATAGCGCTTCCGGTTTTCTGAAAAAGAAGAGCAACACACGAACAATCAATGTATCCAGAATAAATCCAATGAAGAAAAGCCTGCGCTTTTTCGTACGAATGTAAAACAACCGATAAACCTCATAAAGAAGACCAAGCAACAGTAATACTGCAACGATATAAATTATGAATAAAACATTGGCTTGGGCGTTGGTGAGATGCGTGTGTGGCGGAAAAGAAAGTGAGAAAAGAAAATTGTTGTTTGCATCATTTATCGAATAATTATCGTCCGGATTAGATGAATAAAGTGTGGTTTGCGGCAAACCAAAGCTGCTGTGAAAAGTGTTTTGGAGATATTTATTTACATAATTATATTTTTGTTTTATCAGATAAAGGCCCACAAGTTTTCTTTCGGCTGATTCCAATGTTATGCATCGGTACAAGCCATTTCCACCATCCACCACCCTGCCTTTAAAAGTAAGGTCTGTAGGCATATTGTTGTTGCTCCAGAAAACCAATGAGTCCTTCTGGAAAACCAGAAACAAAAAACCCTGTTTTACGTATCGTTGTGAAAGCGATGAAAAATCTTCAAAAACACTATCGTTGTCGAAAGTGTAATGGTCCGAAATTTCTTTTAACCCTTCATAAAGTTGTTGGTCTTTTTGTTGAATGGTATGCTCACATTGTTCAACATAATAATTTGCATCAAAAGCGCCTGTGAAATGCCGCGACAAAATCACCAGCAGAAGCACCACCATAGGAAAAAGGATGGCGTAAATGGAAAGCAGGTGTCGTTTGTCGTTTTTCAGGTTCATTTTTGTAATAAATATTTCAAAAGTACAGCAAATCAACGCGTTGGGTGCAGTATTTTTTTAACGCTTTATAACGCTGTTTTTTTAGATTTTAGACATGATCCTCCACAAGAGGTTTTCAATGTCTAAAATCGCGTTTAATCAATTATTTTGCTTTCTGGCCATGTAAATCAGGCTCGAATAGTTATCCTGACCATTTTTAGCCGATTTATTTGATTTTAATCCATTGCGAAAAGCTGCTATAAAATTACTCTTTCCAGATTGATATTTTTCGCTGAGCAGGCTCACATAATATGCATCAAACTTCAGTGGCTCTGTTTTAAAAATTTCGAAATTAAATTTCGAAAGCAACTGTGAAATCGTATCAGGCGTAAAATGATACAAATGTCGTGGCACGTCATATCCGGCCCAATAGTTTCCGTAATGCTGCGCATCCCACGAAAGATGATTTGGCAAAGCTATTACCAAAAGACCATCGGGAGCCAACAATTTGCTGATTTGTTCCATTCGTTGGTTCAAATCGGGTACATGCTCCAGGACATGCCACAGTGTGATAACATCAAATTGTCCGGCAGGAAGCTGATCAATTTTTTCTTCAGGATAAACCTTTAAGCCATAGTTTTCGATGGAATATTTGCGGGGTGATTCGGCTGGTTCGATGCCTGTAACCGCCCAATTCTTTTTATCGAAATAGTGCAAAAATTCTCCGGTTGCACTACCTATGTCCAGCAGCGTTCCCTGCTTTTTAAAGCTGGTGATAAGCTGATATTTTTTACCAAGCGAATAATTCTTCACCAGATTGTAGAGGCTGGTGGTTACACTTTTCTTTTTCTTGCTGTGCGATAGGTAATCATCTGACTGATAATATTTTGGGAGATCTGATGCAGCTGGCCGCGGATTGGTAATAAGAAAACCACAACGGCTACATTTTACAAGATGAAAACTTTCCTTGCTAAGAAAATGATCCACAACCTGCATGTTATCAGTGAGTTGATCATTTTTACATATTGGACAGCGAACGATATTTTCCATTTATTAAATAATTACTAATAAAATTGTTTCACGTGGAACAATCAGGCTAACGGCCTAAGTACACGATCAATACAGAAATGTCGGAAGGGTTTACTCCGCTGATGCGCGAAGCCTGACCGATGGTCCTCGGTCTGATTTTGCTTAGCTTCTCGCGTGCTTCCCAGCTTAGTGATTTCAGCTTTTGATAATCAAAATCGTCATTGAGCCGGATGTCTTCAAGCCGCGAAATCTTCACTGCTATCTCTTGTTCCTTTTGAATATAGTTGTCGTATTTTATTAATATTTCAGCTGATTCAACAACTTCAGCAAGGAGGTCATTTGCAATCGTTGCTAAATAATTCTGAAGTGCAGGAACTTGTTTGGTTAATTCGTCAAAGCCTATTTCCGGACGCAAAATCAAATTTTCCAGTTTTAGTTTTTGCGAAAGCGGTGTAGAGCCAATTGTCTCAAGGTAACTGTTGATGTCGTTGGGCGCTATGCTTTCTGTTTTAAGAAAAACCCTAAGTTTGGAAATAGTTTCCTGTTTCCTCAGCACTCGGTTCAATCTCTCATTGTCTGCAAGACCAACAGCATGGCTCATTGGCGTTAGCCTTACGTCGGCATTATCCTGACGCAACAAAATTCGATATTCGGCCCGCGATGTAAACATCCGGTAAGGCTCGTCCACTCCTTTTGTGATCAGATCGTCTATCAGCACGCCGATGTAAGCATCGGAGCGTTTGAGAATAAACTCCGGGTTTTCGTTAATTTTTAAGTGCGCGTTCATTCCCGCCATGATACCTTGAGCGCCCGCTTCTTCATAGCCGGTGGTTCCGTTTATCTGTCCGGCAAAGTATAAATGTTCGATCAGCTTGGTTTCGAGTGTGAAGTATAGCTGCATCGGAGGGAAATAATCGTACTCGATTGCATAACCCGGCCTAAATATCTTTGCATTTTCAAATCCTCGTATTTTGCGCAAAGCGGCAAACTGAATATAGTCGGGCAAAGAAGATGCAAAACCATTGACATAATATTCGTTGGTGTTCCAACCTTCAGGCTCTATAAAAAGCTGATGGCTATTTTTATCTGAAAACCGGTCGATTTTATCTTCTATTGACGGGCAGTATCTTGGGCCGATACCTTCGATGCGGCCGGCAAACATTGGTGAATCCAGAAATCCGGTACGCAAGGTATCGTGCACAGTAGTGTTGGTGTAGGTGATGTAGCAGCTACGTTGCCGCGTTATATTAGGCGTGTCGGTATACGAGAATCGCTGTGGGTTTTCGTCACCTTTTTGTTCGTCCATTTTAGCGAAGTCGAGGCTGCGCCCATCTACACGCACGGGTGTTCCGGTTTTCATACGATGGGATTCAAAACCAAGTTTTACCAAATACTCCGTTAATCCCATTGAAGCCTTCTCTCCTATTCTGCCGCCGCCAAATTGTTTTTTTCCAATATGGATAATGCCATTCAGAAATGTGCCGTTGGTGAGTATCACAGATTTTGCTGAGATCTCTTGTCCCATCGCTGTTTTTACACCTGTTACGCGGTTATCTTTTACCATTAGACCTACGACAGTATCCTGCCAAAAATCAAGGTTGGGGGTAGCTTCCAGCATTTCCCGCCACTTCATCGAAAACAACATACGGTCGCTTTGCGCACGCGGGCTCCACATAGCAGGTCCTTTGCTCTTGTTGAGCATCCTGAACTGAATGCGCGTGTGGTCGGTAACTATAGCTGAATATCCGCCCAGCGCATCAATTTCTCGTATTATCTGACCTTTGGCAATGCCGCCCATGGCTGGGTTACACGACATCTGCGCCATGTTGTTCATGTTCATGGTAATGAGAAGCGTTCGCGAGCCCATGTTAGCTGCTGCTGCTGCTGCTTCACATCCTGCGTGACCGGCACCGACCACGATGATATCATAAGTTTCAAACATCCTATTCAAAATTGTTTCACGTGGAACATTACGCTGTATCCATTAACTTGTCAGGTCTGAGCGACAGGTAATGATCCTCCTTGCGTGTCATGGTTTCTTTTTCTTGCGGTTCTTTATCAGAGTATCCACACAAATGCAACACGCCATGTATAATGACCCGATGCAACTCTTCGGCAACGTTTCGGGAATAAGCAGCAGCGTTTTCCCCTACCCTTTCGATGCTGATAAATAAATCTCCGGAAATTTTATCATCCTCAGTATAATCGAAAGTAATAATGTCGGTAAGGGCGTCGTGGTGAAGATATTGCAGATTCATTTTCCCCAGATATTCATCGCTGGTAAGGACTATGCTTATAGGACCGGTTATGAAACCTTCGTTGGCTATTGCCGTTTGAAGCCATGCTCTGAGTAACATTTTGTGTTTCACCAGATAGCTGGTTTCTTCATTATAAAAATTTATTTTCGCTGACATGTTTGTAAAAATGGTTACTCAAAACGATAGAAGTATTCGGTAACTTTATTTTTATAAAAGGGTTTTAGATTGGGAGGAAGCGTTTTGAGCAACTCCATCTCACGATTTTTAATCTTGTTGTATTCAAAAAACTCTCCGGGATTTTGCGGTATAATTTCTCTGGCTTCGCGCGATTCACGACGTTGTTCTTCTTCACGTTCCTGTTCAGCTTTTTCTGATTTAAGCAAACGTGTAAGTATTTCCTGCTGACGTTGGAGGGTTTGCTGCGTAATCCGATCGTTAACAATATCCTTTTCGGTTTTCTCCATATCGTCAATCATTTTAGAGATGTTGCCATCGCTAAAACGCCCTTCGCCTTTGAGCTCATCTCTAAACTTCTCCATCTGGCGGCGTATTGCGGCTTGTTGTGCGGCCATGCGCGCTAGTTGCTCGCTCATCTGCTGTCCCTGTTGACCTTGCTCTCCTGGTTTTTGACCATCCCTAAGCTGCTGTAGCTGTTGGTTAAGTTGTTCCTGCAGTCCGCGCATCGAATTCATTTTTTGAGCGCCTCCTGGTTGGCCAGGGTTTGGACATGAAGATTGCCCGTCCGATTGCATCGACATCATCTGTTGCTGCATTTGTTCTAACGACTCGCTCAGCAGCAGCGCCAGGTTATTGATGCTGGTCATGGTCAGTTGCTGGTTGCGCACAGCAAGCCCTTTCTGTCGTTTATCCATCGATTCGAGTGTGGTGGAAAAGTAACCGTCGATGGCTGTGAGTTCCTTCATGACAAAAGGTTTGATCATAATCTGTCTTTTGGCAAGCGCCTTCAACGAGTCGGCAACGATTTCCATATCATCACGCATATCTTTTTGGTCTTTGATGGTCTCTACATATTTGGGATCGCTGTTCGACATTTCGCCATAAAGAAGCATCAGGTCTTCCTGGTTGATGGAAATCTGTATAAGGTTTTCCAATATCTCGCGAAGCGTGTTGATGTCCTCTCCCATCTGCTCCATCTGCATTGCCTCCATCATTTGCTGCATTTTTTGCGAAAGCTGCTGCATTTTCTGCGATGATTTTTTCTGACTCTCTGAGGCCTTGGAATTTTCGTTTTGTTCGAGTTGATCACTACTTTCTTCCATCGATTCCTGTATCTCTTCTTCTTCCTGAGATGTATCGTCTATTTCGTTTGGCGAGTCCAGCGCATCGTTTTTCTCTTTTAGTTCTTCGATGTCTTTTCGTATTTCTTCAAATTGCTCGTTCAGTTCTTCTTGCTTTTCTTTGAGTTCTTCGTTGGCACTCTCGTCGCTGTTTTGGTTTGTTTCGTCGGCCAGTTTATCTTGTTCTTCAGCAAGTTCTTTAAGTTTATCAATGGTTTCCTGCAATTGTTTTTCGAATTCGAGTTGCTTAAAAAGCTCCAGGTTTCGGTCGAGTTGTTCTTCCAGCTCCTGATTGCTCATCTTCATCTCCTGCATCATTTCGTTCACCTTATCTTTATCCAGCTCATCGAGGAGTTTCTGAATTTCTTCAAGCATTTTTTTCATGTCGTCAGTCATTAGCTCGTTCATCATTTTCTCGAGCTCCCGCTGTTTTTCGAGGAGTTCTTCGCTGAAATTGTCCATCTTCTGCTCATCCTGCATCTTTCGTTCGTTGAGCTCCTGCATGTCTTCCATGCGCTGCTTAATGTTTTTCTGCCGCGACAACAGGTCTTCTATTTGTTGCTTCTCCTGCCATGAAATTGATTTCTTTTCAAAGAGCTGCTTGCTCAATTCGTCGATGTCGCGTTGCAAGAGTTTGAGATCTTTTATCGCACTTTCCATGTTGTCTTTTATCTCTGTACTTGCTGCTTCGGTTTTTTCCTGTAGAGCTTCAAAAGTTTCAGTTTTGAAAATCATCTTTTGCGATCGAGCCGATTTACTTCCGTTGATAGCGTCATTATCCCAAACCTCAAAGTAATATTCCACCTCATCACCAGGCGCAAGCTGCAATGTGGATAGATCGAAAGTATGGAAAAATTGCTGTTGCGTATTTTGATTTTGCAAAGGCAAATCCATCGTTTCATAAGGTTTTTCTTGTGGCGATTTCGGATTGCTTACGCGATAGAAAAACGCAAGCCTTCTAAATCCATAATCATCCTTAATCAAACCTCTGTAATAAAGCCTATCAACCATTGTATTATCGGTAAATTCGTCGATGTTGATAGTTGGATAAATATCAGGAATTACGCTGATGGCAAAAAGTAACGAGTCGTTGTTGGTTAGATATTGGTTGCTGATGCTGATGGAATAGGGCTGGCTTTTGAAAAATTTATTTTCGAAAGAAAAAACATTTCCGCCATTGTTTGCCAGTTGATGTGTGCTATCAATGAATTGGATATGAATGGCTTCAGCGTCGCGGGTATAGAATTTCCAGCGCACTTTGCTTCCCTCCGGTAAAACCAAATCACCTGTATTTTCAAGCGTTTCGTTATTTTTTCCGGTGTATTTTGGATATGAAATTTCGGTATCAAAACTTAGAATGATGGGTTTGGGAAGCACCTTGAGTGTATAATTTTCTGAACGGAAACCCTCAGCTTGAAAAGAGAAAGTGACATCCTCGTTGAGATTACGAAAAGTGTGACTAAAATGAACGTTGTCATCTTTCTTCATCTTTAAAGCTGCGCTCCCCTGCTCTATCATCACGGTGGCCGGAGCTGTGCCGCCTTCTATTAGTAACTTTATTATAAAATTTTCTTGTTGCACAGCCTGTAATTGCTCATTTTGGATAACAAAGATAAATGGTGCCAGTCGTTCAAAGTATTGATTGTGGTTGATGATGCGCGCTGTAGGGCCGGTAATGACGCCGGGTGCGGCAAAAAGAAAAATAACCAGAATGAGTACCGGTGTGATCGCATACTTTAGATATTTGCGATTTGCCCGCAGATCGATAGCGCTGCTAAACGGAATGGGTTGCAAACGTGTGATGCGTTGGTCGATACTGGCTTGTAAAAGTGCTGCATCGCCTTGCTGCAAATCAGACAACTCTTTAAGCTGCAGTGTGTTGAGCAGTTTATCTTCGACATTTGTAAAGTGCTTTCCAATAATTTGAGCTGCCTGCTTATGCGATATGATTTTCCCTATTTTGAATAGCTTAAAAACAGGAATCAAAATCAATTCAAAAATGATTACCCCGCTGACAATCAAATACACATAAAATATTATAGTGCGAAATGTTGTACCAAACCAGGCAAAATATTCCAATAATGTTATGGTGAGAAAAAATAACAGCAACATTGCCACGCTGTACAACAAACCTCTGATTATCTGATTTTTGTAATACTTGCGTATGAATGCATCGAGTTTTCCAATAAGGATAGTGTAGTTGTCGGTCATAATAACGAAATCACGCAAAAGTGTTTTAATAAATCCCTCAATAATAACCAAATATGCAACAAATAGGAACGAAAGCCCCTTGGTTATTATTTTAAAACCGAAATTTTCTGAGTCTCAGTAACGTATTTGTAGGTTTTAATGTTCTCTGTTCTCACTTTGCAAAGATACATTCCTGAATGGTGGTTGTATGTTTCCCAACACAAAATTCTATGAGCATTTGAATTTGAAACCTCATTGCGTGTAACCATGGAATTCGCATTGGCATCATCTTTTGGATTAGTCTAGTTCTCTTCCTATCTCGCGCTTGCCTCATGATTCCATCAGGAAGATGTAATCCCCACCAAACATTATCTTTGCGGGCTGAAAAATTAATACGACGAAAAGCTGAATTATGAACGAACAGAAGAATGTAAGGGTGCGCTTTGCTCCTAGTCCCACCGGACCGCTGCACATCGGTGGTGTGCGCACTGCGCTTTACAATTATCTTTTTGCCCGGAGGCATCAGGGCGCTTTTATCCTGCGCATCGAAGATACCGACCAAAACCGATATGTGCCAGGTGCCGAAGATTACATCATAGAGTCTCTGCGGTGGGCTGGTATCCTTTACGACGAAGGTCCCGACATTGGCGGCAACTATTGCCCCTACCGCCAAAGCGACCGCAAGGAGTTGTACCGCAAATATGCCGACAGGCTGGTGGAAGAAGGGAATGCATATTATGCTTTTGATACAGCAGAAGAGATCGACGCTTTACGCGAACGGCAGAAAGCCGCTGGTGCCAGCAGCCAGCAATACGATGTCACGACACGGAGCTCAATGAAAAACTCATTGACGCTTCCCGCTGACGAAGTGCAAAATCGGCTTAGTGAAGACGAGAATTTTGTAATACGATTTAAGATGCCTGAAGGCCGTACCATCGTGGTGGAAGATATGATTCGTGGCCGTGTGGAGGTGCAATCGGAGCAGCTCGACGACAAAGTACTTTTCAAATCCGATGGAATGCCCACGTACCATCTGGCCAATATTGTGGATGACCATCTGATGGAAATAAGCCATGTGATACGTGGTGAAGAGTGGCTGCCTTCGGCACCGCTGCACGTAATGTTGTACGAAGCTTTTGGATGGCAGCCGCCACAGTTTGCGCACCTCCCGTTGCTGCTCAAGCCTGATGGAAATGGCAAACTGAGTAAGCGCGACGGCGATCGGCTTGGCTTCCCTGTTTTTCCGTTGCAATGGAAAGACCCGTCAAGTGGCGACATTTCGAGTGGCTACCGCGAAGCTGGATATTTTGATGATGCTTTTATAAATATGCTGGCACTGCTGGGCTGGAATCCTGGTACCGAGCAGGAAATATTTACGATGGAAGAGCTGGTACAGCAATTCTCGATGGAACGAGTAGGAAAATCGGGGTCTAAATTTGATCCGGCTAAAGCCAAATGGTTCAACCATCAATATTTGGTTGCACGCACCGACGAAGAGATTGCTGTGCTTTTTGAGGGCTTTTTGAAACAAAAAGATGTTCATGCTGATTTCGATTTTGTTAAACAGATAGTTGAACTGGTAAAAGAGCGTGTCACTTTCGTTCATGAGCTTTGGGACCAGAGCTATTTCTTTTTTGAAGCGCCCACTACTTACGATGAAAAGGTGGTGAAGAAGCAATGGAAAGAAACTACCCCTGCCCTTTTACGCGATCTGCAGCAAGTAATAACAGACGTTACTGATTATAAATCTGAAGCTATAAAAGTAGCCATTGTAGAATATCTCGAGGTTAGTGGAATAGGCATGGGCGTGGCGATGAACACGCTTCGGCTGGTATTGGTGGGCAGCAGTTTTGGCCCCGACCTGATGAAGATTGCTGAAATGTTAGGGAAAGAGGAAGTACAGAAGCGAATTGAAACGGCGCTGCAGCGGTTATCGTAAATAGTTTTTTGTTTTGACTTTTGGAATTTGTTTGCAGGTTGTACTTGTGCCCACTTAATTATAAAAAGGATTATTAAAAAAATCGTTGTTATGGGAAAGATCGCAATTGAAGGAATGGAGTTTTTTGCGTATCACGGATGTTTCAGTGAGGAACAGATTATCGGGACGCGCTTTGTGGTTGATCTGATGCTGGAAACTGATACGCGTCAGGCAGAGACCAGCGATAAACTGAGTGGGACCATCAATTATCAGGAGGTGTACCTGGTGGTAAAAGCACAGATGGTGGTAAAATCGAACCTGCTGGAACATTTGGGGCGCCGCATTCTGGACGTGGTTATGTCGCAGTTTGCGCAGATAACGCATGCAAGCATAAGGATTGCAAAGATGAATCCGCCGCTGGGCGGAAAGGTGGGCAGCGTAAGCATAACGCTGGATACTGATGACGAATAATCTCCACCCTGCTCCGGCGCTGACCCTGTGTCCGCGCTGCGGAAAAAACTTCACCTGTAACCCATCGGGCAAATGCTGGTGCAGCAGCGTTTTTGTACCTCCCCACAAACTCTCGGAACTCACCGGCAAATACTCAAGCTGCCTGTGTCCCGACTGCCTGAATGAAATTGCACAGCCGAAACTTTAAACCATGCGTCATTTTACCATACCGATATTTATTCCGATGCAAGCGTGTCCGCATCGCTGTATCTATTGCGACCAGCATGCTATTGCCGGCCACAGCGCGGTGCCCGATGCTGCTTCTGTAAAGGATATTATTCGCGAGCATTTGGCTACCCTGCCTGCGGATGCGGTGATAGAGGTGGGATTTTTCGGTGGTACTTTTACTGGATTGGCATTGGTGCGCCAGGAAACCTTGCTGCATGCGGTGCAGCCTTTTTTAGCACAGGGGCAGGTGCAAAGCATTCGCCTTTCAACGCGCCCTGATATGATCGACGACCGTGCGCTAGAGTTGTTGCTAAGGATGAAGGTAGGAACTGTTGAGCTTGGCGCGCAGTCGATGGATAATGAAGTGCTGCATCTTTCGGAGCGCGGGCACGATGATGCTTGTGTAGAAAAAACTGCACGAAGGATAAAAGCTTCAGGTCTGCGCCTTGGCCTGCAGATGATGACCGGCTTGCCCGGCGACACAAAAGAAAAATCTGTGGCTACAGCCAAACAATTTGTAGCGATGATGGCGGACGATGTGCGTATTTATCCGGCTGTGGTGGTACGCGGAACGCCAATGGCCCAAATGTATGAGCGTGGCGAATATACGCCGCAAAGTTTGCAAGAGGCTGTTGATCTGGTAACTGAGCTGGTGCCTATTTTCGAAACTGCTGGCATCCGTATTATTCGCATGGGTCTGCACCCTTCTATAGGGTTGCTGGATGGCAATGCGCTGGTGGCCGGCCCTTTTCATGTGGCGTTTGGCGAACTGGTGCGCACAGAGCTTTGGCGGCAAAAGCTGATTCAAATCGAAAATCCAAACGATTATAACGAGATAATTATCCATGTAGCTGCGCAGGTGCGCAATGCCGCCATTGGTCACCGGGCGACGAACCGGCGGATGCTCGAAAAGCATTTTAGGAAAGTACGTTTTGTAGCAGATCCTGCACTAAAAGCCCGCGACTTTTATGTTGATTATCGTTGATGCTAAAATACCGGCTATGGCCAAAGTGGCGCTTAGCGCAATGGGGCAGTTGCTTGAGCTCGCGACTGACGGCATCGTTTATCCTGCCATTTCTGGTCATCCTGATATTTTCTTTTGCAGGGCAGGGCAGGAGCTGGTTGTGGCGCCCGATCTTCCGGCGCATTATCTGGAAACACTCCTATCTCATGGAATAAAAACCATTTTTGGCGATAGTCCGTTGGGGATGAAATATCCCGCCACAGCGCATTACAATGCTGTGGTAACGAACAAATATTTGATCCATCACCCGGCCATCACCGATCGGGCCATCACCGATCTTTGTATTAATAAAAATGTACTTGCCGTAAAACAGGGCTACACGCGCTGCAACCTGATGATGGTGGGAGAGAAGTATGCTCTCACTTCCGATCCGGGCATCGGGCGGATATTAGAACAAGCCGGCATTGAGACCTTATTTGTCGATCCGCGACAAGTGAGGCTGCCAGGTTTCGGTAACGGATTTTTTGGTGGGTGCTGCGGCATATTGCACGATACATTGTATGTGCTGGCCGGACAAGAAAGCTTTGCGCAAAGCGCCGAAATAGAAGTCTTTGCTGCTGATGCAGGATATAAAACTCATTGGCTTACTGCCGGCGTAGCGCCTTTTGATGGTGGTGGGATATTTTTTATTGAAGAATAACGCTTACTTTTGGCAGACAAAATACAATGATATTGTGAACGCAGAGACGACCGACGCCATTCTTTACGATGATCCCATCAAATATTACAACGCCATGCTCGACGACATCATGGCGGCGCACAGGTACGTCTTTATTGAGTTGTACAAGTTCAGCTATCAGACCATGGGCATACGCTTCAGAGATGCGCTTACGTTAGTGGCTCAGGCAGGGGTAGAGGTAAAGCTGCTCATCGACTCGTGGGGCGGCAGCGGCATCCCCGACGGTTTCTTTGCCGAACTAGAAGCTGCCGGTGGAGAAGTGCGTTTCTTCCAGAAGATAAGAATCAACATCGATTTCTTTACCCGGAGCCACCGCCGTAACCACCGCAAGCTCCTCATTATCGACGACATAATCTCTTACATCGGTTCTTCCAATCTCACCGATTACAATCTGATATGGCGCGAGAGCATGTTGCGCATTTGCGGTGAAATTGCCACCAATTTTAAGAAGATTTTTTATCAGGATTTTAAAATCTACAACAGCTACATCCGATACCGCCGGCACTATACGCGAATTTTGCGGTGGGAAAATCTGGAGATACTGCGTGACGTTCCCAGCATCACACGACAAAAAATAAAGAATCGGTATGAATATCTGATAAAACATGCCCGGCACTCTATCACCATAGAAACCCCTTATTTTTTGCCGGGGTTTAATCTGCGCAAAGCAATGATAGATGCTGCTGCCCGTGGTGTGAAGGTGCGGGTGATTATTCCCCGGCACAGCGACGTGCGTATGGTGGATATTTTGCGCGGTCGCTACCTGGAGTTGTTGCACAGACACAACGTCCGGTTTTATTATTATACCATGCACAATTTGCACGCTAAGCTGATGCTCGTCGACGGGAAGATATTTAGTTTGGGTTCCCCAAACTTCGATTACCGCAGCTTCCGTTACATGCATGAGATTGTTCTTACCGGCGAGGATGCCCATATTTCAGGTATGGTTAGCGAACACATCAGTCAGACCATGGATATGTGCGATCCTTTCGACTATGATGCATGGAAACGGCGCCCGCTAATACAGCGATTTTTCGAATGGCTTATTTTGCCGCTGCGGCATTTGCTTTAAAGAAAGCCAGAGCTCATTATTATATTTAATCGATAGCAAAGATCTTGTTATTGATGCTGTATCTAACCTTTCGGTTAGGATTATTTCTCCTCCCGCTTCACAGCAAAGACTTCTCCAAAGCGCACCAGATCATCAGCTTCCATGCTGAACGGGAAATAAAACAACGGAAGATCCTCGTGGCCGCGGTAGCGAATATCCACAGCGAGGGCATCGGTTGCGGTTTCGGCGTCGAGCTGCACGCTGGATTCATAAGCCAGCACATAGCCATGAGCCTCGTGCTGTTCAAATTGCGTTTGGAAATACGCGAGCAGTCGTTCCATAATTTGGCCGTTGCTGGGGATATGTTTCGTATCGATTTCTTCCTCGCGGTGATGGGTACGACCGTTGGCGTCGGTGAGTGCTCCAAAAGGAAACAGCTCACCGGTTTCCAGCAGCAGGTCGTAGCCATAATTACGGCAATGGTCCAAAAGGTTGGTAATTTCTTCAGGAAGATTCATTTTCGTTTATTTTTTAGATAATCAGTCTTTGGTCTGTCTGCGCGCAGATAATCCGGCCGATACATATTTGGCCGTCACGCAGGCTTACAAAAGTAATGGAATTCGCGATATTGCCTCACCCGGCTCCTCTGCTAAAGACGAATGGAAGCTCTCTTTCTGCCATCTGGCGGAGAAGGGTGGGAGAGAAACG
This sequence comes from Bacteroidales bacterium, assembly GCA_035647615.1. Classification (NCBI taxonomy): domain Bacteria; kingdom Pseudomonadati; phylum Bacteroidota; class Bacteroidia; order Bacteroidales; species Bacteroidales bacterium. The sequence continues at coordinate 150,930 of DASRND010000003.1, read as the reverse complement.
CTGGCTGAGAAGGCCTGGCTACTTTTGAAATTATTTCCCTTCCCACTCTTTATAAAACTGCTCGAGAAACTGTAGCATAAAATCATGACGCTCCACCGCCATGGCGCGACCAGCGGTAGTATTCATCTTATCTTTTAGCAGCAGCAGCTTCTCATAAAAATGATTGATCGTTGGCGCCTCGCTGCTTTTGTATTCTTCTTTGGTCATTTGCTGACGAGGTTTTACTGCCGGATCGTAAAGCAGCCGGTTTTTAAAACCGCCATAATTAAAAGCACGCGCTATGCCGATAGCGCCCATCGCATCCAGCCGGTCGGCATCCTGCATTACGGCCATCTCAGCCGACCAAAAGCGTTGTTCTTCCAGGCTATTTTTAAACGACATGTGTCGGATGATATTTAGCACATGCTCCCGAACTTCTGGCGCTACCTGCTGCGACTCCAAAAACGCATCGGCCAGGAGCGGTCCTTTCTCTTCGTCGCCACCATAAAATTTGGCGTCAGCCACATCATGCAGCAGCGCCGCCAGCTCCGTCACATACGTATCCACGGCCTCTTGCTGCGCCAGCGTCCGCGCTGTATTCCGCACCCTCAACACGTGCCACCAGTCGTGGCCACCCTCCGCCCCGGCAAGTTGTTTTTTCACAAAATCTTCGGCCTGCTGCAGCACACGCTGCTCTTCTGCAGTGAAAGGCATTTTCTGTTTTTTCATAGCTGCAATGATAGAAATATTTTTATTTGGGCGGCCATATGGGCTTTCCGCTATACCCGTCTTGCACCGGCTGTGTTTTTGTAGGCGGTACAGGGGCTTCCGTTGTCAGCCGCTGCCCGCCAACAAAAACATCAGCCGCTGCTGCGTCGGGGTGCCGCTCCAATCCCTGCCGCGCAGTGCGACGGTTTTCGGGCTTTTGGGGTTTGTTTTTACCGCCTATTTTTTTAGTTGAAAGAATATTTTGGCAATGAAAAGTTTCAAATAATCCCAAAAGCACATTTTTAAATTTAGACCCGGCCAGATTCGTTTTGTGAAATCACCCTCTTCAATATTTTTAAGCCATAAAATAAAATGCCAGAAGAAGCCGTCGGTAAGTTGGAAATCCCAACTTTAATATCATTGTTGTCCGGTAAACATAATTTCCTTTAAATAGATTCTTCACTCCACTGCGTTTCGTTCAGAATGACAAGGCATTAGGGTTTTTAGGAGGGCTAAGTCGGCGGCGGAGCCGCCGACTTAGCCCTCCCTCCTCCAATCCATCGCAAGCCCTTGTCATTCTGAGCGTAGTGAAGAATCTATTGTTTTTAAACGGACACCAGTGCTTTAATATCAGTAATTTTAACACTTCTGTACACCAATGATCATTTCTGCCGTTGATTTGTTTAACTTCGCAATGATTTCTCAAAATCATTAATATAGTTCCTTCATTTCATTTTCATTTCATATGTCAAAATCAAAAAAATCACCTCGCCGCAAGCAGCCTTGCAACACCAACAAGACGCTCAAAGAAAACATCAAAAATTTTTTTATCAATAATCCCACCGGAGCTTTTAATTATAAGCAGGTGGCAGGAGCTGTGGACGCCAATGATGCTGTGGCCCGCAATCTGGTGAAAGAGATCATGCACGATATGGAGTCCAATGACGTTCTGGCGCAATACCGGCGCGGGAAGTTCAAAATCAACCCCGAGCATCTGCCCGAAAGAGTGACCACACAGGCGCTTATTACCGGAAAGGTCGACATGAAACAAACCGGAAAAGCCTACATTATCACCGATGCGCTTGAGGAAGATATTTATATAGGAAGCAGCCACACCGGCCACGCGCTGCATGGCGATCTGGTGCAGGTGCGCCTCTTCCCGCAACGCAAAGGGCACAAGCTCGAGGGCAGGATAATGGAGATAGTAAAGCGCGCCAAAACGCGTTTTGTGGGAACCATAGAGCGCTCGCAGAAATTTGCCTTTATGGTCTCCGACAGCAGCTCCATGCCTGTAGATATTTTTATACCTCTCTCCGAACTCAAAGACGCAAAAAATGGGCAGAAGGTGGTGGTAGAAATTACCGACTGGCCGGCTCACGCTAACAATCCTTTTGGGAAAGTGGAAGAGGTGCTCGGAACCCCAGGCGACAATGAGGTGGAGATGAAAGCCATCCTGGTAGAACATGACTTCCCGCTGTCTTTCTCCAAAGAAGTGGAAAAGGATGCTGCTAAGATTAAAATTGAAATTTCCAAAGAGGAAATCGGTCGCCGCCGCGATTGCCGAGCTGTTAACACTTTTACCATCGACCCGGCTGACGCAAAAGATTTTGACGATGCACTTTCCTATCAAAAGCTCGAAAACGGAAACCACGAGGTAGGCATTCACATCGCCGATGTATCGTTTTATGTGCAACAAAAATCGGCCCTCGACGACGAGGCTTACGACAGAGCTACTTCCATTTATCTGGTCGACCGGGTGATTCCGATGCTGCCCGAGGTTCTTTCCAACAATGTTTGTTCCTTAAGACCTAAGGAAGACAAACTCTGTTTTTCAGCCATTTTTGAGCTTGACGATAAGGCTCGGGTGATAAAAGAATGGTACGGCAAAACCATCATCAACAGCGATCATCGGCTCAACTACGACGAAGCACAGCACATTATCGAAACCGGTGAAGGCGCCATGGCTGAAGAAATTACTACCCTGAACAGATTAGCCATTGCACTGCGTGAGGAGCGGTTTAAAAAAGGAGCCATCGACTTCCATACTGAAGAGGTCAAATTTATCCTCGATGAGAAGGGCAAGCCGGTGGATGTTTATGTAAAAGAGCCCAAAGAATCTAACCATCTCATCGAAGATTTTATGCTGCTGGCCAATCGCAAAGTAGCCGAGCGCATTGGACGCAAGCGTGGAACAGCCACTCCCAAAACGTTTGTCTATCGTGTGCACGACGAGCCTTCGCCTGAGAAGCTCGACAAGTTTAGGCAGTTTGTCGGCCGGCTGGGTTACACTATGCGTATTGGTTCGGAGCGCAGTCTGGCAAAGTCGTTTAATGATTTATTCGAACAGGTGCATGGCCGTGGCGAAGAAAACATGGTAGAATCCCTTGCTGTGCGTACCATGGCCAAAGCCGAATACTCTACCCACAACATCGGTCACTACGGGCTGGCTTTTCCTTATTATACCCATTTTACATCGCCCATTCGTAGGTACCCAGATCTCATGGTGCATCGGTTGTTGCAGCAGTATCTGGATAAAAAACCTTCGGCGAGCGAAGCCGAGTACGAAGAGAAATGCAAGCATTCTTCTGAGATGGAGCGCAAAGCGGTGGAGGCCGAGCGCGCTTCGATAAAATACAAACAGGCCGAATATATGTCGGATAAGATAGGGCAGGAGTTCGACGGATTGATTTCAGGAGTTTCCAAGTATGGCATCTTTGTCGAAATTAAGTCGAACAAATGCGAAGGCATGGTGCGGCTGAGCGATCTGGAGGATGACTTTTATTACCTCGACGAAGATAATTACAAAGTAATCGGACACCGCAATGGGCAGGAATTTAAACTTGGCGACCCGATTCGCATCCGCGTAAAACAGATTGACCTCCGCAAAAAACAGCTCGATTACACGCTGGCATAGGAATTTAGGAATGATGAATATCGTTAATTGTTAATCGTCCTTCCTACTTTCGTCCCTTCGTCCTTCGTCAATCCTCCTTCGCCAATTTCCCCATCAGGTAGGTGGCTTTTATCACGCGGTCGTCGCCGAGGATCATCATGGCAAAAAGCAGCTCTTCGAGGGAGGCGTCACGGGTGCGGTATTGGATCAATTCATCCTTCGATAGATCAATTATCACAAAATCGGCCTCTTTTCCTTTATCAAAATTACCAATCATCCCATCCAGTTGCAGGGCTTTGGCGCCTCCCAGCGTGATGGCGTAAAAGGCGTCCATGGCGCTGAGCGGTTCGCCTTTGAGCGCTGAAACTTTGTAGGCATCCTGCAATGTTTGTAGCATCGAAAAGCTGGTGCCGGCGCCCACGTCGCTGCCCATTGCAAGCTGAATTCCGAGGCGCTTCAACCGGGAAAATTCCAAAAGTCCGCTGCCCAGAAAAAGGTTGGAAGAGGGACAATGGATGATTTTTGTTTTGCTATCAGCCACGCGTTTCAACTCCTCGTCGGTAAGATGTATGCCATGCCCCAGCAGTGTGCGTGGAGAGAGCAATCCAAAATAATCATAAACGTCCAGATAATTGCTGCGATGCGGATAATTTCGGCGCACTGTTTCTATCTCTTTCTTATTTTCCGAGATATGTGTTTGCAAATAAAGATCGCTTCGTGATGCGAAAAGCTCTGCCACCAGCCGGAGAGATTTCGGGCTGCTAGTGATGGCATAGCGTGGCGTAATGGCAAAATGCAGCCTTTGCTGGTTGTGATATTTCTGAATAAGATGTGCAGAAAGTTCATAGGATGATTCTGCCGGCAGGCAAAGCTTTTCGGGAGCGTTGCGATCCATCCAGGTGTTGCCGCCAATGATGCGCATATTTAGTTTCGATGCCTCTATAAAAATAGCTTCGGCAGCAGCAGCATGCACCGACGAAAAAATCGCCGCAGTGGTGGTGCCGTTTTTCAGGAGTTGCTTTAGAAAAAACCGAGTGTGTTGATGGGCATACTCCGGTTGCTCAAAAAGTGTTTCAGCCGGAAACACATAACTTTCGAGCCAGTCGAGTAGCTCTTTTCCGTAGGAAGCAATGGCTTTGGTTTGCACCGAATGTACATGGGCATCTACAAATCCCGGCATGATCAGACAGTTGCCATAATCCACAATTTCAGCCCCGGCAACTTGATGGGCAAGCGTTCCGTAATCGCCGGCAGCAACAACTTTTCCCGCTTCAACGAGGAGCAGCCCGTCAGCGAAATATCTGTGTATAGCGCCGGCGTTGTCTGTGCTGTTATCATTAATAAAATCGAAAAGTTGTCCACGAAACCCTTTTATCATGATGTTTTTTATTTGCAAAGGTCTTAATTTATGCATTTGTTAATCATCAAAAAATAATCATCATTAAAAAAAGTCTAACCCACTGGTGGTGCCGGCATAGTGGTACCCCACACGACCGATCGCCTTGTCCGGAGTATTTGAAACACTATTTGATAAAATGGTCTAAAATAAGACGTGGCGTAAAACACAGGTTGTTAGGCAGGAGATTTTAAGGATAAATTACGTAGTTTTACGTAGATGATTTTCCAAAGATGCTAACTAATTTTGCTTTTTGAATATTTTGATCTGAATACACTTTTTGTCAAACACTTTAATCATCATTAAAAAAATGAAATTTATGAAAAATCAATTTACGTTCTTCAGGACAGCAACTGTGTTTTTTGCTGCATTAATGACCATTGCTGCCACCAATTTACAAGCTCAGGGGTGGAACACCGGCCCTGGCGGCAATAGTCTGCGCAACGGGCAAAGCGAATTTCATGGCCCTACAGAACCTACATTACTTTGGTCGGGTAGCTTAAACTCGGTGATAGCTCAGCAGGCCGTATGCGATGGGGATTATCTGGCTATGACGCGCATGCACAGCATAAGTGACGTGCTGCAGGGCACCAAAATCGTAATGCACAATTTACAAACAGGCGATACCCTTTGGACTGCTTCGCTGCCGGTTGACTTTCCTGCCACCGACTGGCGCAGCAGGGTTTCGGCAATAAATGATGGCCGGGTGTATTGCACCCGCTCTGGAAATGCAAACGAATCTTACCTTTATGCTTTGGATGTGGAAACGGGGACGATTCTGTGGAAGTCGGAAGATGTAATGACCGAAGGAACCACTGAAGGACTCACCTTTGAACCCAATGGCGACCCAATAGTAGGGAGCATGTATTACCTGACACGGTTCAGCAAGGAAACCGGCGAGGTAGTGTGGCGTACCCAACGTCAATCCTACGATGGTGGCAGTAGCGCTATAGTATCCGGTGGCTACGTTTACACCACCATCAACCTCTTCAACATGGTGGGTCTGGCAGCTTTTGACCTGGAAACCGGGGAGTTGTTGCGCACTTCAGAGCCCCTGGTGGGTGGCTTTGTAAATCAGTTAGGAATTTTTGCCGATAACAATGGTATGGTTTATCTGCCCCACTGTCAAAACGTTGCTGAAACCGACAGCCTGTTTGCTTTGGTTGATGATGGAAATAGTATTCAACGTCTTTGGGCAGTAGCCATACCTTATACACCTTTTGCTACTTTCGGAGTGGGGCCGGATGAAACTATTTATGCCTACAACCGCGTATCGTTGATGCGATTTGATGCACAGACTGGGGCTGCGATCAATCTCAGCAAGGAGATATTTTTTGTTGATGCCTATTCACCGCGTATGGCCATTGATGCAAATGGTATCATTTACGTTACAAATGGTGGTACAGCCAATGGAATGTTGTATAGTTTTAACGCTGATCTTACTTTGCGTTGGGAGCTGAGTGCGCCATACGGCAGCGCCACTGGTCCGATACTCGGAAAGGATGGTACACTGGTGCTTGCTGGCAAAGGAACCGATGTCAGAGCTTTTGTAGGATCAGAACCAACAGGCGTAGTTTTCTCTGAAATCACTGAGGGCATTCTTGTGGCCAGTCCAAACCCGGCAACAGAAGTTATAACATTTACTTTTTTGTCTCCCGATCCTGGAATTAATGAGCTGCAGATTTTTGATATGAATGGCAAACTAATTCGCCAGCTTACCCTGGCTAATGGCATTGTCGGAAAGCATCAAATCGATTGGGATTTGAGCGATAGCTATGGCAATCGAGTTCACGAGGGTGTTTACATCTGCAGATATGCATCAGCAAGTTCGGCCGGGGTGGTAAAATGTATTGTGTCGAAATAAGATTGGCTGTGGTTACCCCTCTATTCACAGCTTAATTTATAGTAATTCTAAATGGATGGGAGGGGTTGATTTTGATACAGATGCTTTATGTTGACCATTTTACATTAGGAGATCGGTGTTGATTTTAATGTAAAAAAAGGTAGTCATAATTTCTAGTAGTTTTGCTAAAATCATCTTACGTGAAAAGCCCAATTCCACAGGGATTATAAAATGAGCAAAAACTCTGAAAAGCCAGCAACCCCTCTGAAACCCGCTTCTATCAATCAACTGAAGCAGGCGCTAAGAAACCATTCACCGGAGGAGTTGACGGAATTTTGCCTGCGCATGGCTCGTTTTAAAAAAGAAAATAAAGAGCTGCTCACCTACTTACTTTTCGATTCCGATGACGAACCGGCTTACATCCTTATGGTGAAACAGGAAATCGACCGGCAGTTTTCGGAAATCAACACCTCTTCCATTTATTTTGTAAAAAAGAGCACCCGAAAAATCCTCAGGACAGCCCAAAAGTATATCCGTTATTCGGGATTAAAACCAACAGAGGTGGAGCTGCTCTTGCACTTTTGCCGGCAGATGCAGCAATTTGCTGGTTGTATGGAAAACAGTAATGCATTAAAGAATATTTATCTCCGCCAGATTGATAAGCTACAAAAGGTATTGAGCACACTCCATGAAGACTTGCAGTACGATTATGGAAAGGAACTGAGCGATTTGAAAAGACGCAGCAATGTATCGAAATAAAAAAGGCTGCCGACGCAAAGTTCGCAGCTTTTATTTATCCAGTGCGTCTCCTGTTCCGTAGCCCAGCCATTCATGGCTGGGGATTTTAATAGATCACCCGACTCTTTTTTGCAGGGCGTTTACGCCCTTTCAACATTTAATTTGATCTACTGAAAGGGCATAAATGCCCTCAGTTATTCTCGGTATTTCACATAATCCCAGGCGTAAACGCCTGGGCTACGGAGCCTGCCATTTGAAGGGGAGGAGCCGGGGGTGAGGTAAAAAAGAAGCGCTCCGCCCCGTAATTATTCAAGCATTCACCAAAAGCTAATGGATTACTTTCACCTATTGAAAAATCTCCGCAAGTTTTGCCTGAAGGTCTTCGCCGCGCAAATCTTTGGCGATGATGATTCCCTGCGGGTCTATCAAAAAGTTGGCTGGAATTGAGCTTACAGCATACAAATTAGAAGCTTCGTTGCTCCAGTACTTCAAGTCAGAAACATGTGTCCAGGTGAGGTTGTCGGCAGCGATGGCACTGAGCCATGCTTGTTTTGTACGATCGAGCGATACGCCCAGTATCGTATAACCCTTGTTGTGATACTTCTGCCAGGTGTCAACTACATTAGGGTTTTCATGCCGGCAGGGGGCACACCAGGAAGCCCAGAAGTCGATGAGTACATATTGGCCTCTGAGATCTTCGAGCGAAAAAGGATTTCCGGCTGTATCGTTTTGAATAAAAACAGGGGCTGGATGGCCAATTTCAACACTTTCGAGTTTGTGGATTTGTTGATCCAGAATCTTAATGTATTTACTGTTGTCAAGCTCTGTTCCGTAAGCTTCGCGCGCAACTTTAAGGTCGTCGAGGTCGTAATTGAACATGTTGTTCACGACGATGTAAGGACCCACTACGGATGTGTTTTGCGAAAGTGCATACCCTTTTACAAATTCATCCTGCGTTTGGTCGATACTTTCGGCTTTGGTGCGAATGGTCTGGAGCTGCGCGGTGTCGCCATTGTCCATAGCGAGGCTGAATTCCTCGTAAAGTTTCTGACGGTCGGCATCCAGACGAGCCATGCTCTGGTTGAATTCGTCATAAATTTTCTGTGTTGCCATTCCGGTGATGACAGGAGCTTCAACAGTGCCCTCAAGCCGAATAACGCCGGGTTCTACAAAAAAATGATGCATCATCTGATCCGCTATAAAGCTCAGATAATATACTTCCGGCTGGTCGATGGTTCCTTCGAAGGTAAAGTTGTCATCGGTCGTTTGTATCGAGTCGACAGGAACCAGTTGGTTATCTGCCACTTTTGAAAGTACCACCAATCCGGGGGTTAACTTTTCCAGTTTGCCGGTAATCTCGTAATGGTTTTTAGGAGGTTCCGAACATGCTGTAAATATCATTACAAATAGGGTGATCCATAAAATGTTCTTCATACGTTTACTCTTTTTCTTGGTTTAAAAATTAACAAATTAAAATATTGGATTAGTAACGGGAAATCATTTTTTATCTTGTTTGATAAACAATAGTTGTGCTATCAAAGCCAATCCCAGCGTAACTGCTGAGCTGGCGAGGATGCGGCGGAGTGTCTGCAGGAAGTTATCAAAGGTGAAAGCTTCCACCAGAAACAGCGCCGCATGATGGATTATGATGAGAATCATGGCATACAAAAAAAACCAGCGAACTCCCAGGTCTTTGATGCCAGGTGCTATTCCTGGTTCATACTCGCGGGCGGAACGAAGGATGCGGATAACAGCCGGACGAACAAATGCCGTAAATACAGCGGCGGCGGCATTAATGCCCAGACTATTTGTAAAAACATCCACACTTATGCCCATTGCAAATGCCGAAAGCAACAACAACCAACCGGCGGTTTCGAAGGGCAGCAACAGAATAAAATAGACGTAAAATGCCGGATAAATGTAGCCGCTGATGCTCACATTGCTAAACACCAGCACCTGCAAAAGCAGTATTATGACAAACCGGAAGATGTTGGTCAGTAGCATGGCGTTATTCGGTTAATTGTTTTTTCTCGAGCTGCAGCAACTCTTCTTTTATCAGGTTCTTCACCACATAAACATATTGCAGGTTGTTGTAATCTACCGAAAAGTGGATTTTAACATCCCAAAAGTTATCGCCCGGAGCAGGGCTAAATTCTTCGACAGTTCCCAGCATCTGGCCTTCGGGAAAAATGTGCGAGTAGCCGCTGGTTACCACCGTGTCGCCGATGTGGATGCTGACGTGCGATGGGATGTCCACCAACTTGCCAAAACGGTAGTCGTGGCCGGTCCAGGAAAGGGAGCCGCTTTGGTTAGAGTTTTTCAGCTTGGCATTGATGCGTGTGTGGCTGTTGAGCATCGACATTACCGAGCTATAATTTTTTGAAACTTCAATGATTTGACCCGCCACTCCGTTTGGTGCCAGCACGGCCATGTCGGGGCGCAAGCCATGGCGGCGGCCTTTGTTGATCTTCATATAATTGTTGCGCCGGCTTATGGAATTGCTTATCACCGTGGCCGAAACATATTGGTATTGCTGACGGAAAAGGCTATCGTTGACGAAAAACTGTGCAGTATCGGTGCGCATAAAAGCTGAAGGGAGCTTGTTTGAAAGTCGTGCGTTTTCTTCTGAGAGAATCTGGTTGGCCTTTTTCAAAGAAATGTAAGCCGTTATTTCATTCACCGTGCTTAGGAGGCTTCCGCTAATGTCGCTTGTGGTGTTTACCATCACCCGGCGCTGGTAGTAATTGTTATTAACAACCAGCAACAGCGCCAATGCTTCGAGCAGCAGAAAGATGAAAAAGAAATTGTGTCTCCACAGAAAAACGATCAGATTTCGCATAGCAAATGTTGCGACTTGCTCACCTATTATTTAATAAGGAAGGTAAACTTGTCGAAGTTTTTCAAAGCGATTCCGGTACCACGGGCTACGGCTCTCAGGGGGTCTTCAGCTACGTGTATTGGAAGCTTGGTTTTAAGATGGAGCCGTTTGTCGAGGCCGCGTAGCATCGAGCCTCCGCCAGCCAGATAAATGCCTGTGCGGAAGATGTCGGCCGAGAGTTCGGGAGGTGTCATCTCCAGAGCTTGCAGAACAGCAGTTTCTACTTTCGAAATCGATTTGTCGAGGCAATGAGCGATCTCGGCATAATTTACCGTAATTTCTTTTGGAATACCTGTGAGCATGTCGCGGCCATGCACGGCAAAGTCGTCGGGAGGATTGTCGAGTTCCGGAAGCGCAGCGCCTACTTCTATTTTGATGCGTTCTGCTGTGCGCTCACCAATGTTGATGTTGTGCTGCTTGCGCATATATTCTTCTATGTCGGCGTTGAAGTCGTTGCCGGCGATGCGTATGGATTTGTTATTTACGATACCGCCCAGCGCAATTACAGCTATTTCGCTGGTGCCGCCGCCTATGTCGATGATCATGTTGCCGGTAGGTTCCAGCACATCAATGCCGATGCCGATAGCTGCTGCCATAGGCTCGTGGATAAGCCGCACTTCGCGGGCGCCGGCCTGCTCGGCCGAGTCTTTTACGGCGCGCTCTTCCACTTCGGTAATGCCCGACGGAATACAAATTACCATCTTGAGTGCCGGTGGGAAAAGGCTTTGCCGGATACCGATCATTTTTATCATCTCGCGAATCATGTATTCGGCTGCCTGAAAGTCGGCTATCACGCCGTCGCGCAATGGCTTGATGGTTTTTATATTTTCGTGTGTCTTGCCATGCATCATTTGTGCGCGCTTGCCCACGGCAATAATTTTTCCCGTGCTTCGCTCGATGGCCACGATGGAGGGTTCGTCCACTACAACTTTGTCGTTGTAAATGATGATGGTGTTGGCGGTACCAAGATCAATAGCTATTTCGCGTGTAAAAAATGAAAACAGTCCCATGTTTTTTTATAATAAAGAAGATTGTTTTTTAAAGTTTCAAAATTAGGTAAAATAAGAGTAACCGATGTTTTTGTATGAATTTAGTCTCTTTTGATGCTATTATTTAAAAATTAGTTTTTAAAGATTTTCATTAAATATTAGATTCTATAGTTTTAGGAAAATCCATCGTAGTATGGGCATTTCTAAAATAAAGATTCTTATCTGAAAATTGCAATTTATGTTTTGTCATTTGTGATTTCCGACTTAGTGCTTAAAATGTCGAAACCCGGTAAGCGCCATGGCCATGTGGTGCTTGTCGCAAAATTCGATGGTTTCGCTGTCGCGGATGGAACCTCCGGGCTGCACCACCGCCGCAATGCCGGCTTCATGGGCAATTTCTACCGAGTCGGCAAAAGGGAAGAAAGCATCGGAAGCCATCACAGCGCCGTGCAGGTCGAAACCAAAAGCCTTTGCTTTTGCGATGGCCTGCCGCAGGGCATCCACGCGCGAAGTCTGGCCGGTGCCGCTTGCCAGCAACTGCCCGTTTTTGGCCAGCACGATGGCGTTGCTCTTGGTATGTTTTACAATTTTATTAGCAAAAAGCAAATCTGCAACTTCCCGTTCATTGGCCGAGCGGTTGGTAACGAAGTTCAGGTCATCGGCAGTTTCAGTTTTGGTGTCGGGTTGCTGCGCCAGCACGCCGTTCAATAATGATTTGAATCGCAAGCCCGGTGTTGAAAATTTTTTATTTAATAAAATGATCCTGTTCTTTTTTCCTTTCAATATCGTCAGCGCTTCGTCGGAGTAGGCTGGGGCCAAAATAATCTCAAAAAAAAGCCTGTTAATTTCCTGTGCAGTTTCGACGTCAACAGGCATGTTGGTGATAATGACGCCACCAAATGCCGACACCGGATCACCAGCCAAAGCAGCTTTCCACGCATCGATCAATTGTGGTCGTGAAGCCAGTCCGCAAGCATTGTTGTGCTTGAGAATCGCCACGGTGGGTTCTTCAAAATCACGAATCAGTTCGACGGCTGCATCCAGATCGTTAAGGTTGTTGTAGGAGATTTCTTTTCCGTGCAGTTGCTCAAAGTTGGCAGAAAGATCACCAAAGAAAAATCCTTTTTGGTGTGGATTTTCGCCGTAGCGCAACGCCTTCTGTTCGTTGATGCTTTGCTTGAAAACGTTGATGGCGCCTCCGCGGTTGAAGTAACCAAAAATGGCCGTGTCGTAATGCGAGGAAACGCTAAAAGCATGCGCGGCAAAATGTTGCCTGTCGGCACGTGTGGTAGCTCCATTGTTCGCGGCGAGCACTTCACGCGCCTCTTCGTATAAACCGGCAGAAGGAACCACCAGCACATCAGCGAAATTTTTGGCTGCTGCGCGGATGAGGCTTATGCCGCCGATGTCGATCTTTTCGATGATGGCCTGCTCTTCGTCGGTGGCGGCCAGCGTTTGTTCAAATGGATAAAGATCCACCACCACCATGTCGATTTCCGGAATGTTGTATTGACGAATTTCTTCCCGGTCGGCGGCCTGATCGCGACGTGCTAGGATGCCACCAAAAACCAACGGATGAAGCGTTTTTACACGGCCTCCCAAAATGGATGGGAAAGTGGTAATATCTTCCACTGCTATGGCGTCGAGTCCGAGGCTTCGCAGGTATTGCCAGGTGCCGCCGGTAGAATAAATCGTCACCTCGTACGATTGTAAATCCCGAAGCAGCCCCTCAATACCTGTTTTGTTGTAAACGGATATCAGCGCAGTATTTATCTTCTTCGGTACTTCCATTTTGGTGTTATCTCTTTTAATATTAATAATATAGCTACAGGCGCGCAAAATTATCCAAAAAACTGCAGCCGGGATGTTTTTTAATAAAATTGATATTTGAAGAATCCATTACTTTTACCGTCCAAAAATCGTCCAACCATAATATTATGCTGGTAATAAAACTCATTGCAGAAAGTTTCAAATACGCTTTTCAATCTATTGTTGTCAACCGGTTGCGGACATTTCTTTCGCTTTCGGGCATCACCATTGGTATCTTTTCGGTGATAGCAGTGTTCTCGGTTTTCGACTCGTTGGAGCGCAGCATCCGCGACAGCCTTAGCGAGCTGGGCAATGATGTGATGTTTATACAAAAGTGGCCATGGGCCATGGGCGAGGACTATCCGTGGTGGAAATACATGAACCGCCCCAACACTACAATTGACGAGCTGCAGGCGATACAGGAAAGGGTAGATGCCGCGCAGGCCGCTGCATTTAATTTTGGGATGCGGCGCACGGTGAAATATCTCAACAACAGCTACGAAAATGTAACCGTCCAGGCAGTGTCGCACGACTACGAGCAGGTGATGCCGCTGGACATCGTTCAGGGACGCTATTTTAACCCGCTCGAATCACAGGCCGGGCGCAATGTGGCCATTATCGGAGCTAAAATTGCTGAAACACTTTTTCCGCAAACCGATCCATTGGGCAAGACCATCAAAATATTTGGTGGCAAAGCCACCATCATTGGGATCCTGAAGGCGCAGGGTGGTGGTACTTTTGGCAGCTCCAGTGATGAACAGGTGTATGTGCCACTAAATTTCGCACGCAATTTTGTCAACATGCGGCGTGTTGGTACCACCATTATGGTAAAAACCAGAAATGTGGGGAGCAACCAGCAGTTACGCGACGAACTCACCGGTTTGATGCGCTCATTGCGCAAGCTTAAACCCGGCGAAGAAGACAACTTTTCCATCAACGAGGTAAGCATTATCAATCAAGGGCTTCAGGCTTTATTTAGTGCTTTGGCCATGATAGGCTGGATCATCGGGGGTTTCTCTTTGTTGGTGGGTGGTTTTGGTATTGCCAACATCATGTTTGTTTCGGTACGTGAACGCACCAACATCATTGGAATACAAAAAGCCATCGGAGCAAAACGGCTTTTTATCCTTCTCGAATTTTTATTTGAAGCAGTATTTCTTTCGCTTATGGGCGGTTTGCTGGGCTTGCTGCTTATCTACATCGGAACATTGCTCGTGCAGGGTGCGATGCCTTTTCCGATTGTCCTTACTTTTGATAATATCGTTGTCGGTTTATTAATTTCTACAATCATCGGCTTGGTATCGGGATTTATGCCGGCATTAACGGCTTCACGTCTCGATCCCGTGGAGGCAATTCGTTTCGGGATTTAATGGCGTGATGGTACTTGAATTCTCGGGCTCTTCCTGTTTTTTCCAATCAATTTATTTTGGAATTGAAACAGGCACAGCCTCGCCCAAACACAGAAAATCCTCCACTTTGGAGACAGACATTTATAATTAAAATCTTTTTTTTAATTCTCTCAAAATGATGCCACTTGCAGGATTCAGCGTCATCAGCGTGAAGAAAGTGTTAACAATTTAAGTCTGATGTAAATCATTCTTTTTATCTTTACGCACAAATAGTTAAAACATGCAGAAGCGCTGGGTAATCAAAAATAAAGCTGATAATGATCTTGTGATGGAATTATCCCGGGCGCTGAACATTAGTACTATTCTTGCTAATCTGCTGGCGCAACGTGGGGTGACCAGCTTCGACGAGGCCAAAAACTACTTCCGCCCAAAACTTACGCAGCTTCACGATCCTTTTCTGATGAAGGATATGGATAAGGCCATTTACCGAATCGAGAAGGCCATACGCAACCGCGAAAAAATACTGGTGTATGGCGATTACGATGTGGATGGCACCACCGCCGTGGCGCTGGTTTATACGTTTTTGAAATCGCTCGCCAAAGATGTTGGTTTTTACATCCCCGACCGCTATGCCGAAGGATATGGAATATCAAAAGCAGGTGTGGATTTTGCCCACGAGAATAATTATAGCCTAATCATCGCACTCGATTGTGGCATAAAAGGAGTGGCCAATGTGCAATATGCAGTCGATCAGGGTATCGACTTTATCGTGGTGGATCACCACCGACCCGGTGACACTTTACCGCCGGCTTATGCTATCCTCGACCCCAAACGCAACGATTGCAATTATCCTTACAAGGAATTATCAGGATGCGGATTGGGTTTTAAACTGGTACAGGCTTTTTCACGCAAAAATCACATGCCTTTCAAGCGCCTCGAGAAACTCCTGGATCTTGTAGTGGTGAGCATTGCTTCGGATATTGTGCCTATCACCGGCGAAAACAGAATCCTGGCATATTATGGCCTGAAGCTGTTAAATTCTAATCCACGGCCAGGCTTTACAGCTATTTTACATTACAGCAATATTCGTAAGAAAACCGATTTCCATTATGTCGACGAGGAGTTTGCTTTCAACCGCAAGCTTTCCATCAGCGATCTGGTATTTCTTATCGGGCCACGCATAAATGCCGCAGGACGTATGGAAAGCGGAAATAATTCGGTGGAGTTGCTTATCGCAAAAGACATCGAAACAGCCGTAGAAAAGGCCGAACAGATCAATCAATTCAACACCGAGCGGCGCAACCTTGATGTGCAGGTTACACAGCATGCTACCGAGATATTGGCAAACGATCCCATTCATCCTTCACGAAAATCAAACATCGTTTTCCATCCCGAATGGCACAAAGGTGTGCTGGGAATAGTGGCTTCGCGCATTACCGAAATATGGTATCGTCCTACCATTATCCTCACCCTAAGCAATGGCCTGATCACTGGATCGGCACGCTCGGTAAAAGATTTTGATATTTACAATGCCATCGATCAGTGTTTTGATTTACTCGAACACTTTGGCGGACATAAATATGCTGCCGGCTTATCGATTCGTCCGGAGAAGTTTCCGGCTTTTTGCGAACGTTTTGAGAAAATAGTTTGCGACACCATTGAGGATTACATGCTGATTCCCGAAATAACCATCGACGCCAGGATAAAGCTCAACAATATCTCCACAAAGTTTTTTAAAGTTCTCAAGCAATTTGCACCCTTTGGACCCGACAATATGGCTCCAACATTTCTCACCGAAAACCTCGTTGATACTGGTTTTGCAAGTATTGTGGGCAAAAACCATCTAAAACTTAGTGTGGTGCATCCCGATATCTCAGGATTTCCGGTGTCGGGAATCGCTTTTCAGCAAGGGGATAAACTTCCTGTGGTGCAAAGCGGACGACCCTTTTCCATTTGTTACCATGTGGAAGAAAACGAGTGGAACGGCCATGTTTCGTTGCAGCTCAACATCAAAGACATCCAGCCTTACCACGAGTAGCCAAAGAGGGGATATTTTATCATCAGCGCCCGCACCATCAGCACAATACCAAATACAAACAGCAATATTCCGACAAACTGATTGATGCGTTTGATATTGGTGGTATTGAGCAATGTCTTGATGCGTTTGGCGATATAGGCTTTCACAAGATCGGTAGTAAAAACGGTAAGCAAAGCTCCGGTAAAAAAGGAGACAGCCTGCTGCGTGTTATCGCCATAACTCGAGGTAACGCCAACCGTTACACTCATCCAGAAAAGCCACACAAAGGGATTGGCAATATTCAGAAAATAGCCTTTGGCAATAAGCGTGAACCAGCGCGACTTATTGTGGCTTTCGGTGCCACCGTTGCCGTTGAGCTTTGTTGTTTTATAAAAAGTAAAAACACCGTAAATAATCAGAATAAAACCTGCAATAATGCCAAAGGTAATCCGGTTGTTGCCTGTGGAAACAATCTGCAAGGCACCGATAAAACTAAGAAACACAAGAGTAAGATCGCTCAGGAAGATGCCAAAAGCCAACCGCATGCCGGCTCTGAATCCACCCTGTATGCTAGTTTGTAAAAGCGCAAAAAGTGCAGGACCTAACAATACGGCCAAAGTAATTCCAAGAATAACACCTTCGAAAAAAGGATTCATCAGATAATTTTAGTAGCAAAAATAGAATGTTAGCAGCCCGATGTTTCGGGATGATCCGTTACGATCTGGCAAAAATAGAAACAATCTTGAATTGAAACAAAACCATTTCGGCTATCGGCAACATGAGAAGATGCACTATCGTGTTCCAAAAATCCGCTTTTGCTTCTCTCTTAAGTAATTAATTTATTGAAAATATTTTCAATTTATTAGATTTTTTTCGAAACAGGAATTATTTGCTGTTGTTTTTGAAGTCTTTGATAAATTCCTCCCACTCGTCGAGTTGGCGGGCTCTTATTACCCGTGGGAATTTATTTTGTGCACCCTCTTTTCCGTGCTCTTTCATCCATTGATAAAACACTTTGGAAGGCAACACTTCTACAATCACATCTTTGATGGCGGCAATGCGCTCTACGCGATAATCGTCGTTGAGCAGCTTCAGATGCTCGTCGATTTGGTTGCATGCTGCTTCCGGGTCGAGTTCATCGTCGGTTCCCAAAAACCATTTGTGGGCAAACATCGAGTCGTGTTTTATTCCGGCAACTGTAAACTCACGTACATCTGCGTTCATATCCTGGCACATCAATTCTACGGCACGATTCATATTTTCCTGCGAAAGATGCTCTCCGCAGAGGCTCAAATAATGTTTGGTGCGTCCTGTAATGCGAATCTCGTTGAGGCGTTTGGAGGTGAACTTGATGGTGTCGCCAATCAGGTATCGCCAGGCGCCGGCATTGCTGCTGACGAGTAGTGCGTATTCTTTGTCTTCTTCTACCTGCCCCAGAGTAAGCGCCTGCGGATTTTCTTTCAGATTTCCCTCTTCATCAAAGTTGGTATCGTTAAATGGTACAAACTCGAAAAAAAGGCCTGTATCCAGCGAGAGCATCATCGAATCTACATTTGGTCGTTTCTGGTAAGCGATAAAACCCTCGCTGGCCAGGTAGGTTTCCATGTAGGTGAGTGGCCGCGCCAGCATGCGTTCAAAACCTTTGAGATAGGGTGCCAGCGACACGCCGCCATGCACATAAATCGAAAGATTGGGCCAGATATCGTGGATGGTCTTGAGATTGTACTCTTTGATGATTCTTTCGAGGAGTATTTGCAGCCAGGCTGGCACTCCCACAATTACCCCGATGTCCCAGTCGGGAGCTTTTTTTACAATCTCCTCAAGTTTGGTGTTCCAGTCTCTTTCTTTAGAAATGCGTTTTCCGGGTTTGTAAAAAAATTGAAACCAAAAAGGTATGTTGCCGGTGGTAATGCCCGACAGGTCGCCGGCATAGTAGGTACCATTGTATTGCAGATGTGTGCTGCCACCAAGCATGAGAATTGCTTTGCCTTTGTCAAAAAATTCGGGCGGGAAATTATACAGCGCCAGCGAAAGCAATTGCCTTACACTGGTTTTTTTGATCGATCGCAGCACGTCGTTAGTTACCGGGATGTATTTACTCGATGCTTCGGAAGTTCCAGAGCTGAGAGCGAAATATTTTACACGGCCCGGCCATGCTACAAAGGCTTCACCATTGAGTGATCGGTACCACCACTTTTTGAATATGGAATTGTAATCGTGAACAGGAACAGTTTTCTGAAAAGCAGCTACCGGATCGGAGGCGCGCAATAGATCTGGAAAATTATAGGCTTCGCCAAAATGTGTGAATTGCGCTTTACGCAAAAGCTTCTTTAGTACAATCTTTTGCGCCCGGCAACCATCAAAATTTTTTAGATTTTCTTTATTGCTTAAGCTGCGCAGCTCTATCGCTCGCTTTATAATGGAACCAATTATAGCCAAGGCCGATCTTTTTTAGTTATTTTTTGTTAATATTAATATAGTGCAAAAATAATCTTTTCACAGCACACTCTATCATTTCCTCCCCGCACATGCCCATTGTGGTGCGTAAAAAGGACATTTATGAGATATTTTTTCATTAAAAAATCGATTAATCTTTCTTTTAATGTTTTTTCTTTTAGTATTTTTACCACGTAATCAATTCCTAATAAACACCTTAAAGCAATGAAAACTTATTTCTTACAAATAGCGCTATTGCTATTGGTTTTGCCGGCTCCTAAGGTAAGTGCCCTGAATTCCTTAAGCCAGTCACCAATAAATTTATCAGAAATTTTTTCTAAAAAAATAAACTTTGCGCCTTATCAAAGGGTGCATCGCATTGCAAATGGGAATAAATTTGGTGATCCCGGATCGCGAATGACCGTATTCGCAGGAAACGATACCACCGTTTGCCTCTCTGGGGGTTCGATTCCTGTGCATGGCTACGCTACCGACTATTATTTCATTTCGTGGTCGCATACCGGCGATGGTTTTTTTGATGATCATACCCAGCTTCAAACCACCTACACCCCTGGTGTGGGCGATATTGCTTCGGGAGGGGCAGTTCTTTATCTGGTGGCGATAAATAGCACGCCCACATACACCCGCATGGTCGATTCGGTAAAAATTACCATTGTGCCGGCACCGCAATGTTTTGCCGGATTTGAAGATGCTGTGTGTAAGGGAGAGACTTATCAATTGCAGGGAACAGCATCGTATTACAGCAGCCTTGTGTGGCTGAGTATTGGCGACGGAACTTTCGATGATAATAGCCAACTTACACCTCTTTATACTCCGGGAACTGTCGATTGTTTGAATGGTGAGGTAAGTCTTTTGTTGATCGCCAATGTGATAGCGCCCTGTGCGACTCCCTGCATCAACGGCATGAAACTGATGATTTATGATTCACCCGAAGTTTCGGCAGGTTCTGATACCTTGCTTTGTGAAGGAGTGTACTCGCTGACAGAAGCTACCGCCATCAATTACCAATCGTTGCTTTGGAAATCTTCGGGCGACGGCACTTTCGACGATCCCACAGCGCTCAATCCTGTTTATGAGCCAGGAAACAATGATATGACAGGCAATGAAATTTTCCTTGTGTTGCAGGCTTTTCCTCATGAGCCGTGTTCGTTTATCGCCGCTGATTCCCTCACGCTGCAAGTTATGGCCAGACCGTCTGCCAGCGTTGGCGCCGATCAGACAATTTGTGCGGGTGATGTTGTTGCCTGTTCAGGACAAGCCCAAAACTATCAACAGATACAATGGGTCATCTATGGAGGAAACGGAACCTATGAAGATCCAAATGCACTTACTACCACCTATACCCCAGGCCCTTATGAGACAGGTACTGGTTTGTGCTATCTGGTACTATTTGCCTTTCCCAATCACCCCTGTACCCTTTCGGAATCGGCTTTGATGGAGCTGAGGATTTATAAAAACCCCACGGTGCAGTTGCCTCGGGAAATCATCAGCATTACCGATACAGTGCATTTGCCTGGTCTGGCTAAGAACTATCAGTCGTGCCTGTGGCAAACTTCCGGAGATGGCAGCTTTGCTGATGCAGGTGCGCCTGAAACAAATTATTATGCCGGCCATAACGACCATGCAATGCGTCATGTGCAGCTTTCGTTGACAGCCATGCCATTATCACCTTGCCAGCTCGCTGTTACCGATACTCTTCCTGTGCATTTTGAATATCCCGTGGTGATTCATGAAAATATGCTAGATCAGACGCTTATTGCCGGCGATATTTTGCATCTGGAATTTGAAATTGAAAGCCTTGTCCCCGGACAATTTCAATGGTATCGCAATGGCATATTGCAGCAAACTATCAGCGGAAGCGAATATTACGTTTCTCAGGTGTCGGCGGTGGATGCTGGTTCGTATTATTGCATTTTCACCAATCCCTACTTTACCTTGTCAAGCGATACTGCGCATATCAACGTGTTGGAGGCGGCAACGCAAACGCTGACGATTCCTGCCGGTTGGTCAGCCATCTCTTCGTGCATCATTCTGCCCAACGCTGATATTTTCGCTGTATTAGAAACTATTATCGGGAAAATTATCGTCATTTATAATGACAGCGGCATAATGTTTCCGCACACCACCAAAAGTGATATCGATCATTGGACCAGCCATTCAGGTTATTATATCAAAACCACCGAAAGTTGTACGCTGACCTTGCAGGGATATCAGCAATATCCCGCACCTGTATTCAAAGCGAAACCCGGATGGTCGCTGATGCCGGTCAATAGCCTGCAACAGTTATCGATAGATGCTTTTGTAGGATTTCGTCAGGAGATAAAAGCTATAAAAGAGGTGGCAGGAACAAAAGTATACTGGCCCGAAAAAGCAATCAATACCCTACAAAATTTACAACCCGGAAAAGCTTACGAAATATTCAATAGCGCGAGCTACGAAGTGACGCTTAATTTCCCGGGTTGCAATTAGTATCTGATTATTAAGTTGATAAAATTCAACTTGACAACCTGACAACTTCATTTATTCTTTTCGGCTCTCGATGAGTATTTCCAGGATTTTGATACCTGCTTCTGAAATTACTGTGCCAGGGCCAAAAATGGCTACAGCACCGGCATCGTAGAGATATTGATAATCCTGATGCGGGATAACGCCACCCACGATTACCATAATATCTTCGCGTCCCAGCGCAGCCAGCTCCTTAATAACCTGTGGAACCAATGTTTTGTGTCCTGCTGCCAGGCTGGAAACTCCAAACACATGCACGTCGTTTTCTACAGCCTGACGGGCTGCTTCGGCTGGCGTTTGAAACAGCGGTCCGATGTCCACATCGAATCCCATATCGGCATAGCCGGTGGCTACTACTTTGGCGCCACGGTCGTGGCCGTCCTGACCCATTTTGGCAATCATGATGCGCGGACGTCGCCCATCGAGCTCAGCAAATTTATCTGCAAGCCCGCAGGCTTTGGCAAACTTTTCGTCGCCTTTGGTTTCTGATGAATACACTCCTGAAATACTTCTGATTACTGCTTTATATCTTCCGAAAACTTTTTCGCATGCTGTCGAGATCTCGCCCAGCGAAGCACGCTTTTGGGCGGCATCGATGGCAAGTTCCAGCAGGTTTCCTTTTCCTGTTTCGCATGCTTGTGTGATGGCATCGAGCGATTGTTGCACTGCAGCGTCATCGCGTTCGGCGCGCAGCTTTTCCAGTCGCTTTATCTGTGCATCGCGCACAGCAGTGTTGTCGATGTCGAGAATCTCCATGGGGTCTTCTTTCTCGAGCCGATATTTATTAACACCTACTATGGTGTCGCGGTTAGCATCGATGCGGGCTTGTTTGCGTGCCGAGGCTTCCTCGATGCGCATCTTTGGCACTCCCGTTTCGATGGCTTTGGCCATTCCGCCCAGCTCTTCCACTTCTTCTATAAGCTCCCAGGCGCGGTGTGCGATGTCGTGGGTAAGTTTTTCGACATAATAAGAACCGGCCCATGGATCGACTGAACGGGTGATGTTGGTTTCTTCCTGAAGGAATATCTGTGTGTTACGCGCGATACGTGCCGAAAAATCGGTTGGAAGTGCAATGGCTTCGTCCAATGCGTTGGTGTGCAGCGACTGGGTGTGTCCCAGGGTTGCAGCAAGCGCTTCCACGCAGGTGCGTGCTACGTTGTTGAAAGGATCTTGCTCAGTAAGGCTCCAGCCCGATGTTTGCGAGTGTGTACGCAAAGCCATCGACTTTGGATTTTTAGGATTGAACTGTTTTACAATCTTGGCCCACAACAGTCGTGCTGCGCGCAGCTTGGCGATCTCCATAAAATGATTCATCCCGATACCCCAGAAAAAAGAAAGCCGTGGAGCAAAAGTATCGACATCCATACCGGCGTTTATGCCTGTGCGCAGATATTCAAGACCGTCGGCCAGGGTATAGGCCAGCTCGATATCGGCAGTAGCACCGGCTTCCTGCATGTGGTAGCCGCTGATACTGATGGAGTTGAATCGTGGCATTTTTTGCGAGGTGAACTCAAAAATGTCGGCGATGATGCGCATGGATTGCAAAGGGGGGTAAATGTAAGTATTGCGCACCATGAACTCTTTGAGAATATCGTTTTGGATGGTTCCGGTCATTTGCTCAAGAGTTACGCCTTGTTCCAGCCCGGCCACGATATAAAAAGCAAGTATTGGAAGTACGGCTCCGTTCATGGTCATCGACACCGACATCTTATCAAGTGGTATCTGATCGAAAAGGATTTTCATGTCGAGGATCGAATCCACGGACACGCCGGCTTTACCTACGTCACCTTCCACGCGGGGGTGGTCGGAGTCGTAGCCTCGGTGTGTGGCAAGGTCGAAAGCAATGGAGAGTCCTTTTTGCCCGGCGGCCAGGTTGCGTCGATAAAAAGCATTGGATTCTTCGGCTGTCGAAAAACCGGCATATTGACGGATGGTCCAGGGGCGCATCACGTACATGGTCGAGTAGGGGCCGTGCAAATAAGGCGGTATGCCGGCAGCATAATCAAGATGTTCGAGATTTTCGAGGTCGGCTTGTGTAAAAACCGGCTTTACAGAAATCTGCTCCGGTGTTTTCCAGTCGGCACTGATTTTATGATCTGCTTCCCATTCCGCAGCATTGCGGGTAGAAACAGGTGACGACTTTATATTGATATTTTTGAAATTTGGCTTCATGATCTGTTTATTTTATTCCCAACTGTTTTTGAAATTCTTTGAGTGTTTCCAGAACATTTGATTTGACATGTATAAAGTGCTTCAGGCCTTTGGCTTTAAGCTCTTCAATGGTGTCCTTCGGATATCCGGCTACCACTACGATGGTCTCTTTGCCGATTTTTTCATTTATCTCGGGAGCAATCACCGGATAATCATCGTCTGCAGCACAAATCACCACAACTTCAGGTTTTACTTTTCGTAAAGCTTCAATGCCACTGTCGATGGTTTTAAATCCATTGTTGTCGATGATTTCGAAACCGGCACAGGCAAAAAAGTTACCGGAAAATTGTGAGCGGGCACGGCGCATCGAAAGGCTTCCATAAGTAAACATGAATACTTTAGGACGATGATGCTTGCTTGCGTAGGCATCGGTTTCTGAACGTAACTGCTCAAAAGCCATGGCTCCGCGGTAAGGTTTGAGTGTTTCCACAATAGCATGGGCATTGCTGCAATCCATTGGTTCGAAACATTGTTTGTCGATGTCAGGATTGATCATCTCGCCGAAGTTGGGATATTGATTGGTGCCTACCAGTATTTCGCGGCGGGTGGCCACATCCTGATCACGCTTTTCGGCAGTTGTTTTTATCTGCTGTTGGATGATTCCTTTGCGGAAAGCTTCAATAAAACCACCGGCTTCATCTATCTCCAGGAAAAGTTTCCAGGAAGCTTCAATGAGCGAATCGGTGAGATTTTCGACGTAATATGAGCCGGCTGCGGGATCCACAATTTTATCCAGATACGATTCTTCCTTGAGCAAAAGCTGCTGATTGCGGGCAATACGTTCGGAGAATTCGCTTGTATCTTGAAAGACGACGTCGTAAGGCAACACTGTGAGTGAGTTGGTGCCGCCAATGATTGCTGCCATAGCTTCGGTGGTGGTACGCAGCAAATTCACATGGGCGTCGTAGACTGTTTTGTTCCATCGTGTGGTGACGGAGTGAATGTGTGTGCGCGTAAACTCGGCGTTGGAGGGGCCATAAGCATTTACAACTTTTGCCCACAGCAAACGGAAGGCGCGAATCTTGGCTATTTCCATAAAATAGTTGGATCCGATGGCAAAGTTGAATTTGATGTTTGGAGCTACGGTATCGATGGAGATGCCTTTGCCGGTGAGGCGCGTCAGATATTCGGCACCATAAGCCAGAGCAAAAGCCAGTTCTTGAACGATGTTGGAGCCGGCATTTTTGAAATGTGTTGCATGAACAGCCAGCGTGCGAAAATGCGGCGTATGCTGGGTAGCTTTGACAAGTTCGGCGCAGGTATCGAAATCTTTTTCCTCGTTTTCATACCAGTTGCCTCCAACGATCAAGCGGCCGATGGGGTCGTAACCTGCCGAGCCATGAATGGATTTTAGGTCGCGGTTGTATTTCTTAACTAACTCCAGATAATGACGAACCACTTCAGGCGCTTGCGGGCCGCATATAAAATTTACCTCCACGGACTGGGCGTAGATGTTTTCCATCAGTTGCTCTATTTCATCAATGGTGGGCTTTTTGCGCTCATCGAGTATAAAACCCAGTGAGTCGACGCCGGTCATCAGGATAGCCAAGGCCTTTTTATTGGTTTTACCAATGTCGTCAACAGGCAGGTTCTGACGCACAAACCAGTTGTTCTCATTGATGCGCTCACCGCGCACGAAAGGAAAATTGCCCGGGAAAATATTGAGGTAACTCAGATTTTCCAGATCCTCGCGGCGATAGTAAGGCTGTACCTTGAAGCCCTCGCGCGTATTCCATACCAACCTGCGCTCGTATTCAGCTCCCTTCAGATCCTTTTCTATCACAGCTTCCCATTGATCGGTACTTATCGGTGAGAAATCGCTGAAAAGCAGTTCCTGTTTTGTTTTTTCTGTTTGTTCATCCATAAAAATTGGATTTTTATATATTGAATTTCAAGATAATGGATTCAGAATAAAAATGTTACTCCTGATCCTTTTGCAAATTTATAATAAAACCTGTCTGACGATACGCGGCTTTATGCATTGTTAAACATTGGAACTAAAAAGCCACAACAAAATCTTACAAACAAATTACGCTTTACGCTTAACGATTAACAGATAACAATTAACGGATAACAATGGGAAAAGAAGCAACGCGAAGAAGTAAACAGATTGCTTCTCCGCCAGCCGGCGGATCGCAATGAACCATTAACAGATAACGATTAACGGATCACGATTAACAATTAACGGATCTCCCATGAGCCCAATATTTTAAAACCCTGGAAAGTTGCCGACAAATTTTATGGAGATATCTTCGAAATTTTCCACAAACTGGATGGTGAAATCGGGGAAGTTTTCTACAAATTGCCACTCGCCACATCTGTTCGGAAAGGCGGTTACGGTTTTCACCTCGAGATCAGGAAATGAATTTACAATTTTTACTTTCAAATCCGCAAAAGCGGTAACCACTTTCACTTTGCCATGCAGCGGGATGCTGCCATAGGTGCAGGTTGCTTCGTTTGTACGCGGCTTTTGATGACGTAAAGTATAATCGGTTATCCCGGCAGGACGGGTGAAGCTAATCGTAAAATCAGGTGAGAAGTTTACCAGCTCAATGCTGAAGTCTTCGAAACGGTCTACAAATTTCCACTCGCCGCACTGCGACGGACGGCTGCGGGTTGTGTCAACATTAAGATCGGCATTGCGACTCACCGCCTTTACTTTAAAATCAGCAAAATGCTTTACAATTTTTACCTTGCCATACAGTTGCTTCCCGTTTGCAGTGCAGGTGTAGGCATCTAATTTTTGGCCAAAAGCCGTAGCTGAAAGTCCTGAAATTACAAGAAACAGCAACACAAGGCGCAGGTTGATTTTCATTTGATGATGAATAAAGATCAAAGATAAAAAAAATCCCGGAAAGTGCCGCGTGGCTTCTTCCCGGGATATTATGGCAATTTTGGTTCAACTCCCTTTGGAGTGAAACTTCAATTATTTAACCACCACTTTGCGTGTCATGGTTTGATCGGCATTAGTAAACGTTACAAAGTAAACGCCTTTGGACTGCTGCTGCAGATTGACAACTGCGTGCTGCGTTATCTGGTTCTGATACATCAGTTGACCCTGTGCGTTGGTAATGGTTACCTCGCATGGCTGGTCAGTGACGATGTTGATGAGTCCGTCGGAAGGGTTGGGATAAATTACGCCCAACGATTCGCTGTTACTGATTCCGGTAACTCCGAATTTGAAGCCGTCAATCACCGACAATCCGTTGGTTTCAAATAATCCATCAGTATTAGCGAAAGCTGGATTGTAAACCACAGTTACATTTTCGGCAACGCCATTACGGAAGATGCGGCATTGCATCGGTTCCTGCCGGGTCATTCCGTCGATGGTTTTGGTGGTGTTATCATCACCATAAACTACCAGCGGGAGCACGGTTTCGGTGCCGTTATAGATGGCCATGCCGGTGCATAAACCTGTTCCATCGAACATTCCGACTACATCGCCGGCCTGTAACATTGCAAGCGCCTGTTGGCTGATGGCAATGATGTGTTGATCGCCGGTAGCGGTCACGTCATTCCATGAAGTGGTGTTCGCTGGTTTGCTGAATGTAGCCACCGATGATTTTGTAAAATTAATATCAAAATCGATGGTTCCCGACTGCGTAAATTGGGTGAGGTAAGCATAACCGGGTGTAAGCACTTCGAGTGCGCCTTCGACACCAGGAATAATTCCGCCGTCAGGCCAGTAAACGGTGCCATTTTTTATGTCAAACATAAATTCGACGGCGTTGCCCAGCGGCACAATCACGTCAGCTACATTTACTGCTTCGGAGCTTAGTACTGGAACAAACTTCAGACCTGGCTCAAAATCATAAGTTCTGTCGGCGAGCTCAGTGCCTTCAAATACAAAGTAAGTCGATCCGGCGAGCTTGATTTTGTAACCTTCGTGGGTATTCCATTCGCCCAGGATGTTGATGTTGAATTCGGGCCAGAAGATGCCGGTATTTCCCAGCATGATCACCAGGTTATTCAGCACCGGAGCAAAGAGTTCTTCCATTGCTTTATCTTCAGGTTCCACGTTGGCCGAAATACCAAACCAGCCGCCGGAGTAGAACATTGGTAAAACTTCAGCCTGACCGCATCCTGCGCCGGGGGTGCCGTAAACGGCTTTGCCATCGGCATTAAGACCAACAAACTCGGTAGATGCCGACCAGTAGACCGGATCGCTGTTGTCCATCGAGGCATCGCAGAAGGTAAGTGAGGGGCCATGGCCATTGGCTTCGACAGGCCACAAACCACTTCTACCGTAGGTTACCTCAGCACGAATGTTGCCCAGGTTGTCGCTCAGTTCGATTTTTTCACCGCTATTGCTCAGGCTGCCGCTTGTCCATTGGGGAGCTTCAAAGCCAAAAAAGTTGAGGAAGGCAGTGCTATTTACACAGCTCACAGCGTATTCGCCGGGGGCAAGTGTGATTTCAGGAAATACAAAAACAACTCCTTTTGTAAATGACCAGTCTTCGAGATTTACATTGCTAATCCCATTGTTGTAGATTTCGATGTACTCCAGCGAGTCCTGGCCGCTTTCCGGCGGGTTGTACATTATCTCGGTAATCTTCACATCGAATGGTGGTACGATGGCGAACAAATCGTCGCTTTCGTCGTCGGGGAGATTTTCGGTCGTGTGCAGAATGATCGTATAATTACCTAACGGCTGCGTAACCTCCCACAAGAACGAACCTTCCTCTATCGGAACATCTGTTGCCAGCTCTATCAGATGTGTGGTCAGGTTCAGGAAGATATCCACAGTAGTTTCGGTGAGGTTGGTTTCCCAGGTGATCGTAAACTCAGAACCCTGCTCAATTTGCTCTCCGCCATTGGGCGCGGTCAGCAGCACAAAGCTGGGCGCAATAATGTCGGCCAGGCTACGGCTTGTCAAATACTCGCCTTCTGCGCGTGAATTAGGAATACCTGTTACATCGGCAGCATCAGCGGGGATGGTTGTCCCAATATAATCCACATCATAAAATGTAGTTCTAAAGACGCCACTTTCAGTAGCATCGCTAATATCGTATAGCTGCCCGCTGGCAAAGGTAGCTCCGCCATTGGCAAAAGTCACACCTTTAATTTCTACCAGTTCCGACTCATACTCCTCAAAGTTGTTGACAAGGTCTTCCAAAGTAATAACCTGTGGAACAATGACATTATTGGTAGAAGAAGCAGCGCCCGGATCCTGAGCTGGTGTAAACTGAATCATGCCGCCAAATTCGTCCACTTTTCCAATGATGCCGGTGATGCCATCATAGAGCTCATAAGTTGAGGAAATTTTACCTGAATTGTCTTCGATGAGAACGCCGGCAGTTGCATCCTGGATATATTTCTGATTACGGAAAGTTTGCTGGAAGGTAAGCACCACTTCGCCTGTTACTTTATAATAATCCGATGCCTTTGTGTAATAGGCAGCCCGCAAAGTGGCAAGGTTTTCAACTTCGATCACCGTTGGGAAAGTAAGGGTTACTTCAGCAATAGCACTCGGATCAAGATTCGGGGCATAAGCAATGGCTTTAACCGTGGTGGTTGCAGCAATGCTTATTGGCCCGGTGTATTCGGTGGAATTGTCGTCAGGATCATTGCCATCTAAAGTATAATAAATGGTCGAACCCTCTGTTTCACAAGAAACTTCTAAATCTACAGGACTGAAATACTCTTTTGTAATTTCGGAGAAAACAGGTGTGAGCACATTTGTAGCACTACCAGAAGCTGTCCAGGAAATATTATCAACCACAACCTGTCCACCGCTATTTGTTTCACTGATGAATTTTATCACAAAATCGCCGGTTACATTTACGTTAAAAACACCCGAATTTTTCACCACATTTTGCTCTCCGCTTGAAGTAACATTCCCAACAATTACATCATTAATGAGTACATTGAGGTTAACGTTTGTTCCAAATGCCTGCATGTAATCAAATTCGATAGTTCCGCAACCATTGGGTATTGTTCCTGAATAGAAATTGGCCTGTGGATTTCTGTTTCTGCCAAGCATAAGTGCTTTTCCAGTAATTTCTGTGTCACCCCGGCTTTGAATATAATTCCATTCTGAACCATCCTGTCCCAGAAAAGTACCAGTTTGGTACGAAGATCCAGTGGCAGTTAAATTATCAAAGGTTTCCATACCACCACCGGAGGGAGGGGCAACACAAGCCTCACAACTACCAAAGCAAACCAGGTCGAGCGTGGTAGCTACATTGGGAACAGTAAAAAAACGGTTGCCGTTGCTGGCACATTCCCAGGGAACTTGCTCCGGTTGGGGGTCGTCCCAGCTATTGCCGTTTACAAATTTGTATTCGATAAATTCGCCTGCAGGCAAATTGGCTGTGTAGCTGTAGATGTCATTGCTTTCGTCGATCATCGGGGTGTCGCCGGGTTGCCACGCTGGATCCTGAAAGCTTCCGGCAATATGTATTCCGTCAGTTGATACAGTTTCGTTGCTCATGTCAACCTGAAAGGTAATTTCTACCATAGGTACTGCACAGTCAACGCAACTGCCCCAGCATACTACATCGAGGGTAATATCCACATCGGGAACCTCAAGGAAGCGATTACCATTAGAATTACAACCACCAGGTACATTTTCCCAGCCACCTGTGCCATTTAAGAATTTGTACTCTACAAAATAACCTTCTGGCAAACTGGTGGTGTAGGTATAAATGGCATCCTGATCAAGGGTCATCGGGGTGCCGCCTGCATTCCAGCCCTGGAAGTTACCGGCGATAAATACACCCTCCACACTCACATCCTGTTCGGCCATATTTACCCGGAAGGTAACTTCTACCTCTGGTGGGTTACAAACGGTGCAACTGCCAAAGCAAACCGGGTCGAGTACTACCGGTACATCGCCAACAATTACCTGACGGTTGCCATCAAAGTTGCAGCCAGTAGGGACATTTTCGTTATCAGCCCAGGCATTGCCATTGATATACTTAAAATAATGATCGCCTTCCGAAAGCTGCAACGTTACGGCGTAAACTGTGCTGCTTCCCACCTGCGCCATCAGGGTGGTGCCCGGTGACCAGCCTTGAAAATCGCCAGCTACGCTCACGCCGGCAGGATTTACTATTTGTTCGGCCATATCAACCTGAAAGGTTACGTCCACTTGTGCCGTTGCACAAGTGATAAACCCGCCGAAAATCAAAATTAAAAAACCAAGTAAAAAATTCTTCATAACATTAAAAATTTAGATGAATAAAAGAGTTTGAGATATTTTTGAAAGTACAATAAAAAAGGCTGCCACGTCATCACTCTGCTTTTGCAGATAATTTCGTAGCAGCCTTTCTGTGATCATTTAAATAATCCTCTTATTTGTTCCCACAATCAGGATAAGTGATATTGATAGGTGCACTTACTTTGATAAAATAGGCACTGCCCGGCTGCAGCGTTTGCAGCGTGAAAATGTTTCCGGCAGGATAATAGATGCGGTTGCTGCCCATTTCTTTTACAAGGATAATTTCGGTATGTCCGCCAAATAGAGTGGCAGCTTCCACAGCGCAGGTGCTCAGAACCGGTAGCGCATTCCATCCTGTTATCAACTCAGCAGTATGGTCGGCACTTTCGGTGCCATAGAGTACCAGATAACATTTACTCGTCACGTTAATCTGATAGCCTTTGTTGGTGTTCCAGTTGCCAATGGAATTCACGTTGTAGCCCGGCAGATAAACGTTACTAAAATTCTGCATTTCAATAAGATTGTCCACAATGGGATTCATGTTGGTTTCCACGGCCTGGTTGTTAAGATCGAGATAAGTAGAGATACCCGACAAGCCGGAATTTAGCAGAATGCCCTGTCCGGGTGTTGAAAAGTTAACAGCTCCGGGAGTGGCATAAACTCCCATTCCTATGGGATGATTAAAAGCAAAAGTAGTTTCGGGCTTCCAATTGGCGGCATCGCTATTATCGGCAAAAGGATCAGTAAGCGCCAGTGAAGGGCCATAGCCGTTGGCCGCTGCAGGCCATACGCCACCAGTTTTGTAATAAACACTATCCACTTGTTGTCCGGCATTGTTCATCAACACAATAGCTTCGCCGCTATTGCTCAATCCGCCACTGGTCCATTGCAGCGCTTCAACGCCAAATTCATTCAGCATCACATTGGCTTTGATGGCAACTACTACATATCCACCAGGCACAAGTTCGTAATTAGGAAATACAAATACTACGCCCTTGCTGAAGTAATAGTCTTCGAGATTGACGGCCATCGCTCCGCGGTTATAGATCTCGATAAATTCGAGGCTGTCGGCGCCGCTTTCGGGAGGATTGTACATTATTTCATTGATAACAATATCGGCAAGCGGCGGTGGTGCAACAATCGAGAATGGAGCATCGCTTGCATCAGTTGGTGCGCCGGTACCCAAACCTGAAATGATGACGGTATAATTACTACCCAGGGCCTGACCGGCAGGAATGTTCCATCCATAGGTTTCTTCTGTGATGGCTATGGAAGCTTCAAGCACAATAGTTGAAGTGCCGTCGGAAAGTTCGATCTTCACATTTCCTGTTACAGCCTCGCTTGTCCAGGTAATGTTGTGCAGCGTTCCCTGTGCCCACGATTCGCCGCCATTGGGCGAAGTTACGGTGATGGAGGGAACAATGGTTCCTACGATGCTAAAGACGCCATCGCTTTCGTCTGTAGGAATTCCGTCGGTGGTTTCGGAGATGATAATTTTATAATTGTTGCCCGTTGTAAAATTGGCGGGAATTTCCCAATCCCAGACGATAGAATTTACAGGAACATTTTCGGCAAGCGTCACTGTGGTGGCAAGCTGGGTATCGGTAAGCTCTATTTTGATGGTTCCGGTAAATCCGACATACGTCCAGGTAACTTGCTGTGAGCTGCCTTGCAAGAAGCTTTCGCCGCCGTTAGGAGCCGTGAGCGTGAGCATTTCGAATCCAAAAACTGAATTGGGCATGCCGGGTGTACCATCGTTTACGATACTGGCTGCCCAATTTTCGGGCAGGGAGTTGTCGAGGTTGGGATCGAGAAGTTCCAGTGAAGGGCCGTCGCCATTGGCTTCAGGGGGCCACAATCCACCTTTGGCATACTTTACACTATCAGCAACATTGCCCTCAACATTGAGAAGCAGGATGATTTCGCCGGTATTGTTGAGACCGCCAGTAAAAGGACCCACCACATTGGTGATTCCGTAATGTGCGATGATAGTGTCAGGTTTGAGTGCAACTACCAGATATCCGCCGTCGGCAATGGTAGTACCAGCTTCAAAAGTATAATCTATGGCAGTGGCCAGTTTCCAGCCACCCAAATCCACAGCAAAACCACTGTTGTTGTATAATTCCAGATACTCATAATCAGCATCCGAACCTAATGCTATTGCTGGATTGTACATGATCTCGTTGATGACAATGTCGGGATCGGGCAGTGGCTCGATTATCGAGAAATTGTCGTCGCTTATGTCTACAGGATCACCAGGATTTACATTCTCTACTTTTACTTTATAGCTGCCTGCAACGAACGACATGGGGATGGTCCATTCGTAGCTACCGGTATTTGTCACATTATTAGCCACCATAATACTGGTAAAACCTTTTGGAATGGTAATTTTTACATTACCCGAAAAGTTGGTGTTGAGCCAGCTAATGGTGTAGGTATTGCCTTTTTGCCACACTTCGCCACCATTTGGCGAAAGCACCTGAATAGTCGGAGGTACCTGCTCCTGAACGAAGTCGTTGTTGTTACGCGCTGTCAGGTATTTGCCTTCAACACGTGAATTTGGTAAGCCAATAATGTCGATAGATCCAGAGGGAATGGGAGTGCCGATGTAATCCACTCCATAAAAAGTGGCTCTGAAATCGCCTTCACTGGCAGCCGGGCCGGTAAGATGATAAACCGCTCCGTCGACAAACGTTGCTCCGGCATCGTCAAAGGTAACGTCATTAATACGTACCAGCCGCGCATCGTAAGTAGAGTAATTAGCATTTAACTCGGTAAGTGTAATCACCAAAGGCGTCGGATTATTCCCCGAAGAAACCGGGTCGCCCGGATCTTGTGTTGGCGAAAATTGCATCATCCCACCAAATTCAGCTACGTGTCCCCAAAGGTTGGTGATGCCGTCGCCAATTTCAAAATCGGAAGTGATGATGCCTGCAAGGTCATCGATCAAAATTCCGGCCGTGGCATCCTGCACATATTTCTGATTGCGGAACCCCTGTTGGAAGGTAAGGACGGCTGTGCCGGTATAATAATAGAGCTGTCCGGGAACTCCTGCACGAAGCGCAGCCAGGGTAGTTACCGTTTCCGGGAAACTATAGAGCGCCGAAATAATATTGCTGGGGTTAAGGCCAAAAGCATACGCTCTTGCTTTGAGAGTGGTTGTCTGTGCAATCGTCACAGGTAGGGTATATTGTTGTGATTGTTGGGTAGGATTGCTGTCATCAGTGGTGTAGTAAATGATAGCTCCCGGAGTTGCGCAGGTGATGCTCACATTTTGAGGAGAAGTGTAAGTTCCACCAATAGGGTTGAATTGAGGGGAAGCAACGGAATTGCCAGAACCAGATGTCCAGGTCACATTGTCAATAACTACTTGCCCATCACTATTATTCACACTCATGAATTTTAAAACAAAGTCACCTGAAATATTTACTTCAATTTCCCCGGAATTTTTAATTACATTTTGTTCTCCGCTTGAAGTCACATTTCCAACAACTTCATCATTTACCAAAATGTTAAGATTAACATTTGATGAAAAGGCTTGCATATAATCGAAATTCAGCGTCCCGATACCATTAGAAATAGTGCCGGAATAAACATTTGCTTGTGGTGTTCGGTTTCTGCCGAGCATAAGTGCTTTTCCGGTAATTTCAATGTCACCCCGACTTTGAATATAATTCCATTCTGAACCATCCTGTCCCAGAAAAGTACCAGTTTGGTATGAAGTTCCGATTGCATCAAAATTATCAAAGGTTTCAAGCCCTTGACCAAAAGAAAGTTGTGCTACTATTGTAAATAGCGCCATCATTAAAATGTGTCGTAGATTTCTCATAAGATATTAGGTTTTAAATGTTAATAATTAATGCTTTTAAAAAAAAGGAAGGTGTCCCGGATATTACCGGGACGCCTTCAGTAACAAAAAAGTTATTGTAAAATAATGCGACTGTTGAAGATATTTTCGGCAGCATTGCCAAAGCCTTTTACAAAGTAAAAGCCGGGTTTCAGGTTGCTGATGTCGATAGCCTGCGAAGCATCCGCCATTTGTTGGTGCAGCATCAGACTGCCGGTAGCCGAATAAACTTCCACAAAGCGCACGTCCATTTCTGTATCAATAGTAAAAGTACCGCGCGTAGGGTTGGGGAAAATGTTGACCTGCCGCTGTCCGGCTACATCGTCTATGCCATCAAGAATAATGGATCTTAACTTTATGTTGTCAACTTCCCAGGTGGCTGCATCTGCCGTGGTGGAGGTGTAAACGAATGCAATTACAGCTGAACCCTGATTAATGAGAATATCTTCTACATCCAAAACTCCAGAATAAGTCCATTTCCAGAAAATATCTCCATCGGGCCAAATGGCTCTGTCGGTAACATCAGTCCAGGTGGCGCCGCTGGGATAGCCGTTTTCATAATCTGTAGAGATTTTAATTGACAGCGGTGCGCCGGTGTAAGCTACAGCCGAATTAAAGATGATGTTATGACCAATGTCAGACAAAAAAAATACTCTCGGTGAAATGAGCCAGTCTTCATTTTCAAAGGCAGCGCCGCTAAAACCGCTGATGCGCGCACACGGTGTTCCGTTGATGCCATGAGTGGTATCGCGTGTCCAAATCTGGTCGCCGGTAACGCTTACCTGTTGCCAGCCTTCCCAGCCGGTATCAAATGTGGTATTTAAATGATAAGCGTAATAAGAAAATGTAGTAACAACAACCGATGCATAAGGCGGAACACCATCGGTTTTATAGTCAATCTTTGTACCCGAACCGGTGTAGGGGAAAATCCTGAAGTAATAGGTGGTGTTATCCAAATCGGTAAAGGTGTAGCGTTCTATACCGCTTTCTACATTCATAGCTCCGGTACCATCGAACAAGTCGGGGTCATTCACTACAGGCACGCCATCTACCGGTAAAGGAATGTTGCTTTGGTTGCTGGCCAGGATTAGATAGCCGTCGGGGATGATTTCTCCCGTAGCATCTTCCCAGGTAAGTTTCACATCATTAAAGTTTGCCTCACCTTCAAAATTCTCTGGATAGTTGGAAGGCTCGGTGGGAGGTAGCTCCTGTACGGTGATGCTCACGTTGTCTATTTCCCAGTTGGCCGATTCCGTTGCGGTGGAGAAAAACTGGAAAGCCACATAAATGGTGTTATCGGTAAATGCTGACAGATCGATGTAACCAGATTCCGTCCAGGCAAAGCTGCCCGGCGACCACATCGCTTCATCGGTAAACACTTGCCAGGTAAAATCGTTGGGATTACCAGTTCCGTTGTAGTCGGTCGAAATGCGCAGCTCCAGCCGTGGACCCACATAGTTTTTGGCTGAGAAAAATTTGAGCACTTCGTTGCTGCTGGCGCTGAGGTCGATCGGTGGCGAAATGAGCCAGTCTTCGTTTTCGAAGTTGCCACCGGAAAAACCCGACATCAAAGCACAGGGAGTGCCTTCCAGCCCGTAGGTATTGTTGCGTCCCCATTGCTGATCGCCCACCACGCTATAGGTTGTCCATCCGCCCCAGTCGGTATTGAAATCCGTGAAAAGCAGGAAGTTGGTTTCCTCGGTTGTAGCTGTTGCAGTAGGTGGTGTACCGTCAGTTTTGTAATCAATATTTTCGCCTTCGTTTGTGTAGGGATAGATGGCAAAATAATAGGTGGTACCTTGCGGAAGATTATAAAAATGTGCAGTTTGCACACCTGGATTGATGTTAAGCGCGCCGCTGCCATCGCTCAGCACATTGTCGTCAGCTACCGGCGTTCCATCCACCGGAGCGGCGATGTTTGGATTGTCGGAAGCCAGAATAAGATATCCTGCCGGAAGCTGAGCACCCACGGCATCCGTCCACGAAAGTATTATCGACTGGCCGGTAGCAAGGGCTGCAAAATTCACCGGATAATTGGTTGGCTCCGGGTCAGGTACAAATTCGCCCTCGCCGGTTATCAGAATATTGTCCACTTCCCAGGTGGCAGCGTCGTCGGTGCCACAGGCGTAAACAAAAGCGATATGGACGCTTCCTTCGTATCCCGAAAGGTTTAAATCGCCGGAATTGGTCCATTCCCAGAACACAACGCCATCGGGCAGCACCGGTTCCAGATCAATCCAGGTAGCAGTAGCTGGATTGCCACCACCATCATAATCTGTCGATACATAAGCCGCCAGTTGCGGTGTGGCAGTGGGGTAGCCGATAGCCGTATAGAAAGTAAGGATTTCATTTTGAAAATTACCCAGCTCAATCGCGGGTGAAATGAGCCAGTCTTCGTTTTCGACAGCAGCGCCGCTTACAAAACCAGAAATACGGGCGCAGGGCGTGCCGCCCATACCAAAGTTGTTGGTGGCATTCCATACCTGATCGCCTGCAACGCTGATGGGCGTCCAGTTGGCAAAGCCGGCATTGAAGTTTTGTGAATGGATTACCACGATGTCAGGCGTTTCTACTTGCGCTGCCGGAGGAGTTCCGTCAGTTTTGTAGTTGATGTTGGCACCACCGTTTGTGTATGAGAAAATTTTGAAATAATAAGTGTTGGAAGGTTCCAGATCAGGAAAGGTAATAGTTTCCTGGCCAAAATCCACGTTAACTGCTCCTTTGCCATCGCTCAGGTCGAGGTCGTCGGCAACTGGAACGCCGTCAACGGGCAAAGTAATGTCGTCGGAGGTGCTCGCTTTTATCAGATAGGCGTGAGGAAGCTGGCTGCCGGTTGCATCTATCCACGAAAGCGCGGCGCTAAGCGCCGCAAGTTCTGCGGCAAAGTCCGTTGGGTAATTATCCGGTTCACCAGACATACCCGTCCACGACTCGAGGTCGCCGTTGTTGATGGTCAATGGTGTGCCGATGGGCGATTCAAAAACGAAATCATCCACATACTGCACTTCACCGGGAGTAAATCCGGGGGGGACATCATAAAATCGAACGCCCACCTTTAAACTTGTAATGTTGGCGGGTACCTGGCCATCGAATTCGAACTGCTCCCAGCCACCGGTGTTGGGCCCCAGGTAGTTGGTCGCATACAATGTGGTATTGTCCGACCAGATAATCTTGGCTCGAACCCGCACATTTTCGGAGGTATAACCCCAGAACGACATTTTGAAAGTATCTCCTGCCGTAACAGGAATCACAGTTTCGTTATCAAAATCGCAATTGGCCTGCACATCGCTGTTGACGATGATGCCACTGCTGTAGCTGCCTTGCTGCACAATGGTCGATTCCTGAAACGCTTCGATTTGGGTATCAACTATCCAGTGGAGAGGCTCCTGTGCCTGCAATGCTGTAATTGCCAACAGCATCAGGATGAAGAATAAATGTTTTTTCATGTGGTTTTGCTATTTTTATTATTAAAAAAATAAGGAAGCGGGAACTGATGCTCCCGGCTTCCTTTCAGTAAATTATTCAACTATTATGCGTCTTACGACGGAAGTACCTTGTTCGTCCAGAATGAAGCGGACGAGATAGAGGCCTTTTTGCATTTGCTGCAGATTAATGCTTCCGCTAGAAGCTGGTAAGGCAGCGCTGTAGACAAGCTGTCCGGTGATCGAATAAATATCGATAGTCGTTGGCGCTTTTTTTAGATCGTAATGAATCAGACCGTTGGTTGGATTGGGATACAATCTAAGCAAGTACGATTCCGGATCGTTGATGCTGCTGCTTCCCTGAATGCGGATGTTGTCGACTTCCCATGTTTTTGATTCCTCGGCGTTGGAGGTAAATTTAAAGGCAACGTAAATGGTTTGATTGGCATAATCCTCCAAACTAATATTTCCCGAATGAGTCCATTGCCAGAAAGGATCAACGGCAGGCCAATCGGCCAGTGAAGTAAGGTTATCCCATGTAAAATCATTGGGGTTGCCAGCACCGTCGAAGTCGGTCGAAACCATAACCTGCAGCGGATCGCCGCTATCGGCTACTGCCGAATAAAACATCAGCGCGGCATTGGTGATTCCTGTAAGATCGATAGCCGGCGAAACCAGCCAGTCTTCGTTTGGGTTGGAAACTTCGTTGGCAAATCCGCTTACGCGTGCGCAAGCTGTTCCGTCAATGCCAAAAGTATTGTTGCGGTTCCATACCTGATCGCCGGTAATGCTGATGGGTGTCCAGTTTTCCCAGTTTTCGTTAAAAGTGGTAAAAAGTAGATCGGCCGCAGCTTCGGCAGTGATAGCCTCGGCATGTGGCACCGTGCCGTCGGTTTTGTAATCGATGGCGGCGCCGGAATTTGTGAAGGGATAAATCACTACATGGTAAGTGGTGCTCGGCGCGAGATCATTAAAACTTACCTGCTGCACGCCGGGCATTACATTTTTAGCACCCTTGCCATCGCTCAAATCCAAATCATCGGGTACGGGTGTACCGTCGATGGGAGCTGTGAATTCGTCGGTATTGCTAATCATCACAAGGTAGCCTTCGGGAACAATGGTGCCGGTAGCATCCATCCAGGTGATGGTTATGTTTTGATTCTGTGCTGTCATGGCAAAAGTGGTGGGGTAAGCCGACGGCTCTCCCAGAACCTGTGCGGGAGAAAGCAGCACATTGTCGATTTCCCAGGTTGGCGCTTCCAGATCAGTCGAAAAATAGACAAAAGCCAGACGCACGGTGCTGCCACCGTATGTCGACATATCGATATCGCCCGACTCAGTCCATTCGTAATTGTCGGTCGACCAGACAGCCAAATCGGTAAGATCATCCCAGGCAAAATCGTTGGGATTGCCCGCGCCATCGTAATTAGTAGATACTTTAAAGCGCAAAGCAGGGCCGGCAAATTTGGTAGCAGAATAAAAACTTGCTACCATATCGTCCATGCCTGCCAGGTCGTACGCCGGCGAGAGCAGCCAGTCTTCGTTGATGACGGCGCCGTTATTAAAACCGGCCATCTTAGCACATGGGCTGTTTTCGATGCCATATTCGGTGGTGCGCGTCCATGTTTGGTTACCCACGAGGCTTATCGGTGTCCATCCGCCCCAGTCTTCGTTGAAGTCGGTGAAAAGGTTGGCAGCTTCTTGTTCGGTCGTTGCCTCTGCCATTGGCGGGATTCCATCATTTTTATAATCTATCGCCACACCTGAATTGTTGTAGGGATAAATTTTGAAATAATAAGTCTGGTTGTTTGCCAATTCGGTAAACGTAATGCTGGTAGTTCCGTATGATACATTCATTACCGCCATTCCGTCGCTAAAGTCGGGGTCGTTCTCCACGGGCTGGCCATCCTGCGGTGCTGCGATATTGTTGGCATCACTTCCCAAAATAAGATAATGCTCCGGCAAAATTTCGCCGATAGCGTCGGCCCACGAAAGATGGACGGTTTGTCCATCAGCCAAAGCTGCAAAGTCAGCGGGATAATTGGATGGTTCGGGTTCAGGCACTATTTCGCCTTCGCCGCTTATCATGATGTTATCAATTTCCCAGGTTTCTGCTGGGTCGGTTCCACAGATATAAACAAATGCTACATGCACGTTGTCGCCGGTGAAGTCCGAAACATCCACTGCGCTCGAATTAGTCCAGGCCAAGTTGGGCGGGCTGGTGGCTAGTATTGGGTTCAGCTTTGTCCAGGTGGCGGTAGAAGGATTGTGGCCGTCATAATCAGTGGAGATGTGCACGGTGAGCTGAGGTTCAGAAGTAGAATAACCTACTGCGCTGAAGAACGTAAAAATCTGATCGGTGCAGGTTGTAAAATCCATCGATGGCGAAATGAGCCAATCTTCGTTAGCGTAGTTGGCGCCGCCGCTGTTGCCTGTCATTTTAGCGCAAGCGGTATTACCAATACCAAATGTGTTGTCGCGGCTCCACTCCTGTTCGCCTAATACATTCACGCGTGTCCATCCGCCCCAGTCGGCGTCGAAGTTTTCGGATTCCAGAATTATAATGCTTCCAATGGTGGCTTGCGCCGATGGAGCCGTACCGTCAGTTTTGTAATCCACATTGATGCCGCTGTTGGTGTAAGGGAATATTCTGAAGTAATAAGTTGTGAATGGCACCAGTCCCGTAAAGTTGAATGATTCTTGACCATAAGCCACATTGGCGGCTCCGGTGCTGTCGGACAAATCTAGGTCATTGGTAACGTAGATACCATCTACCGGATGGGCAATGTTACTATGCTTACTTGCTTTTATCAGATAGTTTTCAGGTAAAGGATCACCAACAGCATCCACCCAGGAAAGTGCTATTCCCCCGCCCGATGCGGCAGCAGTAAATTCAGTTGGATAATTGGAAGGTTCTCCCACGATGCCACCCCAGGTTTCAAAATCACCATTAACAACAGTTTTTGGTGTTCCCACGGGTGATTCAAAAGCAACATCATCCACATACTGGGTTTCGCCCGGAATAAATCCGCTCACATCGTAGAAACGAAGTCTTGCGGTTCCTGTTGCTACGCTGTCGGGTACCGTTCCTTCAAAGACGAATTGTTCCCACCCGCTGGTGGCCGGGCCTACATACGAGTTGGAGTATTGTGCGCTACCTAAATTCCAGTCCACAACGGCCGTTACACGAACATGTTCGCTGGTATTGGCCCAGAAAGAAATCTTGTAGGTTGCACCTGGAGTCACAGGCATTGGGCTGGTATTGGAAAGGTCGCAGTTGGCCTGCACGTCGGTATTTACAATTACGCCACAACTGTAAGCGCCACCATGCACGCTTGTCGATTCCTTAAATGTTTCTATGCCTGTGTCGTCAGTCCAATCGGAAGGCAACTGTGCCTGCACCGTTGATATTGCAAAAAGCATTAGGACAAAAAGGAAGACTTTTTTCATGAAGTCATATTGTTTTTTTTAATAAAAAAGGGAAGCCGGAACAAATGCTCCCGGCTTCCTTTAGGTAAACTATTCTATGATGATGCGTCTTACGACGGAAGTTCCCTGCTCATCAAGAACGAATTTTACAATAAAAACACCTGCAGGTATTTGCTGCAGATCAATTGTTCCGGTAGCACTGGACGTTGCGGTTACAAAAAGACGCTGGCCAGTAATATTAAATACTTCAATGCTTACAGGCGTTTGTTTCAGGTTGTAATTGATCAGGCCGTTGGAAGGATTGGGATACAATCCCAGCAGATATGACTCAGGATCATTGATGCTGCTGCTTACCTGAAGGTGGATGTTATCAATTTCCCAGGTAGGAGCCTGCTCGGCTGTCGAGAAATAAACAAAAGCCAGATGTACGGTGCTGCCGCTGTATGCCGCCATATCAATGTCGCCCGACTCGGTCCACTCGTAATTGTCGGTCGACCATTCAGCCATATCTGTAAGGTCGTCCCATGTTGCGTCGTTGGGGTTTCCGGTGCCGTTGTAATTCGTCGAAACTTTAAAGCGCAAAGCGGGGCCTGCAAATTTTGTGGCGGAATAAAAATTCACCATCATATTGCTTAGGCCTGCAAGGTCATAGGCTGGCGAAAGCAGCCAGTCTTCGTTAACTACGGCAAGGGTAGTAAAACCGGCCATCTTAGCACACGGGCTATTTTCGATGCCATATTCGGTGGTGCGTGTCCATACTTGGTCGCCAACTACACTTATCGGTGTCCATCCACCCCAGCCATCGTTGAAGTCGGTGAAGAAGCTGATCGTTTCTTCTCCGGTGGTTGCCTGTGCCGATGGAGCAGTTCCGTCGGTTTTGTAATCTACATCGGGGCCGCTGTTGGTGTAGGGGAATATTTTGAAATAATAAGTTGTTAATGGCTCCAGTTCCGAAAAGGTGAAAGATTCCAGGCCATAAGCCACATTGGCGGCACCGCTGCCGTCGGCCAGGTTGAGATCGTTTGGAACGAAGGTACCGTCAACCGGAGGGGTAATATCAT
Organism: Bacteroidales bacterium; assembly: GCA_035647615.1. Taxonomy (NCBI): domain Bacteria; kingdom Pseudomonadati; phylum Bacteroidota; class Bacteroidia; order Bacteroidales; species Bacteroidales bacterium. The sequence goes on along the minus strand of DASRND010000003.1, from coordinate 108,237 downwards.
TCTGCTTGCTTGCTTTTATCAGATAGTTGCCCGGCAATGGATCTCCCACTGCATCAATCCAGGATAGTGTTATTTTAACACCTGATGCGGTAGCCGCAAATTCAGTTGGATAGTCGGAAGGTTCTCCTTCGTTAGCACCACCCCAGTTTTCAAAATCACCATTTACTACAGTTTTAGGTGTTCCGATGGGTGATTCAAAAGCGACATCGTCCACGTATTGGGTTTCGCCCGGATTGAAACCGGGTACATCGTAGAAGCGAAGTCTTGCAGTTCCTGTTGCTACGCCCTCTGGCACCGTTCCCTCAAAGGTGAATTGTTCCCACCCGCTGGTGGCCGGACCAACATAAGTGTTGGAGTATTGTGTGGATCCTGCATCCCAGTCCACAACGGCTGTTACGCGAACGTGTTCGCTGGTATTGGCCCAGAAAGAAATTTTGTAAGTAGCACCCGGCGTTACGGGCATTGGGCTGTCGTTGGCAAAGTCGCAGTTGGCTTGCACCTCAGTATTTACAATTACGCCACAACTGAAGTTGCCGCCATGTACAGTGGATGATTCTTTAAAAGTTTCTATTCCTGTGTCGTCTGTCCAGTTAGAAGGTAACTGTGCCTGTGCTGTTGCGAAAGCAATCATCAGCACCAATAAAAATGTAAATTTTCTCATAGTTAATGCAATTTTTGATGGTTAGTTTTAAATATTAATTTTTGATGAGTATGCTTATTTAATTGATAATTACAAAGATGTTACAAAATAAAACGCTCGCGGTGTTAAAGTTTTAAAAGTTGCCACAGCAGAAAAAGGCACTAAAACTACTATTAATGACTTAACCGGGAACGGATTTGTTAAAAACTTCTTACTTATTTTCATAAACCTCCTATTTGGAAATAGAAGAGAAGCTTTGTTTTTTGAAAAAAAGCACAAAAAAAACCCCGGTATTCCTACCAGGGTTTTTAATTTATTAATCGTCGTTGATTTGAATGGCGACGGCTGTGCGTCGTTACAATCCAAAATTATTTAACCTCTTCAAAATCTACGTCGGTTACTTCGCCATCGTTGTTTCCGCCTTGTTCACCACCACCTTGCTGTTGTTGCTGGTCGGTAGGTTCGCCTTGTTGCTGTTGCTGTTGGGCTCCGGCGGCGCTGTACATTTCCTGGCTGGCAGCCTGAAACACATCGTTCAGCTTTTTGCTGGCTGCGTCGATGCCGGCGATGTCTTCTTTTTTGTGCGCTTCTTTAAGTTCGGCAAGTGCATCGTCGATGGGTTTTTTCTTGTCAGCCGGAATCTTGTCGCCGTATTCTTTCAGTTGCTTTTCTGTCTGGAATATCAGCGCATCAGCCTGGTTGAGTTTATCAATCCGCTCTTTGGCAACTCTGTCGGTCTCGGCGTTGGCTTCGGCTTCGGCTTTCATCCTTTTGATCTCTTCATCGGTAAGGCCTGAGGAGGCTTCGATGCGGATACTTTGCGATTTGCCGGTGCCTTTGTCCTTTGCCGAAACATTGAGAATACCGTTGGCGTCGATGTCGAAAGCCACTTCAATCTGTGGGATACCACGGGGTGCGGGTGGAATTCCGTCGAGATGGAATCGGCCAATAGTTTTATTGTCTTTTGCAATTGGACGTTCACCCTGCAGCACATGAATTTCGACAGATGGCTGGTTGTCGGCAGCCGTCGAAAACACTTCTGCTTTCTTGGTAGGGATGGTTGTATTGGAGGCAATGAGTTTGGTCATCACGCCACCATAAGTTTCGATTCCAAGGGTAAGCGGTGTAACGTCGAGCAGCAGCACATCTGTTACCTCACCGGTAAGTACGCCACCCTGAATGGCTGCGCCAATGGCAACTACTTCGTCGGGGTTTACACCTTTGGAAGGCTCTTTGCCAAAGAAGTTTTTCACCTCCTGCTGAATGGCAGGAATTCGTGTAGAACCACCTACCAAAATCACCTCATCGATGTCGGAGGCACTCAAACCTGCATCGCTCAGCGCTTTCTTACAAGGCTCGATGCTTCGTTTGATCAACGAATCAGAAAGCTGTTCGAATTTGCTGCGGGTGAGTTTACGCACCAAGTGCTGTGGAATTCCATCAACAGGCATAATGTAGGGCAGGTTGATCTCGGTTTCGCTTGAGCTTGAGAGTTCAATCTTTGCTTTTTCGGCAGCTTCTTTCAGTCGCTGCAACGCCATCGGATCTTTACGCAAGTCGATGTTGTTGTCTTTTTTAAACTCTTCGGCCAGCCAGTCGATGATAACGTGGTCGAAGTCGTCGCCACCCAGGTGGGTGTCGCCGTTGGTCGATTTTACTTCAAAAACACCATCGCCCAGTTCTAATATTGAAATGTCAAATGTACCGCCACCCAGGTCGTAAACTGCGATTTTGGCATCATCTTTTTTCTTATCGAGGCCATAAGCCAGTGCTGCGGCAGTAGGCTCGTTGATAATACGTTTTACCACGAGGCCCGCTATCTCACCGGCTTCTTTGGTAGCTTGCCGCTGCGAGTCGCTGAAATATGCCGGAACGGTAATCACAGCTTCGTTTACAGAAGTGCCCAGATAATCTTCAGCAGTTTTTTTCATCTTTTGCAGAATGATGGCCGAGATTTCCTGTGGCGTGTATTGACGGTCTTTAATGCGTACCCGTGTGGTTTCATTTTCACCTTTTTCTACCTTGTAGGTTACCCGGTTTACTTCCTTTTGCATACGACCCCACGGTTCGCCCATAAATCTTTTGATAGAATAAATGGTTTGTGTGGGATTGGTAATAGCCTGACGCTTGGCAGGGTCGCCAACTTTGCGTTCGCCATTCTCAGTAAATGCAACTATCGACGGCGTGGTACGACGTCCTTCGGAATTGGGAATAACCACCGGTTCGTTGCCTTCCATTACGGAGACGCATGAGTTGGTAGTTCCTAAGTCGATTCCAATAATTTTTCCCATGTTTAAAATATCCTTTCTGTTTTTTGTTTTCTAAATTTATTTGGCAGACCTCGTCAATCATTATGCCATTTCATTTTTACGCTGTCATACATGCATTCATCTTCTGTCATTTTTATTTTTTAATACGCACATACATTTATTAAAGTCCCTGTTTACGGTGGTTGCACCGAAAATAATAGCTAATGTGGTAGCCAATGCCGATGCTGACAGCCAGAGTGTCAAATAGGCAGGAAGAAGGATGAAGAGATGAGCTGTGAGCGATGAGAAAAAACTTTACCATCGGGTGGAATGCGAAATATTAATCATAAAAAAGGCGGCAAAATAGTTCTGCCGCCTTTACTAAAGCAATGAAAAAATCCCTTTTACTCCTGATGAGGTTTCACTACCTCGATGAGTTCGGGTAAATCCATACCCAACGACTTGAGGTGTGCAATGGTGGGTACGCCGTTGCGTGTCCAGCCACGACGCTTGTACACAGCGTCGAGGAGTTTTTCGTATTGGCTTTCGCGATGTTTGCGCATCACGGCTACTTTTTCTTCGGTAGTTTTTCCTTCAGGATCAAAACCTACAATTTCTTTGAGTTGTTTGTCGTAGCGTTCGGCACGTGATTCGTACTCTTCGTTGGTTACAGGGCCTGCGGCGCGGTATGGTTGTGCGTCGTATTTGCGGGTACCGTAGCCGCGGCGCAGGTTGAAGGTTCGCTGAAAGTTATACACCCGCTCCGACTGCCGGATCATCTCTTTTTTATCGAAAGGTTTTCCGGTAACGGCTGTATAAATGGTCACGTAGTTATCGACGTGCTCGGGTACTTTGGCCGGCTCGTCGGTTTCGGCATTGTTCACCGGTTCCACGTCGTTCCAGGGCAGCTTGCACAATCCCTGCAGGCCAAACCAGGTGCGGAACATGGGGAAGTAATGCAATGCCTCGGCCTTATCTTCAAAGGTCGGGATTTGGTTGTTGACCATATCCATAAATATCAGCCAGGCTTCGTCGTGCTGGGGACCTTTGTTGGTCATTGCAAAACCGCCTTGCTGTGCCAGCGACTCCTTGGAAACATATTCCGAATATTCCAAACCCTTCACTTCCATGCCGATGTCTTGCAGAAATTGTGGATCGCCCCAGCCTTTTTCTGCAAAAATCTGCTTCATCTTGTGAACTCCTTGTCCTGCAATCAAGCCAAAGCCTTCGCCACGCGAGAGTTGGTGCATCATCTCCATAGCTGCATCGCCGTTGCCAAAGTTCAGCTCCAGCCCGCCGGTTCTCTCTTTGTTGAGGATTCCGTTTTCGTAGCATTCCATTGTAAAGGCCGTCAGCGTGCCCCAGGTGATGGTGCAGATGCCGTAGGTATCGCAATAGAAGTTGGCTTCGATAATATGATCAGGATCGAAAATGCCACAGTTGCTGCCCAGGCCGCCGGCGTTTTCGTATTCCGGTCCGTCCACAATAACTTTCTGCCCTTTGTAGGGGCCGGTTTTCAGTTCAAATTCATCCACACCTTTGGCGCAAGCCATATTACAACCTATCCAACAGCCGTCGGGGATGCCTTGCGTGAAGCGGGTTTTCCAAACTTCCGAGTGTATCTTGTCAGCGTCAGGATGTGAGCCAAATTTGTAATTGTGTACCGGCAACAAATCGTAGTCGTTCATAATGTTCACCAGGTGGGCGGTGCCTTTGGTGCGCATTTCGGCCTGCGAATCGTCCAGGTCGCGCATCTCTTTGTTGAAGCGCCTGCCGCGTTCCATGATGGCCGGTAAATCCACTACATTGTTGAGGTTACCTTTCACGCCCGGAATCTTGCAGACAATGGCTTTGATTTTTTTGTTTCTGAAAACGCTGCCTATTCCGCCACGTCCCGCTTGCTTGAGGCGAACGAGTTTACGTTTGGGATCGTAGAAGGTAAAGTTGAGCATACCGATGAGTGAATGTTCGGCGGCAGTGCCCGATGCTACGATGCCAATATTTTTCTTGTCGCGCTCGTCGTCGGCGTACATTTCCGTCAGCAATTCGCCCAGCACATGGCTGTCGCGGGCATCCAGGTAAGGAGCCTCGTTGATCTCGACAATGTGATTTACGCCATCGATAAAAATAATTACGTCGCGCTCGGCTTTGCCTTGTATTTCGATGGCATCGAAACCCGAAAATTTCAGAAACGGGCCAAAGAATCCGCCCACGTTGCTGTCGATGGGGATGTCGGTTTGTGGTGAGATAGAGACGCAAATGCTCTTGCCGCTGCCCGAATACTGGGTGATGCCACCGATGGGCCCGGACGCAATATTGATTTCATTTTCCGGATCGGTCCATTTGGTAGTGGGGGTGGTACCATCCCACAAAAGCCGGAGGCCATAACCTTTCCCACCGATGAATTTTTCTTTCATCTCGGGCGGAACCTCTTTTTCTTTGATCTCGTTTCGGGAAAGGTTCAGATAAAGAGTCTTATCTGTATAACCTTTGTCGAGGGGCGTCCATTGGTACGACCATGATTTGATCAGTTTGTGTTTTTTTTTCAGTTCGGCAACTTCCATGACAATTATTTTATGATGATATTTTTATGATTTCTGTTATCTGGTTCACAAAATTAAACAATTTAATCATCATACAAAACAATGATTATCAGCACTTCCAATATGCATAAGCGTGCATAACGGGTTTTCACTTTGCGTTTCAGCGCTTTGATGATTATTTAAAAATAAGCCAGATAGGATTTGTAAGATTTTGAAATGAGAAAGCCGGGAGGGTAGAATAGGAGTGAGAGTGATGGAGATAGCATCGGAAAGCTAAAGGACTTCGAAACTTCTTTTCACCCTTACAAATTTTCGTTTGGGATTTTCGCCTTTTGGATTTTTCTTTATAATAGTCTCATCATCAAGAAAAGTTATCACCGAGCCTTCGGGTATTTCATCCAAAAGATCAGGATTTTTGATAATCTGCTTTGCAAAATCGAGAGCGACTACCAAATCGCATTTAATTTGCTCGTTGTGTTTCATTTCGGCATTTTTTTCTGGTACTTTTTTATAAAAGTATGATTAATCTATTGGTAAGTCTTTTTAGCCGGGAATGAAATTCTAATCAAAATCATGTTAAATTTGTTGCGATTAAGAAAGAAAAAAATTCCATTTCAATTATGGCATTTGAATTTGATGATAATAAAAGCAAAGACAATAAAGTCAAACATGGAATCGATTTCATTGAAGCGCAACAATTATGGGATGATGAAATCAGACTCGTAATACCTGCAAAAAAAATGGATGAGCCTAGGTTTTTACTTATCGGAAAAATAAATCATCAACTTTGGTCGGCGATTTACACTTTAAGAAACAATAAAATTAGGTTAATATCAGTAAGAAGATCACGAAAAGAAGAAAGGACATTCTATGAAGGCAGATGAATTTGATAAAGCATTTGATGATGGTGAAGATATTACCGAAGCACTGGATTTGAAACAAGCAGAACGCCCCGGGCTGAAAAGTAAGCGCATAAATGTAGATTTTCCAGAGTGGATGCTCAACCTTCTAGATCAGGAATCCAAAAAATTAGGTATCACGCGACAGTCGATTATAAAAGTTTGGATTGCTGAAAAGCTCAAAGCCACGGCGAAAAGTTAATAAGTGATATTCAATCAATCCACCCCTATATTTTTTGTATTACTCCGCGTCTCCGCGCCTCCGCGGTTTGACTTCTCTCACTTGCCTGAAGGTTGAAATCTAAACCACTCAAATATTCATACTTTTGAAAACTTGTTGCAGAAAAGACGTGTATGGATACCAAACAGATCGAAACCATTTTACAAACCAAAACCATTGGGATTGCCGGTTGCGGTGGGCTGGGGAGCAACTGTGCCGCACTGCTTACACGTGTCGGCATTGGCAAGCTGGTGTTGGCCGACTTTGATAAAGTGGATGCTTCGAATTTGTCGCGGCAATATTTTTTCCATTTTCAAGTGGGGCTTTACAAAACGGATGCTCTGCGGGAGAATTTGCTGCAGCTCAACCCGGCACTGATTGTCGAAACGCACTGCATAGAGTTGACGGCGGCGGATATTGCCCGATTGTTTATTGGCTGTGATGTGGTGGTAGAAGCTTTTGATGATGCAACCGCAAAACAGATGCTCATAGAAACCATGGCGCTGGAGCTGCCCGCCACGCCACTCGTTGCTGGCATTGGCATAGCCGGATGGGGAAACAACAATGCCATCACAACTTTGCGGGCTGACAAAAACCTCTACATCTGCGGCGATGGTACCCGCGAAATCTCGCCTGAGCTGCCACCGCTGGCACCGCGTTTAATGGTGGTGGCTGCCATGCAAGCCAACCAGGTGCTCGAAATCTTACTAAACAATCCAATTTGATGATGAACATAATTCTGAACAACCGACCCGAATCTTTCCATGAAGAGACGCTTACTTTTGCGGAATTGATCAGAAAGAAAAACTTTACTTTTAAATTTTTGGTAACAAAACTCAACGGCAAGCTGGTGCGCAAAGAGCATCGCGATACCACAGAAATAACAGACGGCGACAACGTAACGGTACTGCATCTGATAAGCGGCGGATGATGATCATGAAACTGACGATAAACCACTTTGACAAATGCCTTTTTTCAACTAAAACTCAAAACTTATTTAATAATCTCCAACTTCTAACCTCTAAAATTTGAAAGTGCTATTTTTGTTTTTTAATTATTGTAAAAGCTTAAACAAAATATTGATGCGCCTTGTTATGGAAATCGACTCGGAGAGGCTTTCATCCCGGTGCTATTTATCAAAAGATGCCGGTTTCAATATGTTGGATGTTGTAGATTAGATCGATAAAAACATTAAAACAAAAAATGATGAGTAAAAAAGTAATTGTAATCGGTGCCGGTTTTGCCGGGTTATCCGCCGCCACCGGGCTGGCCTCCAAAGGTTTTGAAGTGACCGTATTGGAGAAAAACTCTACGCCAGGCGGGCGCAGCAGGATGTTTCAAGCTGCGGGATACAATTTCGACATGGGACCGAGTTGGTACTGGATGCCCGACATCTTCGACGATTATTTCGAAACGTTTGGGCGCCGCGTTTCCGATTATTATGATCTGATGCGCCTCGATCCGTCCTACCGGATTTTTTATGATAAAGATGATGTGGTGGATCTTCCGGCCAATGTTGACGAGATGTACAGGCTGTTCGAATCCATAGAACCAGGTTCCGCCGAAAAACTGAAGAAATTCCTGAAAGAATCCGAATACAAATACGAAGTGGGCATGAAGGAGTTTGTGCGCAAGCCAAGCTTATCATTTATGGAGTACATGGATCTGCGTTTGATGAAATCGGCGCTGAAGCTGCACATGTTGCAATCGTTTGATAAATACACACGCAAGTATTTCAAAAACCCCCGGCTCCTTCAGATGCTCGAATTTCCCATACTTTTTCTGGGCGGCACCGGCAAGAAAACGCCGGCGCTCTACAGTCTGATGAATTATGGCGACATTATGCTGGGCACATGGTATCCCCGCGGCGGCATGTACAAAATTGTGGAAGGCATGGTGAAGCTGGCCGAAGAAACAGGCGTGAAGTTTATTTACGATGCGCCGGTACAAAGCTTTACTTATCATAGCAGTCGTATAGTGGCCGCTGTGGCGAATGGCAAGGAATACGAAGCCGATTATTTTGTGGCTTCCGCCGATTATCATCATGCCGAGCAGCAACTGCTGGCGCCTGAATACCGAAAGTATTCCGAAAAATACTGGGATTCGCGCGCAATGTCGCCCTCCTCGTTGATCTATTATTTAGGTATTGATAAAAAACTGCCACAGCTCGAGCATCACAATCTACTTTTCGATGTGCCGTTTGCACCGCATGCAGCAGCTATTTACGACAATCCCATGTGGCCCGATCAACCGTCGGCCTACGTATGTATGACTTCAAAGTACGACGACACTGTGGCGCCCGCCGGTCACGAAAATCTTTTTGTATTAATTCCGGTGGCTGCCGGATTAAAAGACACACCCGAAATACGCGCGCATTATCTGGAGATGATGCTCGACAGAATAGAAAAACTTACCGGCGAAACCCTGCGCGGTCACATCGACTTTCAGCGGAGCTATGCCCACGCCGATTTTGCAGGCGACTACCACGGCTACAAAGGCAATGCTTATGGCCTGGCCAACACACTCATGCAGACCGCCTTTTTGAAACCATCGATAAAAAACCCCAAGCTGAAGAACCTATATTATGCCGGACAGCTCACCGTGCCAGGCCCTGGTGTGCCGCCGTCGATTATCTCCGGACAAATTGTTACCGATCTTATTTCTCAATTATAAAGTCAAAAAGCCCATGAAAGAACTTTTTGATATGATTTCCAAAAAATCGAGTAAGATCACCACCTTGACCTACAGCACTTCTTTCTCGATGGGCATACGTGTTTTTAACAAACGTTTTCACGATCCTATCTACGCCATCTATGGATTTGTGAGGTTTGCCGACGAGATCGTGGATAGCTTTCATGGTTTTGATAAAAAAAAGTTACTCGAAAATTTCAAGCGCGACACCTACGAAGCCATCGAAGATAAAATCAGTCTGAATCCCATCCTTAATAATTTTCAGTCGGCTGTTAATACCTACAAAATAGACCGCGAAACCATCGATACGTTTTTGCGCAGCATGGAGATGGATCTTTACAAAGAAACCTACGACCGCAAGGCTTACGATGCATATATTCTAGGGTCGGCAGAAGTGGTAGGTTTGATGTGTCTGCGGGTGTTTTGCGAAGGCGACGAGCAGATGTATGAGGAGCTAAAACCTTCGGCCATGCGGTTGGGAGCGGCTTTTCAAAAGATCAACTTCTTGCGCGATCTCAAGCAGGATTATCAGGGTTTAGGGCGCAGTTATTTCCCCGGCATCGACATCGCCGCGTTCGATCATCATGCAAAAGCGAAAATAGAACAGGAGATAGAAGCCGATTTTAAAGCGGGTCTCGAAGGCATCCGCAAGCTGCCTGATGGCTCCCGGTTTGGCGTTTATCTGGCCTACATTTATTTCTATACCCTTTTTAAAAAAATAAAAAAATCGAATGCTGAGCGGTTGCTGCGTGAGCGGGTGCGTGTATCGGATCCAGAAAAATACCTCCTGCTCTTCACCTCATTTTTTCGCACAAAGCTCCGGATGATATGATTAAAAAAAGCCTACTGCTTGCCGTTTTTATAATGACCATAACTACTTCCTACAGTCAGCCATCGGTTGGCAAATTGCGCAAAGCGTTTTTTGCCATGAAAACCGATAGCTGTGGTGCCACCACTTTATTCAAAATGGCCAAACAGGACAATTATCAGCTTGCCGTTGTTCAGGCTTATGCCGGTGCCGGCGAAGCTGCCATGGCAGAATGTATGAGCGGATGGCTGGATAAATTAGGAACTTTTAAACGCGGCAAAAAAAATATTGAAGAGGCGGTGGAGAAAGCTGCGGCTGATGCCGAAATACGTTTTCTGCGCTTTTCCACCCAAGCCAACATTCCCGCCATTCTTGGCTATAATAATATGCGCGACGACAAGCAGATCATCATCCGGCAGTTGCCTCAGTTGTTAAAAGAAGACCAGGAAGACTTTTGGAAAAAGGCCGCGCAGTTTATGATCGACAGCGACGAACTCAACAAAGAGGAGACAGCTGCTGTTAAGAATTCGCTGGAAGGAGCGAGGTTATAAAAACAAGTTGTCAGGTTATCGGGTTGTCAAGTTGTCAATCTGATGGTTTAAAATTTAATTAATAAAGAAAAAACTACAATGAAGGATAACGAAGAACAAGTGATTTTGGTCGATAGCAACGATAATCAGTTGGGGACCATGGAAAAAATGGAGGCGCACATCAAAGCGGTTTTGCATCGTGCCTTTTCAGTTTTTGTTTTTAACGATCGAGGCGAGCTGATGCTTCAGCAGCGGGCACTGAGTAAATATCACACTCCCGGATTGTGGGCCAATACCTGTTGCAGCCATCCACGCTCCGGCGAAGAAGTGATGCAGGCCGCACACCGGCGCATGGTCGAAGAAATGGGTTTTGATTGTGAGCTTACCAAACTTTTCGATTTCGTCTACAAAGCCGCTCTTGAGAAGGGGCTAAGCGAACATGAATTCGACCATGTGTTTGTTGGCACTTACAATGGCGAGCCGGTAATAAATAAAGAGGAAGTAGAAACCTGGCGTTGGCGGAGCATGGACGATATTGCCGCCGACCTAAAGGTACGCCCCGAAGAATATACCATTTGGTTCAGGATTGCTTTCGACAGGGTGCACGAATACATCCAAAATAAAGGCGTAATAGACCAAAGGAGGCAATAAACTTCTATAATCGATATTGTTGTTAAGAAATTTATTGATGAGTTTTTGAAGGCAGAATGACTTCTGAAAACGTAAAAGGGATTCTACAACAGAACCCCTTTTCCTTTTTCGTCAGTCATCAAGTTTATCCCTTGTAGGTTGCTCTCCAGCAGAGCCTACTTCTGTTTAGCTTGATCAGACAAAATAATAATCGCATTCTATCACGGTAAATTTTAGTCAGGAAAACAGCCTCCTTTTGTCCATTACACCTAAAATTTTGATCATTAATAAAAAACAAAGCGGCGGAATGCTCCGGCCGCTCTGTCTTTTTAATATCCTGATGTCATCATCGGACAGCTTAATGAGCGCTGTTTATTCTATTACTTTCAACTTATCACCGGTTTCGGTAACAATCAGTCGTTCGAACTTTTCGCCATAGCCTGGCTGTACCACATTGGGATTTTGCTCTCCTGGATTTGGCGTTTTTATATTACCATCCATAAATCTCATAAAGAGATAATGATAGAAGTCTTGCCATTCGTTGGTAACCCGGTCGCTGGCAGCGGTAGAATAATCGGTGAGATAGGCTGTTGCCAGATTGTGATTTTCCGCGTAAAGCGCTTTGGCTTTTTCGTCGATCATCGGCATAAGGGTTACAAATTCTTTTTCGTAAGCATCAATTTTTTCTTTCACTTCTGGATAGATTGCATTCCAACGGGTATAGGCAAGGTTAGAAACCTGATTAAACACCCAGAAAGCCGCATCCGACGACCAGCGCATCAGGGCGCCATTGCCGCGTTCTATGGAGTGTGGCGCGCGGGTGATGCCGCAATACATGGGCATATAAACGCTACACGAAGCGTCGTCGATGCCAAACCAGATGATGCCGCCGATTGGGTCGGGCAGCCAGTTGCGCATTTGCGTCACAAACGAAAAACCTGTTTGTTGTGTGGCGGTAGCACGCTCGTTGCAATAGGATACACCATCAACTTCGAAGGTAAGCGGACGCCAGCGGTAAGGCAATCCAAAAGGTCCTGCGCCCACGTCTTTGCTCATATCCAGCTCGGTGCCTTCCAGATGATTGCGCATAAATTCGAACATATCCAGCTGACTGATTTTTCTGTTGGGCACCACCCACAGCGGCATGCGGTTGGTGGTATATTTATCCACATTTTCGTCGCCATTGGCCAACTTCTTACCATGCTCTAAGTTTCCTTTTACATACTCCCAGTATTTATCCATGCCGTCGGTTACATCGTTGAACATGCTCCACACACGGATTTCGCAAAAGCGGGCGGCGCCAAAATCTACCGGAGCATAGGTGTCGGAGAAACTAAAGTTTTCATCTTTTCCTTTAAAAAAACCTTTGTCGCGGGCAAAGCTCACTACGTCGGGAGAATAAATAGTCTCGATGTTTTTATCTTTCATAAAAAGGTCAAAATTATCGGAGGTAACGGAGGTTTTTCCGTCGGCGCGCGGGAAGGTGGTGATGCGTGCGTGGTTGGCGTGAGCGCTCACATAGCCGTCGGGAATCATGCGTGCTACCCACACAGCGCCTTTTTGTCCGTTGCCTTTTCCGATAAGTTCCAGAATCCACACTTCGTTGGGGTCGGCAATCGAAAATGACTCGCCGGAGCTGGCGTAGCCGTATGTGCTGGTGAGTTCGTGATAAATGCGGATGGCTTCGCGGGCGGTTCGGGCACGCTGCAGCGTAATATAGATAAGGCTGCCATAATCCATGATGGCGCCTTCCTGGCCTTCAAGCTCGGGCAATCCACCATAAGTGGTTTCGCCAATCGAAACCTGAAACTCGTTGATGTTGCCCACTACATTGTAGGTTTGTGTGGCTTGTTTGATCTTGCCAAGATATTTTCCGCTATCCCATTCGTACACATCCATGAGGGTGCCTTCGGGCCAGGTAGCTGCAGCCCAGTGATACAACTCGCCATACAATACGTGCGAGTCGGCGGCGTAAGAAATCATTGTCGATCCATCCACCGAGGCACCTTTGGTGATGAGATAATTGGTACAGGCTTCGGCACGGAAAATTCCCGTACCTGCCACAAAGGCAACAAGCAAAACAGTAGTTAGAATACGCTTCTTCATAATTTTCTAAATATTTAGTTGATATAGATTTATAAAAGTATCGTGTTAAAAAAGGACAAAAATAGAAGATTTGAACGATTACCCGTAGGAAAAAGTTTTTGTAAGGCAATTGTATTATGGTTACCTATCTTGTAATCAGAACCTATAGTTTTAATTAACGCTCTCTTTTTTCCGGAAAAGGCTTGCTCTTTGGTTTTCACTTTTATAAACAAGCGTATAGTTTTGGTTTAAAAAAGGATAGGAATCCAACGTTTCGTTTGGATTGTTGGAATCCTCCGAAAAGATGAACACGTAATCTATTTGCTGGTGTTGATCCGGATTTTCGGTGTACAAAATTCTTGTGTCATTGGGCGAATCACTTACACGAAGATTTGGTAATTGCGCGTAATTCCATTTTAATGGGAAATAATCGAGCGAAGCTTCATAATTCTTAGTAATTATCATGGGTGTATCGATGCCAAGATAGTTGGAAACGTGTGTAAAAAGCCAGTCGTTGCTGCTGTAAATTGGATAAACGGTACTGTATGGCTCGATAAGCGCTGAAGCGGCTATCACCTGTTCCACAATAGCGCTGTTCTTTTCGGTAGCGTGGACATAAACATTTAGCAATCCAATGTTTGCATAATTAATGATTACAAAAGCAATGATTTTGAGCCAAAGTGGCGTGCGAAGTGTGGCCAGAAAAACGATTAAGAAAAGAAAAAAGAAAACCAGCAGGCGGGAACTCACAAAGCCAAAGTTTCCCCCAACTGTGTTTGGCACCAGTTTTAAAGCAAGAAACAGCAGCACGACCAGTATTCCCCAGATAAATGATTGGCGTGTAACGGGTTTTTTTAGCTTCCTGATTCGGTTTATCAGATGATAGCCGGTGATTAGCACGAATAAGAAAAAGATCCATTTTGTAAAAATATCCTCTTTAATATAATCGACTCCTTTGGCTGGCTGCACGTGTTTTATCATCAGCCATATTTCCGACCAACTGGTATATTCAGAAACACCATTTCCGGGAGGATGGGTGACAAAATAGATGATGGTTAAAATTATTCCCGGCAACAGTATCAGTAGCTGCCTGAGCCAGGTATTGAAAACTGCTTTTCGGTGTACAGAATTATTTGATAGCAGGTCGGACACGGCGCTCATGTTTATTATACCTATCGTCAGCAGCAACATGGCAAATACAAATAAGTGCGAAAAAAACACCATCATCGACAGCAGAGCCAAACCTATGCAGACTCGCCATGAAAAACCTTTCTGCATCGTGCGAATCCAAAATCCCAGTGTGAAGAAAAAGAATACCAGTCCCAGGTGAAAATTGTAAAATCCGTAGAAAAACATAAACGAATAGGTAAACGGAAAAACAAAATAAACGAGCCAGGTTTCTTTAATCCGAAGCACGCTCAAAAGATATCGGAAGGCAACAGGGAAAAGGATCAGATAGACAAGCAGCACCACTTTTTCGGCAACCAATGCAGGAAGAAACAACATAAAGGCGCCCAACAGAACATGCCCGATGAGGTTAGGATTGAGATGCGGATTAAACATCAGAAAATCAGACAAACCACTGTCAGGATTTTGCAAGAGATCTAAAATAAGGCGCGTATTGTAAAGATGAGCTGGCCCATCAACCGTCGGGAAATTCTTAAACAGCAATACCGGCAAGGTATTGATAAGCAGCAGCAAATAAAAGAAGGCTGGTTCGTACTTTCCTGCCGCCTGGTAAATCCTTGTCAAAGAGTGCCTGATCTGCGTCATTATCTACCTCCCGGCTCCACATGATTCATCAGATAATTCCGCAACAGCGAAAATACATGCCGGTAAGTATTGGCGCCTTCGTAGATGCCATGTGAACGGTTGGGATAGGGCATTACCTGAAACATCTTGTTGTGCTTCACCAGTTCGTTGATGAGCGCCTCGGTATTTTGATAATGAACGTTGTCGTCGGCAGTGCCGTGGACGATCAGCAGATCGCCTTCCAGGTTTTTGGCGTAGGTTATCGGCGAGCCTTTTATAAAATCCTCCAGATTTTCTGTTTTTAATCCCATGTAGCGTTCCTGATAAATGTTGTCATAATAAAGCTGGTTGGTAACCGGAGCTACGGCCATGCCGGCTTCGTAGATTTCGGGGTATTGGAACATGAGGTTCAGTGTCATGCTGCCACCGCCACTCCAGCCCCAAACAGCTGTGCGTGTAGAATCCACAAAAGGCCATTTCATAATTTCGCGTGCTGCCATAGCCTGGTCGTGGCTGTTGATGATTCCGATTTTGCGGTAGATGCTCTTGCGCCACTCGCGTCCTTTCGGAGAAGGAGTTCCGCGGTTGTCGACGGCTATCACCAGATAACCCTCCTGCGCCATCAGGCGGTGCCACATGGTAGCGGCTCCCCAGTCGTCGGTGGCGGTTTGGCCCCACGGTTCGCCATACACATGGAAAAACACCGGATATCTTCTGCCTGCGTCAAAGTTGGGTGGCTTTATTATAAAGCCCTCCATAGTTACATTGTCGATGGTGGTGACGCTAAAAAATTCTATCGGACGCAGATCAAGTTTTTCCAGCGTGGTTTTGAGCCGGGCATTGTCCACCAGATTGCGCACCACCTTATGATCTGGCAAACTAATAAGCTCTGTTACGGGTGGTGTATTAATGGAGCTATAGGTATGAAAAGCAAATTTTGCGTCAGGCGCGATATCGTACTCGTGTGTACCGGTTTGATCTTCTGGTGTGATGCGCTGTGGCTTGCCATTGCCATCCATTGTCACACGATAGAGATACCGCTGCGTGGGGTTGTCGGGCGAAGCAATAAACCAGGTTTCGTTGGCCTCGGGCACGATGGCAGCGATAGAAACCACATCGTAATCACCATGGGTAATGAGGCGTTCTTCGTCGCCGGTTTTAGAAATCAGATACAAATGTCGCCAGCCATCTTTTTCGCCGAGCCAGGTAAAATATTTGTCGCCAACCCACTGCCAGTCGTCCACCACGTCGAGCCATGCTTCGTCGCGATCGGTGTAAATGTTGGCGGCCAGGCCGGTTTTTGGTTTGCAATACCAAACATTGTTGGTGTTTTGCTTTCGGTTGAGCTGCTGCACCAGGAAGCCGTCGGAGTCGGGCGTCCAGAGCAAACGCACGAGGTAATGTTGGTAGGGATCACCGGGGATTTTCATCCATACGGTTTTGCCGCCTGTTGCCGCTACTGTGCCAATTCGTGCCGAAGAAGGGTCTTCTCCTACCTTTGGATATTCCACCGGAATGGTAAATGAATAGAGTGCGTCGGTGTTGTTGATCATCAGGAAATCGCGAATCCCCGATGCGTCGATTTGCCAGTAGGCGATGGTTTTTCCGTCGGGGCTCCAGCGGAAGCCATCGCGGCAATGGAACTCCTCTTCGTAAGCCCAGTCGAAAGTACCATTTATCAGATCGTCGGTGCCATCCTTGGTGAGCTGAACGGTTTTGCCGTTTTTCAAATTTTCGACATAAATATTGTGCTTGCTCACAAAAGCTATCTGGCTGTCGTCAGGCGAAAATTTGGCAAACATTAGCGATGAGGCTGGTAACTTTTCACCAAGTTTCGTAAGCTTGCCACTATCTATATCGAGTAGCCAGTAATCGCCGCGGGTGTTGTAGCGCCACACACGCCGCGTGTTGGTAAAGATGAGCAGCTGTTTGCGGTTGTGCGACCATTCGTAGTTGGCAATCCACAACGGACTGCCGGAATCTTTGGGCGTTAGCTGCGCGGTCGTTATCAGCACGTTGCTTTCGCCGGTAACGGTGTTGTGCTTTACGATTTCCATTGCTCCGCCCGCCAATTCTAGTGTGGTGTAACTTTCGCCGCCATCGATCCAGCGCGGCTGGTTGAAGTAATCGCCACCCAATTCGGCTGAAAGGAAAATCCGGTCCATCGAAAGTTTGGATGAATCCGTCGCTTGCTGAGCTACTACAGGAATGCCCGAAAAAATGATGGCCAGCAAAAGGATTGCGCCGGCCATTTTTAAAGTTTTAAATTTCATTTTTATAATAATTTTTAATAAACCCTATTGATTTGAAACACCCTTCGCGCACCCCCCGACCCCCTAAAGTGGGAGCTGCCACCGCACATTCGGAAGTGTGTGGGCTGGCTTCCCCTTTAGGGGATTGAGGGGTAGTGGGGACATTTTTACATCCGGCTCCACTCGGCGCCTTCTTTGGTATCCTTCACTTCGATCTTGATACTTTTGAGGCTGTCGCGAATTTTATCGGCTGTAGCCCAATCCTTATTTTTCTTGGCATCCTGACGCAAATCCAGCACGAGTTTCATCAGCCCGTCGGTGGTGTGATCGTCGGCATCGGAAGCATCCGTTTCTGATTTCAATCCGAGGATATCAAAAACAAAGGTGTTGAAGGTCGCTTTGAGCGATTCCAGATTTTCGACGTCGATGGTTTCCTTTCCGTCATTTATGGAGTTGATGATGCGCACGGCTTCAAAAAGGTGGGCAATCACGATGGGGCTGTTGAAATCATCGTTCATGGCTTGGTAACAATTCGCGGAAAGCGCTTTAATATCCACACTATTATTATCGGAAGGTTTAAGTTTTTTCAGGGTTTCGGCGGCAGTAAGCAATCTGTCGAGACCTTTTTCTGCTGCCTGCAACGATTCGTTCGAGAAATCGACGGTGCTGCGATAATGCGCCTGCAGGATGAAAAACCTTATGGTAATTGGGCTGTACGCTTGATGCAGAGCCTGGTGGCTGCCGGTAAAAAACTCGTCGAGGGTTATAAAATTATTCAACGATTTGCCCATCTTCTGTCCGTCGACGGTGATCATATTGTTGTGCATCCAGTAGCGCACATGGTCGTGTCCAAAAGCTGCCACTGCTTGTGCTATTTCCGACTCGTGGTGCGGAAACACCAGATCCATTCCGCCGCCATGAATGTCGAAAGTTTCCCCCAGATATTTGCAGCCCATTGCCGTACACTCCAGATGCCAGCCCGGAAAGCCTTCGCTCCATGGCGATGGCCAATGCATGATGTGCTGTGGCGTAGCCTTTTTCCACAAGGCGAAGTCAACCTGGTTTTTCTTCTCATCCTGGCCGGCAAGTATCCGTGTATTCTCCAGTGCCTCATCTATCGAGCGCCCCGAGAGCTTGCCGTAGTTGTGGTCGTGGTCGTACTTTTTAACATCAAAATATACCGAGCCCTGATTTTCGTAAGCGTAGCCGGCTTCAAAAATTTTGTTGATCATGTCGATCTGCTCGATGATATGCCCCGAAGCGTGTGGCTCGATAGAAGGAGGCAGCGTATTGAGCTGCTCCATATTTTTGTGGAAACGGTTGGTGTAAAGCTGGACGATTTCCATAGGTTCGAGCTGTTCGAGCCGTGCTTTCTTGCCCACTTTATCCTCGCCTTCGTCGGCATCATTTTCCAGATGGCCCACATCCGTAATGTTGCGCACATAGCGCACTTTGTAGCCAATGTGTTGCAGGTAGCGGAATACCAGATCGAAAGTGATGGCCGGGCGCGCATGACCCAGATGGGCATCGCCGTAAACCGTAGGGCCGCATACATAAAGCCCGACGTGTGGCGGATGAATGGGTTTGAAGATTTCTTTTTTTCGCGTCAGCGTGTTGTATAGTGTGAGAAGCTGTTCCATGATATTATATTTTTTTAGCAAAAATAGTGCTTTTGATGTTGATGGGCGGAAAAACAGGATTGCGGTTGGATAAGTTTATCATTACGCGCTCCTTTTTTTAGCCTCACTCCCGACCTTTCATTAATAAAGTTTCTTAATCTTATTTTAAAGAAACCTTCATTTGAATGAAATAAATATACATTTGCCATTGCCTTTTATAACAATTGATAATGCAACCTCCGCATTTTTCTTAGTTCATCCGCCAGAGTTTCACGTTGGTCTGATTCTTCGAAAGCGATGATTTCCTCTGATTTCATTCGGTTCATCTTTGTATTTATGTACTAATAACAACACAGATTATGTATCAGAAAACACTGTTTTCACTTGTTGTTTTTCATTTCCTCATTTTTACTGTAACTGCCCAATGGCAACCCCTGCAGCCTGCCACAAACACCAGCAGCGCTCCTGAAGTCACGCTTTTGAGCCAGGATGCATCAGGTGCGGTGATTCAGATTATACTGCCAGGATTTTCAATTGATAGCTTTGAAGCCGATGGCGCTTACTACCAACGCATAAACATCAAGGGAGAAACCTATACCAACGAAGTGGGGCTGCCCGAGGTGCCTTATCTTGCCGAAATTCTGGCCGTTCCCGACCACGCTTCCATTGAGGTGGAAGTAATTGAAGCCGGTGAAGTACAAACTTTCAGAGACATCTCGCTACCTCCTGCCCGCCAGAGTTGGTGGGAAGGCGATCCGGAAACTCCCTACCAGGAAGATCGTGCAGCTTACGCTAATGATGCATTATATCCCACGGTGGCCGCTCTGGCAGAAGCTCCGGCGGTGTTTCGTGACTTCCGAATTGTACGCGTTTCTATGTTCCCTTTTCGCTATAATGCTGCCAAAAAAGAGCTGCAGGTTACCACATCGATGATTGTACGGGTAAAATTCGGAAACGGTGAAGCCATCAATCCTAAAATTTCTGCACGCAAACCTATAGCTCCTTCTTTCGGGAAAATTTATAAAAGTGTTATTTTTAACTATCCGCAGGTACTGGAGCAGTTGTACGATGGCCGCGAAGAAGGTCATGATTTGATGCTGTGTATCATGCCCGATGAGTTTGTAGCAAGTTTTCAGATTTACGCCGAATGGAAACGCCAGAGCGGCACCGATATTCATATCACCAAATTCAGTGAAATTGGCGCTAACGCCAACAACTCTGATATCATCAAAGACCATATCAGCGATGCCTGGTTCAACTGGGAAACACCGCCTACCTATGTGCTCATGGTTGGCGACGCTGGGGTATTCCCATATAAAATCGTTTCCTATCCCGATTATTCATTTCCTAACGAAGACTTTTTTGTTTCGGTAGAAGGTGCTGATTATTTTCCTGAGATGATGGTCGGAAGGTTTACCAACCAGGCTGATTATCGCATGCAGGTAATCATTAATAAAAATCTTCTTTACGAAAAAGAACCCTACATCGCCGATGATACCTGGTTCAGGAAAGGCACCTGCTGCTCCAACAACGCATACGATTCGCAGGTAGAAACAAAACGCTTTACCACCAATGTGATGCTCAACGACGGGAATTTTATAAAAGTAGATACCTTGATGAGCGACGGCAGTGGCTGGGGATGGGGGTGTTCGGTGAGCAAAAGCAACATCATCAGTGCCATCAACAATGGACGCAGCTTCCTGAACTATCGCGGCGAAGGTTGGTACAGCGGCTGGCAAGCCAGTTGTTACAGCTTTACCGTAAACGATGTGTCGTCGCTTAGCAATGGCCAGAAGTTCACTTTCATCACCAGCATAGGCTGCGGCGCCGCAGGATTTCATAGCACTGGCGGCAATTGTTTTGGCGAGGAGTGGTTGCAGCTTGGCTCACTCACAGCACCGCGTGGTGGCATTGCCATTTTGGGTCCTACTTCCAACACACATACCACCCACAACAACCGCCTCGACAAAGGCATATACGAAGGAATGTTTCGCGAAGGCATGGATACCCCCGGTCAGGGTTTGTTGCGTGGCAAGCTTTACATGTTCAATGTTTTTGGTAACGAATATTATGTCGAATATCATTTTAAAGTTTACTGCACCCTGGGCGATCCTTCCGTTCATATCTGGAAAGATACGCCACAGGCCGTAACGGTAAACCATCCGGAAATAATTCCCGTAGGAAATAATGAGTTTTCTGTTGCCATTACCCACACAAGCACCGGACAGCCTATAAATAATGCACAGGTAACCATCACCGCACCTGAACTATTTGTTTCTGTATTTAGCGACAGCTCCGGCACCGCTCATCTCAATCTGATGCCACTCACCGAAGGAGCGCTTACCATTACCGTGAGAGGCGGCAACGTGATTCCTTATCAGGGAACAATTGACGTGATACAACCCGAAGAACTCGTAGAACCCGAAGGCAAGCCCGAAATCACCGATCTTAATGGCAATGCCGATGGATTGATCAATCCCGGCGAAGATTTCAGCATCTCCATCAGCCTCAAAAACTGGGGAAACCTTACGGTAAATAATGTCCAGGCAACTTTATCAACTACCGACCCCGACATCGAAATTCTCACTACAGGAGCTATCAGCTACGGAAATATAGCTCCAAATGCCATGGCCTCCGGCGAACCTTTTATGCTTACGGTTGCTCCTGCCTGCCAGGTTGGTCATGAGTTTCAGTTGTAGCTCGATGTTACCAGCAGCCTCTCCTCGTGGACTTACAACTATACGCTGAAGGTACACGGTTGCTAGCTTAGGATGGATAGCTTTATCCTGCAGGAATTAAGTCCTTCGAATATCAACTATCTGTTCGAACCCGGCGAAACTGCCGAAATGATGATGGCCATCGAAAATTTTGGTGATGATATTGCCCCCGGAGTAATGGGTCTTCTCACCACTTCCGATCCCTACATTACCATCCTGGATGGCGAAGCTTCATTTGGTCATGTGGTGATAAATGGAATTGCCATCAATGAGGATGATTTCTTCACAATTTCTGCTGCTGCCAACTGCCCCACAAATTATCTTGCCGGTTGTTCGCTGCGGCTTTATACCACCAATAGCAACTATCCGTATGAGGTAATTGTGCCGGTAAAAATTCCGGTTGCCAAACAGCTATCCCACGACTATACCGGCCCCGATGCTTACGGTTATTATGCCTATTCGAGCACCGATATCTTTTATGACCAAAGCCCTGTGTATGAATGGATGGAATTGTCGGCAATCGGAACGCCCGTCATTATTCCCGGCGTGAGCGATTACACAGAAACCGTCAATTTGCCATTTACGTTCAGATATTATGGTGTAAATTATAACCAGCTCCGCATCAGCACCGACGGATGGATAGCTTTTGGCAATGGTAGCCAGACAGCTCCCGTAAATCAGCCACTTCCCGCCTTCGACAATGTAAATGCTATGGTGGCTCCTTTTTGGGACGACCTTTATGATATAGAATTTGCCGAAGGGCAACTCCTTTATTACAACGATACAGAAGAAAACCGATTCATCGTTGAGTGGGACAGCATTTCACACAACAATTCAGGCACCGAACCCAAGCGGGAAATATTTCAGGTGGTGCTTTACGATCCGGCTTACTATACAACCACTACCGGCGACGGCGAGATCGTGGTACAATACAAAAAAGTAACCGATGCGCTGAGCAACACTATCGGAATCGAAAATCATTCGCAGGACGTGGGTTTACAATATGTTTTTAATAATAATTACGCGGCTACTGCCAATGCAATTGTAAGTCATTCCGCATTGAAATTTACAACCGAGCCACCCTTTGTTTCACTTATGGTTGGTATCGGTAATCCCAATGCAGGGGTGTTGTTGGCAAAGCTTTGCCAAAATACGCCCAACCCATTTAGCTCAAGTACCACCATACAATACGAGTTGGGTGAATCTGGCCAGATATTATTACAGATTTATGACATCAATGGTGCTGTGGTGAAAACCCTGGAGCAGGGCAAACGGCCAGCGGGAGTGCACACGGTGACTTGGGATGGAACTACAAACACAGGATCGCGCACTGGCACAGGCATCTACTTTTACCGGCTCCAAACCGACGATGTCGTTAAGACTTTAAAACTCATGCTGAGCAAATAAAAATAAGTATGCGTTTTTATGTATAGCTTCTTCCTGCTTTTAGCCATTATCATTCTTTCGTCGATAGCCGGTATTATCGAATACCGGCGGCATCAGCGGCGAATCCATTCTATTCCTATTCGCGTGCATATCAATGGCACGCGCGGCAAATCGAGCGTTACGCGGTTAGTGGGTGCAGGCTTGCGTGCTGCCGGAGTCAGCACGCTCACAAAAGTTACAGGTACTTTTCCGCGGCTTATCCTCGAAGACGGCACCGAAACATATATCCATCGCAAGTCGGCGGCCAATATCATCGAGCAGCTTTCGATTGTAAAATTTGCTGCCCAACGTAATGCGCAGGCGCTGGTGATGGAGTGCATGGCGTTGCAGCCGCAATATCAAACCATCACGGAGCGCAAGATGATTCATTCCAATGTGGCGGTGATGACCAACATCCGGATGGACCACGTGGACATAATGGGACATACTCTGCCCGATATTGCAAAAACACTTGGACGTACCATTCCGCGCAACGAGCATCTTTTTACAGCCGAATATCATATCACCGATTTACTTCGCAAAATGACCGAACGGCGCAAATCGGTATTTCATCTTGCCAACGAAAACGAAGTGACGCCAGAGGAAATGAAAGGCTTCAGCTATATCGAACACCGCGAAAATGTGGCGCTGGCGCTCGATATCTGCAAGCATCTGAACATCGACAGGCAAACGGCGCTGCGCGGCATGTATCAGGCCATCCCCGACGAAGGCGTGCTGCGCCGCTACACCGTTGAGGCTTTTCAGAAAACCATGGTTTTTTATAATGGCTTTGCCGCCAACGATCCCGATTCGACGATGATGGTGTGGGGAAAGATTAAAAAAGAAATGGGCTGGGACGGCACACGCATCATATTGCTCAACACACGGCAGGACCGGCTCGACAGAGCCAAACAGCTTGCCGCGATGGCTGCAAAAAAGATGTCCGCTGACATCGACTTCCTGATGCTCATCGGTCAATCGACAGAAGTGGTGGAAGCTATGGCCGTGAGATACGGGATGCCGCGCAAAAAGATTATCAATGTAGGCTGGACAACGCCTCAAAAAGTTTTTGAAAAAGTGTTATCGGTCACCGCCAAAAGCTCCACTACGCTGGCCATAGGCAATATGGGCGGCATGGGAGCCATCACAGTAGAATATTTTCACAATAGAAGCACAATGTAATTATGATCGAATTAGCCATTACCATCGGACTTGTGTTTAGTCTGCTTTCGTACGAAGTGTTTGGCCTGGCCGCGGGCGGCATTGTGGTGCCGGGATTTGTGGCGCTGCAGCTTACTCACCCCGACCGACTTTTGGGGATTTTGGGCGTGAGCCTGCTTACTTTTCTCATCATTAAAATCCTAAGCAATTACACCTTTTTGTATGGACGGCGCCAGATGGTGCTAAGCCTGCTCATCGGTGTTTTGCTGGCCAATTTTTCCCGTTATTTTCTGAGCATCAACATTGCTTCTACTTCGCTGGAGCTGGCTGCGGTGGGATGGGTTATCCCCGGACTTATCGCGCATTGGTTTGCAAAGCAGGGCATTTTCCAAACCATCAGCGTGCTGTTTGTTTCGTCGGTGCTGGTGCGCTTGTTTTTGATTCTGTTGTTTGCTGGGGCTTTGCTGCCGGATTAAAGCAGTTACAGCTGGCATTTGTTTATTAATAAAAAATGAAATTTTAAAATAAGAGATGTACAAATTCAGAGCGAAATCTACGGCAGCGTTGAGCATCCTTTCGTTGCTTGCACTATTGGCATTTATTGCCGTGGAGCAAAGCAAGATAGATGTTAAAAAGGAGTGGTACAACGAAAAGCTTGAGGCCGCGCAGCTTTCGCAAAAGGCTGAGCAGGTGCTAAAAAACCACCGTGTCGAAAACAGCATTTTTATCGATGTGGTGAATGACCCCAACCAGACAGCGCTGATTGGCCAGGAATTTACGCTTGTAACCACCGACCGTGGAGAAATCGACGCCAAACTCTCCACCACCAATCCCAACTTTGCTGCCGTGGTGGTGCAATTGCTCAAAGATGCCGGCGTGGAAGCAGGCGATAATGTGGCGGTTGCCATGTCGGGATCGTTTCCGGGATTGAACATATCGGTGGCAGCGGCCATCGAAATCCTAAGCTTGAATCCCGTCACCATTACTTCGGTGGGCGCTTCCAACTTCGGGGCTAACGATCCCAATTTTACATGGCTTGATATGGAAACAGTCCTTTACAATTCGGGGCTGATGCGTCATCGCTCGGTGGCAGCTTCCATCGGCGGCGGCCACGACATTGGCCGCGGCCTTAGTCCGGAGGGACGTCATCTGATCGAAGAAGCCATCCAACGCAACGACGTTATTTTTATCAACGAAAGCTATCTTGAAAACAGCATCGAGCGGCGCATGGAGATTTACGAAAAGTATAGCAAAAACAAGCCCATCAAAGCTTTTATAAATGTAGGTGGTGGTATTGCCAGTCTGGGCAACACTATCAATGGCCGCCTCATCAATCCGGGCCTCACCAAACATTTGCCTACACGCAACTTCCCGGCACGCGGCGTAATCATTCAGATGGGGCAAAATGGAATTCCTATCATCCATTTGCTCAACATCAACCGGCTTCTTAAAGATTTCAACCTGCCGGGAAGCCCTGTCCCCTTGCCAGATCCTGGCGAAGGAGGCATTTTTATTCACAAACAATACAACGTAACCATCACCGCCATTGCTACTGCGGTTCTGGTGCTTGTGATTTTGCTGATTTATTTTAACGAAAAACGCTACAACCGCCTTGGCGCCAGCATTGTGCCGGCAGCTACTCCCATGACCTATGGAAATGATTCGGATGACTTATTATAATTAAAATAGAAATGAAAAAACTATTACTTGCTCTTCTTTTAATGGCCCTTAGCCTGCCGATGGTGTTGGCGCAATCTTCTAAAACAAGATTAATAAAGCCTACTGATTACCAGAAAAAGGTGGTTACAGTTCTTAATAAAAAAAACCGAAGCTATTACCAGCTTGATGCTACACGGGCATCGGTGGTGCAGGTGCAAGGTCCGGGACGCCTGCGGGTGATCAGCCGGGCGATACTTGCTACGTCGGCTTCTGCCAAAACTTCTTATTCGTTGCAATATGTGGTGGATGGCGGCGAGAAAAAAATCAAAAAATTTAGCGGCATCAAACGTGCCCCCGACGCGACTTATAAAGATGCAATACCGGGAAAGCCTGGTGTGGGGAAAGATTTTGAGATTGAGCTGGGACGTGGTAACCACAACATCCACTTTGTAAACAATACGCCGGAACAGCCGGTAGCCATGCGCTACATTTTTGTTCCGGCTAAAGCCAAAAAACGCGACTGGGTTCCGTTCTCGCCACTGAAACCAATGGAACCTGTCGAAATAATTTCGGGGGAATCGAGTGTGACCTATTACCGGTTTTCCAATGAAAAGAGTTTGCGTGTAGAGGTAATCGGCCCAACAGAACTGCGGGTACTCTCGCGTATCGAAAACAATTACAACATGCGCGGACGTATCGACTACCGCGTGCAGGTGAGCGAGAAAGGGAAAATCATCAACACTTATATGCTAAGCAGCAGCCGCTCCGAAGTGGCCACCTACAAAGACGACGCTAAGCTTATCCCCGGCAAGGGCTGCGAATTTGTAATCGACGTGCCCAATGGCAGGCACACCTACGAAATCAGGCTGCTCGACAAAAGCGAACAGACGGCGCTCGGACGCATGCTGCTGCCCAAAAAAGATGTCGGGTTGGAAGATTAAAAATTTGGCTTGTGATCTCACAACAAATATCGAAAACAATGAAACGATTACTATTAAAGTTCATGCGCATTCTGAAGCCGTCAACATTACTGTTACTGATAGCTTTTTTGCTTTGCGCAAATGGGGTGCAGGCTCAGAAAAAGAAAAAGAAGTCGAACAAATTTAAAATGGAAGCCGACTTTGGCCTGACCACTTTTTACGACGACAACATTCTGAAATATTCATATAAATATCTGGATCGTTTTATTAATAATAAAGACGAAGGCCGTTTTCACATCAGAACCTACGACGATGTGATTGTGAACGCCACCGTGGGATTATCAGCTTCTTACCGTCTTTTTGGCAAGCGAAAAACGATAGTTGATGCCGAAGCCAGCTTTAGTAACTATCTGATCAACGACATCAAAAACTGGCAGATTTACAATGTGGGTATCAGCCAGGAAATCACGCGCAGGCTTAGTTTAGGTTTTAGGTACAGCTACATTCCCGATTTCTATGTCCGCCATTTTCGCGACGACGACCTGATACCCATAGTGGGTTACACGCCCGAAAGCTTCACCCCTTACTCTTTTGCCAAAAACAACTACGCTTTCGTTGGCGAGTACACCTTTTTCAAGGATACGCGGGTACGGCTGTATTATTACTACATGCAATATTACCATAACAAGCACTACACCGAGTACGATAGCAAGAACAACTTGTTTCGGCTTCGCGTTACGCAGCCGCTTTCGCGGAATTTTGAAGTAGATCTATCTTACCAGTACGAATCATCGGATGCCAAAGGCTATGACGAACCGGGCGAAACGCGGGAAACCTCCGACGACAGCGATGCCACCTATGTGGAAAATGGCTTAAACGCGGGCCTGACCTGGAAGATACCCCGCGTAAAAAAGCACTTCCATAGCCTTACGCTCAATGCGGTGCTTTACAACACCTATTTTCAAACCGAAAAGTCCGTTCTGGTCGACCCGCTGCACGCTGGCCGCGTGGATCACGATCTGCGCATTTATCTGAACTACTACCTGAGCGTAACGAAGAAATTAAAAGTCAAAGCTTATTTCAACTGGTTAGGCCGCGATTCCGGCACCACCAACAGGCTTAATGAAGCCTATGTTTCCAACGAAAAAGATTACCGCCAGAACCAGGTAGGAATAGCCGTGACTTATAAAATTGATCTTTTAAAACAAAAAAAATAATAGTTGATGAAAACAAAACCATTGTACCTGATACTGCTACTGCTAACCGGCCTTGCGATAAGCTGCGGCAAACCCAATGATGCCGAAGTGCTGGAACCCGATGAACCCGAAACTGGTGGCTACATGGTGGTGGCGCGTTATACCACGCCTGCTTATGCGCAGGATGTGGCACTCAACGACACGCTGCTGTATGTAGCGCAGGGCGAGGGTGGCCTGCTGATTCTGGATGTTTCTGATCCCGCCAATCCACAGCAGGTATCCATTACCACCGAAAACGCACGTGGGTATTCCTTAAAGGTGGCCTTCCGCGACAGCGCGGTATATCTTGCTGCAGGCGCTTTTGGTGTCACTGCCATCAATGTGGCCGATCCTTACAATCCATTCGTAACGGTCTATAACCTGAACATGAAACCTGCCCGCGACATGTATCTGATGGGCGACTACATGTTTACGCCCATCAGTGAGCAAGGGGTTAGGATTGCTGCTATCGATTATCCGATACAGCCCGACGTGCGCGGCGGGATCGAAACATCCGGTTATGCCTACGGCTGCACCAGTACTTCCGACAGCAACTATCTGGTGGTGGCCTGCGGTGAAATGGGAATCTCGGTATTTGATATTTCTGACCTCCAGAACGGACTGGGCGTTTACACGCGCGTCAACTGGTGCAGCTTGCCCGGCTACGCCCAATCGGTGGAGTTATCAGACGACGACAAATATGCTTTTGTGGCTTGCGGCATCGAAGGTTTCTGTATCATCGACATCTCTGATACCACCGATTATCACATTGTGAGCAATTTCGATTATAAAGGCTACGTCAAGTCGTTGGTTTACCGCGACGGGCTGGTTTATCTGGCTGCCGAATTATACGGTTTGCAAATTGTAGATGTTTCGGATGTAACAGCACCAAAACTCATAGCGCAGATCAAAAGTTCCTATGCCCTCGATCTGGATATGGATGACAATTTTATCTATGTCGCTGATGAGGTGGAGGGAATCATTGTGATTGCAAAACCTGGTGTTATTGTCACCAATTGATAAATCCTTAAGGCAAATTTCGCCACGACTGTAATTTGGATGCTCTAACTCAAAATACCATTGTGAACATTGCCACACCACCCAAGCAGCGCTTCTTGTTCATCGACCAGTTTCGGGGACTCATCGGTGTGTTGATGTTGCTCGGCCACAGCTCCTATTATTTCAACGCCATCTGGCATCACCTCGACCCGGGCGATCCGCTGTTTCCCGACTGGAGTCAGTTTGCGTTGCGCTATGCCGGCTATTTGTGTGCCCCCGGGTTTTTGATGATGAACGGCGCCATGGTGTGGTGGTCGTTTCAGCGGCGCATCGCCAAAGGTAGCAAACCAATTAGCACACGGTGGCATCTGATACAGCGGGGTATTTTTCTGGTGCTTGCGCAAATGATATTTGTAAACGCAGCGTGGGGTGGTTTTGCGGAGTTCAAGCCGTGGCACCTGGGCATCATCTCCACCATTGGCTTGTCGATGATTTCGCTTACGCTGATGGTTCACTGGCGCTGGCAGTGGCGGCTGTTGCTGGCGCTGGTATTGCTCGCGGCGCATGTGTTTCTGCTGCGGATACCTTATCACACTGCTGTGGTGTGGCAGCGGGTGCTGATGCAAACCTTTGTCGTTTCGGGCGACTTCAATAAATATCCGCTTATCCCGTGGCTGTCCCTCGGCATTCTCGGTTCGGTGATGGCCAATGGTTGGCTGGATATTAATAAAACCCACGGTCAGCGTATTCTTCTTGGCGTGGTGGTGGCAGGAGCTGCTTTTGCACTGGCCATACTGCTTCGCATGGAACGCGGTTGGGGTAGCACATTTGGTTTTTCAGATTTAGGAACGGTTTCATTTTTCATAGATCAAAAATATCCACCGAGCCTTTTTATGAATTTATGGTCGTTTGCAGCAGTGGTTGCGGGCGTTACACTCTTCATCACCATCGACACTTTTGCACCCGCTTTGTTGCGCCTGTTTATCATCCCCGGAAGGGTGCCCTTGTTTTTTTATGCAGTGCATTTGGCCATCCTGGGGATTTTTGTCAAACGCATGGATTTCTTCTATCGCGAAGGAGGCGTCGCGGCTTCATTCATAGGGTTGGCGGTGATGCTGGTGGTGATGCTGCCGCTCTGCTGGTGGTTTTATGGCGTGAAGCGTCGCAGTAAAAACTATTTCATCAAAATGATTTGATGCGTATGAAAAGCTTTCTTAAAAAATATCAACTCAATATTCTGCTTTTGCTCCCGGTGCTTTGGGCTTTGTCTGGTTGCTGGCAACACAAGCCGGCAGTAGTTTCCACACCGGGTAATGATAGCGCTTCCACCATCACATTGTGCCGCAGCTACAAGAGCGAAACTGGAAATATCGTTGGTGCCGCCACAGTCTTTCCGCTTTATGGTGAAAATAATGTGAGAGCAATTTTTGATATTAAAAATCTGATTGCTGATGATTTTGATCGACCACAAATATTCCATATCGAATGGCTGGATATTGAAAACAAATTGCTGTTTCGAAAGCAGATGGACCTGCTGCCCGACGACAGCACGCGTTGGCTGGAAAGCTCCATCAGCGTTTCGCCACAGACGCGTACCCCCGGAACATACCAAATCCGGCTCTATCACTTTCGTGAAATGGTGGCAATACAATATTTTGATTTGCTGCCCATGGATAGCATCATCCAATCCTGGGCGCAACGGTTGAAGGCGGAAATAGTAATCTATAGGAAAGCTGATAGTAAGACCGGAGAACTTATTGATGTGGGCAACGAATTTGAAATCCGGGAACGGGCCAATGTGCGGACACAGATTTCACTTCAAAACCCTATCATTGTTGATAAACATGAGCTAAAACTCGCGGTAGTTTGGCAGGGTACCGACAGCACTCCTTGTTACCGAAAAGATATCACGCTTTATCCCGGCGACAGCCTGGCCGACATCAGTAGCTCCATTAACATCTCACCCGACAAACGTTCGCCTGGAAACTACCGCTTGCAGCTCTGGCTATTTGACACCATTGTGGCAGAGAAGGAGTTCAGGCTGATTGAAAAAAGGCAGAAAGAAGTAGTTAGTAAGAAGAAAGCAGTAAGTAAAAAGAAGAAAAAAGTAAGTAGAAAGAAGTAGATGTTTGTTCACATCACCCTTCGGCCGAAAGGAGTTAGTGCCAGCGACATCATCTTAAAATGTTGCCCCGCCCAGGGGATGCCAATAATGGTGATGGCCAGCAGAAGGCCAAAAAATAAATGCGTGAGCGCAATCCAGATGCCGCCGATAAAAAACCACAGGATGTTCATCACCGTCGAGAGGCAGCCAGGCGCATGGTTCATATATTCGATTTTTTGTCCGAAAGGCCACAGCGCCAATATTCCCAGTTTGAATGCCTGCAACCCGAAAGGGATGCCGATAATGGTGATGCACAGCGCTACCCCCGCCAGAATGTATTCGATAAAAATGGCCAGCCCGCCGAAAAGCAGCCAGATAAGATTACCCAGGATTTTCATAATAGCTCCATTAATTTGTATGATGAAGACGCGAAAGTATGGTTTTTTAAAAATAGAGCCGTCAACTTGTGCTTAGTTCAAGATGCAATGGGCAAAAGAATTCATGAATCACTAACCCCGCGACTTTAGTCCGGCTATAAGACTATGCAAAATATAGTGGGCTTTAGCCCAAAATGTGGACATAAAGAATTCCGGGCTAAAGCCCGAAGGTATCTGTGCATTTTATTCTGAACCCCGCCCTGAAGGGCAGGGTTAGTAATAGCCAAAGCTAAAATCCAGCGCCATGGTTCCAGATGATGTTCCGATTTACAATACTCCCACTGCAATCATCTTCCCATTGCCCCACTTTTGCAGTGAACTCAAAACGCTATCTTTGCGCCTCTTTTTTTATAAAAATAACCGCGACAATGCATACTGACGAAACAAAGGATTTTAAAAGAACAACGGTAACTTCGGCGCTGCCCTATGCCAATGGGCCGCTGCACATTGGCCACATGGCCGGCGTTTATATTCCTGCCGACATCTACGTGCGCTACCTGCGCAGCAAAGGCGAAGAGGTGCTCTTTATCGGCGGTAGCGACGAACATGGCGTGCCCATCACCATCAAGGCGCGGCAGCAGGGAGTTAGCCCGCAGGACATCGTGGATAAATACCACGCGATGATCCGGGATTCCTTTGCCGAATTTGGCATTTCCTTCGACGTCTATTCGCGCACTTCTGCCCAAATTCATCACGAAACAGCTTCAGCTTTTTTCAAAAAACTATACGACCAGGGTAGCTTCGTCGAGAAGGTTTCCGAGCAATATTACGATGAGGAAAACCATCAGTTCCTGGCCGATCGTTACATCACCGGCACCTGTCCGCGCTGCGGCTACGAAAAAGCCTACGGCGACCAATGCGAGAAATGTGGCTCTACCCTCAGCCCCACCGAACTTATCAATCCTAAATCAGCACTCAGCGGCAACGTACCTGTGCTCAAAGAAACGCGCCATTGGTACCTGCCACTCAACGAAGATGAGCCCTGGCTGCGCAAATGGATTCTTGAAGGTCATAAAAATGACTGGAAGCCCAACGTGTATGGGCAGGTAAAATCGTGGATCGATAGCGGTCTACAGCCACGCGCCGTTACCCGCGACCTCAACTGGGGCGTAGAAGTTCCCCTACCCGGCACCGAAGGAAAAGTGCTTTATGTTTGGTTTGATGCACCCATCGGATACATCTCGGCTACGCGAGAGTGGGCACAACAAACCGGTGGCGACTGGCAAAAGTGGTGGAAAGACCCGCAGTCGCGGCTGATACATTTTATCGGCAAAGACAATATCGTGTTTCACTGCATCATCTTCCCGGCCATGCTTCACGCCGAAGGCTCCTACATTCTGCCCGACAATGTGCCGGCGTTTGAATTTTTGAATTTGGAGAACGACAAGATTTCCACCTCCAACAACTGGGCAGTTTGGCTGCACGAATATTTGGTGGATTTCCCCAACCAGCAGGATGTGCTGCGCTATGTGCTCACGGCCAATGCGCCCGAAACCAAAGATAACGACTTTACGTGGAAGGATTTTCAGACCAAAAACAACAGCGAGCTGGTAGCCATTTTGGGCAACTTTGTGAACCGTGCTTTGGTGCTTACGCAAAAATATTATGACGGCAAAGTACCGGCGGCGGGTGAATTTACGGATTATGACAAAACTGCCATCGATGACCTGGCAACTTTTCCTGAACGCATTGGTCGCAGCCTGGAGAACTTCAAATTCCGGGAATCGCTGGCTGAGATGATGAATCTTGCCAGACTGGGCAACAAGTACCTGGCCGACAGCGAACCCTGGAAGATTTATAAGACTGAACCGGAACGTGTAAAAACTATTATCAATCTGTCGCTTCAGATTTGTGCCAACCTGAGTATTGTTATCGCACCGTTTTTGCCACACACCGCCACCCGACTGGCAGCGATGCTAAATCTTCCGGAGCTGAAATGGAAAGATGCGGGAAATATACAACTGCTGCCTGACGATCACCAGCTAAACACGCCCGAATTGCTTTTTGAAAAAATAGAAGATGCCACCATCGAGCGGCAGGTGCAAAAACTGTTCGATACCAAAAAACAAAACGATGGCGTTGCACCACCAGCTGCACCGGCAAAACCCGACATCGACTATGATACCTTTTCCCGCCTCGACATACGAACCGGAACCATTTTGCAAGCCGAGAAAGTAGCCAAAACTAAAAAACTGATCAAGCTCAAAATAGATACCGGCATCGACCAGCGCACTGTAGTTTCAGGGATAGCTGAATATTTTGAACCCGAAACACTCATTGGTCGCAAGGTTAGCATACTCGTTAATCTGG
The DNA here is from genome assembly GCA_035647615.1 of Bacteroidales bacterium. Classification (NCBI taxonomy): domain Bacteria; kingdom Pseudomonadati; phylum Bacteroidota; class Bacteroidia; order Bacteroidales; species Bacteroidales bacterium. The sequence continues at coordinate 74,352 of DASRND010000003.1, read as the reverse complement.
CTCCCCGCACTCTGCGTGGCATCGAGTCGCAGGGCATGATACTGATGGCCGAAAACCACGACGGCTCCCTGGGTTTTGTAGCGCCACCCGATGATTTCGCGAATGGAAGTGAGATAAAATAGTGGTGTTTTAATAACAAACGGAACAAAAACGAGGAAGAAAGCACCTGCTGCTCTCTTCCTCGTTCTTTTAGAACCGAACTAACGGACTTTTTTAGACAGTCTTTCTTCCTTTTTTAAATCCCTTCCTATTTCAGATAGTTGTTGAAGAAAGTTGCGATTTTTTCAAAAAGATGCACCCGAGTCTTGCCGCCCATGTTGTGTCCGGAGCCGGGATAAACAAAATATTCCACCTGCTTGCCCGCTTCGATGGCTGCATCGAGAAACATCAGGCTGTTTTGCCACATCACGACCGGATCGTTGGTGCCATGGATCATCAGCAGATGTCCGTCGATCTGATCGGCATAGTTGAGCAGGCTGGATTTTCGGTAGCCTTCGGGATTTTGCATGGGCGTATCCATGTAGCGCTCACCATACATAGCCTCGTACCATTTCCAGTCGATAACCGGGCCACCGGCACAGGCTGCTGCGAAGATTCCCGGATGCCGCAAAAACATCGACATCGTCATAAAACCACCATAGCTCCAGCCGTCGATTCCCATACGTTCCTGATCAACATACGGCAGCGATTGCAGATATTCCACCCCTTTCATTTGATCGGCCATCTCTATTTCGCCACATTGCCGGTGAATAATGCTTTCGAATGCAAAGCCGCGGTTGGCCGATCCCCGGTTGTCGAGTGTGAAAACCACGTATCCTTGCTGCGCCATCAGGTTGAGCCAAAAACCGGCACCACCCGTCCACGACTTGTCGATGAGCTGGGCATGCGGACCTCCGTAAACATACACGAGCGCCGGGTATTTTTTTGAAGGATCAAAATCCGCGGGTTTTATCAGGCGGCACCAGAGATCGGTTTCGCTATCGTCGGCTTCAAGTGTGAAAATATCCATCTCACCCACGGCATAATCCTTCCACGGGTCGGCATCCTGCAAAAGTGTTTCGAGTGTATTTCCATTATTATCTAAAAGATAATAAGCGCGCGCCATGTCGGTGCTGCTGAAGATGTCGATAAAATATTTCATGCCATTGGAAGCGATGATAGTATGAACCCCTTCCTGCTGCGTGAGTCGTGTGGTGCGGCCGCTGCTCAGCACGGTTGCATAAAGCTGGCGCTCCAGCGGGCTGGCGGCGGTAGATTCGTAATAAACCGTTTTCCCTTCGCAGTCGAGCCCGAAAAGGTCGGTTACTTCCCATTCGCCACTGGTGATCTGGTGGATAAGTTTGCCATCGGTTTGGTAAAGATAAAGATGGTTCCATCCGTCGCGGCAGCTTTGCCAGATAAACTTCTGTGCATCGCCGGGCAGAAAATAAAGGTCGTGCTGTGGCTCCACATATCGTTCGTTTTGTTCGGTAAAGAGCGTCAGCAGATGCTGTCCGGTGGCGGCATCGTAACGGTTCATGGTAAAACAGTTCTGGTCGCGGTTGAGGATGCCCACAAAAATGCTTTTGCCATCCGGCGCCCAGGTGACGGAGGTGAGGTATTGGTTTTCTGACCCGGCAGTATTCAGATAGGTAATTTCGTTGAGTGCCGTATTAAAAATCCCCAGCTTTACCTTCTGGCTTTTGCCCCCTGCCGCCGGATAGCAGATCGGGCTGGCGGTGGCCAAAGGCTGATATAAATCCACCAACGGATAGCGCAATACTTCCGACTGGTCGGTGCGGTAAAAAGCAAGGCGACTGCCATCGGGCGACCAGAACGATCCCTGGTTTATGCCGAATTCGTTGCGCGACGGAACATGGCCGTATAGAATATCGTCGTCACCTTTGGCTATCACCGTTTCGTTTCCATCGACAGTAACATACAGACCGCTTTCGATTGTGTAAGCAACATTGAGGGTTTCTTTGCTGATTTCCAAATTGTCGGCTTCTTCGGGATAATGGTTGGCATCTTTCAGCGTGCTGTCGGCGATATTAAAAGCATAAAGATGTTGATTATCCCTGAAATAAAACCGGATTTCGTCGAGCCAGCTGATGCCGGGAAAACGACGAAGGGATTTTGCACCTGCCTTTTCAATGGCTTCGTTTAGCGCATCAAGCCGCAAAAGCGTATCGGCTGTAGCCGGATCATCGCTCTGTTTTTGGATCAAGGAATTATTGTCGATGTAGGTAAATGCTTGCGTGGAGCCACGCCACTGCAGGTTGCTGATGGATTTGGGGTAAATCTCCCGGTTCATGTAGTCGGAGTAATCGAACAGCTTGTTTTGAGCTTGTGTGGCAAAGAAGCTAAAAAGCATCAGCCCCAGAATAATCTTCTTCATTTTTGTTTTTTTTATTAATAAAAATAGAATGCGTTGTAAACAGCGGGCAAATTTATAGATTTTGGCAACAGGAGGCAAGAGGATGTTTTTTCTCCTTTTAACGTTTCTATGTCCTTCGGACGATAGAAAGTTGTCGCCTGCCCCCGACTTTCAAGCGTCCACCAGGATCTCGAAACGTCAAAAAGATGATACTACGGTTTCCCTACTTTTGCGTGGTTTTTAAAACATACAAAGTGATGATGACGTACTGTGAAACCCTCGAATATATGTTTGCCCGGCTGCCCATGTATCAGCGCATTGGCGGCGCGGCCTACAAAGCCGATCTTAATAATACGCTTTCGCTTTGCAGCCATCTGGGTAACCCCGAACGACAATTTGCTGCCGTACATGTGGCTGGCACCAATGGCAAAGGCTCTGCGAGCAATCTTGTGGCCAGTGTGCTGCAGGAAGCCGGTTTTAAAACAGGACTTTATACTTCGCCACACTACAGGGATTTCAGAGAACGCATTAAAATTAATGGCCATGAAATCCCCGAAGAAAAGGTGGTTGCCTTTATCGATCAACACCGGCACATGCTCGAAGAGATAGAGCTTTCATTTTTTGAAATGACGGTAGGAATGGCTTTTCGCTATTTTGCCGACGAGCAGGTGGATATTGCTGTGGTGGAGGTCGGTATGGGCGGACGGCTGGATTCGACCAACGTGATCACGCCATTGGTATCGGTGATCACAAACATTGGTTTGGACCATACCCAATTTTTGGGCGACAGCCTGACAAAAGTTGCAACTGAAAAAGCCGGCATCATTAAGCAAGGGGTTCCGGTGGTAATTGGCGAAACGCAGCCGGAGATAAAAACCACTTTTGACATGATTGCCCGCGAGCGCTCCGCTCCTATAACCTATGCCGACCAGAACTGGCAGACAACTTTTAACGAACAGCAACACGTAGAAATCAAATATCAACACCAGCCTTTTCTGACAACTAAACTACCGCTGCAAGGAAGTTATCAATACAAAAATTTGTGCACCGCACTCGAAGCCATTCGTCAGCTCGACAATACCCGTTTTAAAATTTCTAAAGAAATCATAGCTGCCGGGATCGAGAATGTGGTTGCTAATACCGGCATACGTGGCCGGTGGCAGGTTCTTTCCACCCGGCCGCTCACCATCGCCGACAGCGGCCATAATGCACATGGTTTACAAATGGTTGTGGATAACATTAACGCTACGCCTCATCGTGAGCTTCACATGGTTATTGGTGTGGTAAATGATAAAAACCTGGATGCTATGATGAAGCTGCTGCCCAAAGATGCTCGTTATTATTTCTGTAGAGCAAACATTCCGCGCGCCTTGCCTGCCGAAGAGCTGGCGCAGATGGGTGCAAAGTGGCAGCTTCGCGGCACAGCTTACCCTACCGTCCGTGAAGCCTGGCAGGCCGCCCGGCAGCAGGCGCATCCCGACGACCTGATCTTTATTGGCGGAAGCACCTTTGTAGTGGCAGAGGTGGTGTAACTCTGTTTTCCAACCTGCATTTGAACTGAAATCATTCATAAAAAAACCCGGAGCATGCCCCGGGTTTTTTATCAGAATCAGAAAAGAATTAGTTCACAATCAGCTTGCGATGGATTACGTGCGTTTCGTTGTAAATACGCATGTAAATAACCCCGGAAGCAAAAGATGATACATCAACAGCCACACGATCATTACCACCTATGGCCGATTGGCATGGGATGGTTTGCAGCACCTGTCCGTTGACGTTTCGAAGTTCTATCTGCATATCACTTTTTACACCCGAAACAAACACTACTCCTGACGCCGGGTTGGGATAAACAGAAATTGGCTTAGCATCATCGGGCGTAAGGATAGCCGTTGCCGAAGCTTTGTGGATAGCCGACACGCCTCCCGAAACGAACCTTCCGTTGTGGCAGGCATACGCCTGATCGTAGGAAATTTCCAAAGCGAATTGCTCACCGGTTGATGGACGAACCACTTCAAACCGGATGATTTCATTTTCGGTAAAACCATCTGTTGCGTTAGTGAGCGCATCATCGCCGAAAAGAACGATGGCATTTCCAAAATCACTCATTTGATGCGCTCCGGCACAAATTCCGGAAGCAGTAAATGCGCCCAGGATATCGCCAGGCTGAAGCATGGCAGCCAGATCGTCGTGGATGGCAATGCTGTGCGAGGCCGGCGAATAGTTGACATCGTTCCAGGGGGTGTCATATGTGGGTTGCAGATGTGCTGCTCCGACTGACGATTTTAATCCGTCACAATCGGCAAAGGTCATACTGAAAGGTTGGAGTGCTCTAATTTCGTAAGCACGACCCGATTGCAACTCACCAATGGTGTTGATGCCAAATGACGGCCAATATACACCTGTCCCGGCGATCTCTTTTATCACCTGAATTTGTGTATCAAAATCAGCAAACAAAGTAGCGATATCCACGGGACAGCTGCTGATCACAGGAAGGTAATTCCATCCTGCAAACATTTCGATAGTGCGATTGGTGTTGTTATTACCCGCCAGCTTAAAGGTCACGTCATTAACAAATTTCACCGTATACCCGGTTTGTGTGTTCCACAAATTCAAGGTATTAACGTTTACTTGCGGATAATACATCCCGCTATAGTTCCGTGCCAGGATGAGGTCATCCTGATAAGGAGCAAAGATCGCTTCGATGTCGGGGTTGCCCGGAACGATCCAGGACGATATTCCGCTCCAACCCGCCGGAACCATTACTGTTTGTTGTTCATATACTTCCAGATAAACCACGTTACTGCAGATGGTTCCACAAGCATTGCTAACTTCACAATAATAATACCCCTCGTCCTCGGCGACAGCCTGATCAATAAGCAACTTCGGCAATCCACTGCCATCTTTCATTCCATCCGGGCCATACCATTGGTATCTTGTTGCATACTCAACTTCCACATTAAATATGATTCTTTCGCCAATGACTACATAGGTATCGGTAAGATTAATAAGGAAAGTTGGCAATGGATCAATGGTGAGTACAAAGCTGCTGCTAACTGGATTTGTACACGGTGCCAGAGCAAAAGCGGTAAGCGTTAGTTTAGCTTCACCATTTGCCGCATCGCTGGCGCCAGGCGAATACATCGTTATGAGAGCAGAGGCATCATCAAAAGTCCCGTCGCCGCTGGTAGTCCAGAGTAGGCTTGCATAATTTTCGGCGTAAGCCAGGGAGGTTTCAATTACACATCCCTCGCATACGGTTTTATCCGAACCAGCTTCTGCCAGCGGACCAGCAAGCTTTGTTATCGTCAGGCTGTCGATAGCACAGGCATATTCGTCAAAAGCACTGGCCTGAAGATAGAGTGTAATTTCATCAGCTTCCTGGTCGGCAGCACCTAAATTATAGCTACCCTTAGCAGAATTGGGATGATTAAAGGTACCATCGCCGCTGGTAGTCCATTGCAAAGTGTTGTAATAGGTTGCAGAACCCGATAAGGCAACAATGCTATCGTTTCCACAGATGATGACGTTTGCACCTGCATCAACCTGGGCATCCTCTCCGGTCTCTGAAAAGGAGAGAGCCATCTCATCGGTATCTTCAAGAATGCATGGATTAATTGAGGCAACAGCCATGATCAAATGAATGGTGTCCTGATAATAATCGAAGGACGACGGAAAGTAGCCAGCATTTACGGAAGTACTGTTTAGGAACGTGCCCATTCCGTTGGTAGTGTACCACAAAATCATCGAAGCGTTTTCAGCCCAGGCATCTGTGATTTCATACGGCATGCCTTCCGGGATGGTATTGCTACCACCGGCATAAGCAACAGCGTTTTGCAGAATGGTCAGCTCCAGAAAATCGGTAGCATCCTGGCATGGAGGAACTGCAAAAGCATTTACGCTAAGTGTAACTTTTCCGACAGCATCGTCAGTTGGTCCCGGGAAATAGTCAGGATGTTGCAGGGTGGCGTTATCGAAGGTACCATCACCAGAGGTTTTCCACAGAACAGATTCAGCAAAGTATATCTCTGCATTTTCCATTTCAATGCTTTGGCCTGTGCAAATCGTCAAATCGGCGCCTGCATCAGCTTCGGCATCGATACATCCAGTTCTCTCAATTGTCAACATCATTTCATCAGTTGCCGACACGTTGCATGGATTTTCCGGTTCAGCTTCGAGCGTCAGCATTACGCCGTCTTGCCCAAAATCATAATTACTTGGCGTATAAATGGTGTTGAGATCATTTACATCGGTAAACACACCGTTTCCGGAAGTATGCCAGATGATCTGGCTGTAATTTTCGGCGGAGGCATCCTGCAGCTGGTAGCTATCTCCCTGCTCAATGGTTGCATCCACGCCGGCATAAGCTACCGGAATGTCAACAATGGAAAGGGTAAGACACTCAGAAACCGCGTCGCAATTTGCTTTTCCAAAAGCTGTGAGACAAAGTTCAGCACCGCCATTGCTGATGTCGGCAGTGCCGGGGAAATATTTAGAAGATAAAGCGCCGGTATTGGCAAAGGTACCATCTCCATTGGTGCTCCACAGCACCGCCTGCTGGTTGGCAGCCTGCCCCTGCAGCGAAACCTGATTTCCGCCACAACTCACGATATCTGCACCCGGATTTACGGTGGGCGATTTCATGATGGTGAGTTTCATGCAATCGTTTACAGCACCACATGGCGACTGACCAATGGCTTGCAGGCAAAGATTTACATAACCAACCACAACATCGTTGGTACCCGGAGTGTAAGCGGTAACAGCTGATGCAGGGTTATCAAAAGTACCATCCCCATTGGTAGCCCATTGCATGGAGATGGTATTTTGTGCTGATCCATTCAAAAGATAAGGAGTAGTTTGGCAGGTAGTTGCATCAGCACCGGCATTGGCTACAGGTACCGGAACAAACGTAACTGCGACGGCATCCGTGACGTAGCCGCATCCGTTGGCTCCATTTGCTCTGATAGTTAGCTGAACGAAACCATTATTTTTATCAGCCTGGCTTGGGAAATAAGTGGGGTTCAATATCTGTGGATTACTAAAACTACCCGTCCCACTGGTACTCCAAAATACGGATGAGTATTCGGTGGCAGCTGCCTGTAGTGGTACATTTTGATTGGCACACAACGTTACATCATTTCCGGCAAAAGCTGTTGGGCCGGGCTGGAAAGTCATTTCAACACAATCACTCACCGGATCGCAAATGCCATTACCATTTGCTGTAAGGCACAGTTCCACACTTAAATTTACATAATCTGCTGCACCCGGATAATAGATTGTGGTAAGAGCAGATGAATTTCCAAAAGTACCGTCTCCGCTGGTCGACCAAAGCACTGACGTTACGTTTGTGACTACGCCCGAAACAGTTGCATTTTGATTCACGCAAAGTGTCTGATCAATTCCCGCATCAGCCGTCGGCGGAGCTTCCAGAGTAACGATCAGGCAATCCTGCGATTGACCACAACCATTTGCTGCAAAAGCATTGAGGCAGAGTTTTACACTTCCGACAGCAATATCATTAGCGCTGGGAGCATAGGTGCCGAGGAGTGCCGTGCTGGCACTGAAGGTTCCGTCGCCATCCGACATCCATTGCAGCGTTTCATAGTTATTGGCTTGTGCCGAAAGCTCCACGATACCGGTGTTGCAAATCGTAACATCGTTGCCGGCTGTTACTTCCGGCAGGCTGATAATGGTTAGCTGCATGCAGGCTTGTGCGTTACCGCAATCATAAAGTCCTATGGCGGTAAGGCATAATTGAGCGCCTCCTGTTTCTATGTCGTTGGTACCCGGAAAATATACCGAAGTGAGCGTCTGTGGCGTTGCAAAAGTTCCATCGCCTGTAGTGCTCCAAAATACCGATTGATAATGAGTAACAAAACCTTCAACAGTTATGCTTTGATCCGGACAGATGGAAGCATTTTCCATTGCAGCTACTTCCGGAACAGGTTGCAGTGTAATGTGCAAATCGTCGGTGCTTTGTGTACAAGGTAAAATTCCCTGCGCGGTGATGGTGAGATTGGCAAAGCCATTTGAAACATCATTTACACCCGGAAAATAAATAGCTTGTGGCAGTGCGGCATCATCAAAAGTTCCATCGCCTATGGTTATCCACAATATGCTGCTGTAATTTGTTCCCGTGGCATTCAATTGCGCAAAGTTGCTTTCGCAGATGGTGAAATCCGTTCCGGCATTAATCACAGGCAAGAGTTGAATGGTAAGCAACATTTCATCTGTTGCATCGGCACATACGCCATCAGCGAAAGCTGTAAGTATCAGCACTGCGCTTCCTTGGCTGATGTCTGCAGCTCCCGGCGTGTAAATGGCAGCGGGTGAAGCTGCATTATCAAACGACCCGTCGCCCAGGGTGCTCCATGCGATGCTGCTGTGGTTTTCTGCATTAGCTGATAGCTGATAATTTTGGTTTTGACAAATCACAGCATTAGCACCTGCGTTAGCAACCGGGCTGCTTTCGATAACAATTTCGATACAGGAATAAGCATCAACACAGGCAGCAGCTGAAACCGCGGTCAGACACAACTCTGCAAATCCATTCTGCAGATCAGTTTCACCGGGTGTGTACATTGCGCTAAGCGCCGAAGGATTACTGAATACGCCGTCGCCGCTGGTACTCCACGACAGGCTGGCATAATTGGCAGCAGTGGCCGACAACTGCACCTGGTCGCCCGCACAAATATGCTGGCTATTGCCTGCATTGGCGGTGGGTACAGGTAAGATTGTAATCAGCATATCGCTGACAGCGTCGCCGCAATTCCCTGATGAGAATGCGGTGAGGCTGATTTCTACCTGACCGAGCGTAAGATCTCCGGCTCCCGGCAAATAAGTGGTGTTGAGTGCAGCAGCATTGCCAAAGATTCCGTCGCCGCTGGTTTCCCACAGCAGGCTTTCATATCCGGAAGCCTGACCAAAAAGACTGGCAATTTCCGTTTCACAAATGGTAAGATCGCTTCCAGCATTGGCGTAAGCCGACGGAATTAGCGTAAGCATAAACGAACTTGCATCTGGAGCGCATCCCTCCAGAGGATATGCGATCAGTTGCAGCTCAATGGTTTCGGCGTCAATATCACCCGACCCTGGATAATAAATTGTATTGAGTGCGGTTGCATCTTCAAAAGTGCCATCACCCGAAGTCGTCCATTCCAGGCTTTGGTATTCGGCAGCAAAAGCTTCAAAAATTAGGTATTCATCGTTGCCACAAATGGTAGCATCTTCCCCGGCATAAACAATAGGATCGGGATTGAAAGTAACGTGTAAGGTATCATACACCGTTGGGCAAGGGCTTTTAGTGGCCGCCAGAATCAAATCTACATACCCATCAATTTTATCGTACCTGCTGAAGATATATTTCGTCACAAGTTGATTGGTCGGATCGAAATATCCCTGTCCGGTGGAAATCCATTGATAATTATCACCGTTAATAACAATACCCTCCAGTTGAATAAAATCTTCTGTAGTACAAATGGTGACATCCTCACCGGCATTTACAATGGGAACGGTGCCAAAGGTAATTTCTATGCAATCAGTGGCGTCGTTGCATTCGCCATTAGCGAAAGCGGTGAGGCAAAGCTGAACATTTCCATTAACGAGGTCGGCGGTGCCGGGGAAATAAGTAGCATCAATATTTGCGGAAGCATCGAAGGTTCCATCGCCATTGGTATTCCACTCTACTCCGGTATGGTTTTGAGCTGTTGCGCTAAGCGCTATGGCGCCGCCATAACAAACGGTGAGATCAGTGCCGGCATCAGCAATAGCATCCTGGCAATCGGGTGTAATGGTAAGCTGCTTCTCGTCGCTCGCTGCAACGGTGCAAGGATTTATCGGAGCTGCCTGGAGCGTGAGCGTTACTTGCTGTTGCTGCTCGTCAAATGCTGACGGCGTGTAGGTGGTGTTTAGCTCACCGGCATTCCCAAAGATACCATCCCCGCTTGTGATCCACTGTACTGCTGAATGAAATTGTGCGGTGGCGTCGTTGATGAGATATTGCTGGCCGGTAATAGCTACTGCATCCTGACCGGCATTAGCTATCGGGTTTCGTTGTATTGTGATAGTCATGCAACTTGTGTTTTCGGGGCATCCCATCAATCCTTGTGCAGTAAGGCACAGCTTAACGCTGCCGGAAAGTATATCGGCTGCTCCGGGAGTGTATTTCGCCTGCAACAGCGTGGCATTATCAAAGTTGCCGTCGCCTGCAGTGGTCCATAGTACACTTGCAAAGTTTGATGCTGTACCCTGGAGCAAATGTGAACTGCCGGCACATACTGCTGCATCAATCCCGGCACTAACTCCCGGAACTGGCACAAAGGTTACCGTCATGCAGTCGCTGGCCGAAAAACATTCGCCATAGCCTTCGGCTTCCAGACATAGCGTAACGCTGGGAACTATTACATCTCCGGGTCCCGGATAATAAGTGGCCTGCGGTGTATTGCCATTTACAAATACGCCATCGCCTGTGGTGGTCCAGGTAAGTGATGCGTAATTACTTGCTGTGCCATAAAGCTGCAGATTATCCGTGCTGCACACCGTCATGTCGTTTCCTGCCCAAACTTGAGGCATTTCATCAAAATAAAGTACAATCTGATCGGTGGCAGGGGCATAGGTACCGAAAGCTGCTACCGACATGGTTAGGGTTACCGATCCATTGGCGAGATCCTGTTCTGAAGGATAATATTGGGGGCGGCTGATGTGATCATAATTGAAAGTTCCAGTGCCGCCGGTACTCCACAGGATGCTGCTAAAGTTTTCAGCTACCGCTTCTGTAAGGGAAACCTCCTCAGTTTCGAGGCCCTTGCAGAGGTGCATGTCGGCTCCGGCATAGGCCGTTGCGTTGGCATAACCGTTTACAAATTTCACAGCTACCATGTCTTCGTCACCAATCTCACATGGGCTCATTGGCGAAACAGCCATGTATAGGAATATTTCGCTTTGCGTAATGTCCATGGGTGAGGCATAGTAGGTAGGATGCAAAATATTTTCTTTGTCGAACATTCCCATTCCGTTGGAAGTGTACCATTGAATGGTTTCATAATTTTCAGCAAAAGACTCATGAAGGGGGCAGCCTTCGTCGATGGGAACCGTGTTATCCGATCCGGCAAACGCTATGGGCAGGTGCTGAAAGGTAAGCGTAAGGCAATCGGTGATGCTTTGACCGGCATCGTTGCCAAAAGCTTTCAGGCACAGTGTTATCGGTCCGTTGAAAGCATCAGATGAACATGGGATATAAATAGGATTCAGAGCTGTAGCATCGTCAAAAGTTCCGTTGCCGCTGGTGCTCCATTGCAGTGTGCTGTAGTTGATGGCCTGAGCTGCAAGTTGCAAATTCTGGCCTGAACAAATCACAGCATCATCCCCCGCATCTGCCATAAGATCCAGGATGTTGATGGTTAACAAAAGCGCATCGCTTACAGACGCGGTACATGGGTTTTTGGGTAATGCAGTAAGGGTAAGTGTCACCGGCTGGTTTTGGCAATCGGCCTGCGACGGAGTGTAGGTAGTGACTGCCTGCAGCGGGTTAGCAAAAGTTCCGCTTCCCGAAGTGCTCCATTCTAACCAGGAGTAGTTCTGGGCATTAGCCTGAAGGGTTTGAAAGCTGCTGCCCTGATCGATGGTGGCATCGTTGCCGGCAAAAACCACCGGGTTCTTTTGCAGGGTGAGCACCATACAATCGTTAGCAATTCCACACCCTGACAGTCCCTGAGCATTCAGGCATATCACCACATTTCCGGCTGAAATATCCCCATTTCCCGGATAATATTGAGCGTTGGCTCCGGATGTATTGGTAAATGTACCATCGCCTGCTGTTGTCCACTGTAGTGAGCTATAATTTGCAGCGTTGCCCGTGAGCAGCAATGTTTTGTTTTGGCAAAGCGTGGCATCGGCTCCGGCATTTACTGTGGGGAGCGCTATGATGTCGATTTCTAAACAATCCATCACTTCGCCGCAGGGTTCGGTACCCACAGCAGTGAGGCACAAAGTGACGCCTCCGGAGGATAAGTCGGTAGCGCCGGGTGTGTACATTGCGCTAAGCGCCGACGGATTGCTGAAAATCCCGTCGCCATTGGTGCTCCATAACAAACCGTCGTAATTGGCGGCTGTGGCCGATAATTGCACCTGCTCACCTGCACAAATTTGCTGGTTGTTGCCGGCATTGGTGAAGGGCGCAGGTAAGATGTTAATTTGTAATTCGCTGAAATCGTCTCCGCAATTGCCTGCAGCGTAAGCCGTGAGGCTAATTTCCAAGTACCTGAGAGTAAGATCACCGGCTCCCGGGAAATAGATAGTGTTCAAAGCAGCAGCGTTAGCAAAGGTGCCGTCGCCGGTGGTTTCCCACAATAAGCTTTCATAATTGGCAGCCTGGCCTGTAAGGCTCACAGTTCCCGTTTCGCAGATGGTGCGATCTTCGCCTGCATTGGCGTAAGCCGAAGGAATCAGCGTAAGCGTGTGGCTGCTTTGTGCCTGCTGGCAATCTGACTGGCCGTCAGCCGCCAGCGTTAGTGTTACTGTGCCGGCAGCCGCGTCGATAGTACCTGCAGTGTAGGTAGCATGAAGCATCGAGGCATCATCAAAAGTACCATCGCCATTGGTACTCCAGAGCAGTGCCGAAAAATCCGTTGCGGTAGCATCATTATTTGTAAAGGGCTGGCTTGCGCAAATGGTAGCATCGGCGCCGGCGGAAACGAGCGGTGGGTTGAGGAGGGTTATGGTCATTGTGTCAGCGGCGGTACCGCATGCAGCATTAGTGACTGCAAAGATCAACTGTACTTCGCCCACTTCTTTGTCCAGGCCACTAAAGAAGTATTTGGGGGTGCTACTTGTCGGCGGAACAAAATAGCCCGTTCCCAGCGTTATCCACTGAAACGACTCGTTGTTTTGTGCCTGACCATTTAGCTTTACGAAAGCATTGGTTTTACATGTCGAAATATCAGGACCGGCATTTGCAATCGGAGCCTTCCCAAAGGTGATGTTTAAGTAGTCGGTGGCGTCGTTGCATTCGCCATTAGCAAAAGCTGTAAGACAAAGCTGAACATTGCCATTAGCGAGGTCGGCTGTGCCGGGGAAATAAGTAGCATCAATATTTGCGGAAGCATCGAAGGTTCCATCGCCATTGGTATTCCAGAGCACTGAAGTCTGGTTTTGCACAACTCCTCCCAAGTCAACATTGGCCGATTCGCATACTGTTCTGTCGGGACCAACATCAACCGTGGCGTCTTCGCATCCATTCACGAAAGTGATCACCAAATCATCCTGAATACTACCCATGCAAGGGCTTTTTGAGTAGGCCGTCAGCGTAAGCGTTACAACCATGTTTTGACAATCCATTTGTCCGGGCGTGTAGATGGTCGACAATTTCAAAGGATTCGTAAAGGTGCCGTCGCCGGAAGTACTCCATAATAATGATGAAAAATTATAGGCCTGAGCCACATTTGTATTATAAAGATCACCGACGATGAGTGTTAAATCCGATCCCGCAAAAATCGTTGGCAATGGTTGAAAGTGTAGGGTCATGCAATCAGAAACGGCGGGGCAGCTCTGAAGGCCTTCGGCACTGAGGCATAATTGAACCTGACCGGCAACTCTATCGGCTGTGCCCGGTAAATATGTTGTTTTTAATTGATTGGGAATGGCAAAGCTGCCATCTCCGGAGGTTGTCCATTGAAGGGCTTCGGTATTGGAGGCCGCTCCGTTTGTATTAAATGATTGATTGACACAAATTGTAGCGTCAATTCCTGCATCCACCGTAGCAGGTTGGATAAGGACGATTTTTATTTGATCTGTGGCATCATTGCAAACGCCTGTGCCCCTGGCCAAAAGATTTAAAATTACAAAGCCATTTTGGGCATCTCCATTTCCGGGTGTATAGTTTGGATGCAGCTGAGTGGCATTGCTAAAAGTGCCGTCACCTTGCGTAGTCCAAAGCAGCGATGCGTGATTTTGTGCTGTCGCTGCCGCCAGAGTTATGGGTGTATTTGGATAGTAGCAGATTTCCATATCTGCTCCGGCAACAGCTGTGGCGTCTTCACATCCGGAAGTAACGATGAGATTTATTTCATCAGAAACAGATGTAATACAGGGATTGATAGGTGCTGCTGTAAGAATAAGGGTAACAACACCGGCATAATAGTCAGCTTCCACCGGAACGTATGTTGCCTTAATAGCATTTGCATTTTGAATGATACCATCGCCATTAGGTGTTGTCCACAGCGTGCTGTTGGTATGTATTGCTGATGCTTCATTGGTTTTAAAGCTGCTGCCGAGAGCCACTTGTCCGTCGTTGCCGGCATTCACCACAGGATTTTTAATAATGGAAACAGTGAGGGAACCGGTTACATTGTTGCAAGCATTTCCGGAAATTGCAGTTAAGTGAAGCACCGCCTTGCCATTCGTAATGTCAAGGTTACCGGGTGTATAGGTGGTTGATAAGGATGATGCATTAGCGAAAACGCCATTTCCATCCGAACTCCAAATAACGGATTGGGCGTTGGTAGCTGTTCCGTTAAGCTGCACACTTTGTTGTTCGCAAACGATGATATTGTTGCCAGCAACAACGATTGGCGAAACCGATAAAGTGATCAGCTTGCTATCCTCAGCGGTTATCTGGCAAGGCGTCATGGGCAGCGCTTTTAGTGTAAGTGTGACGCCGCCATTTGTTACATCTTGATCGGAGGGATGATAAGTTGTGTTCTTTGCATATTTGTTTGCAAAAGTGCCGCTACCGGTGGTTTCCCAAACCAAAGAATTATAGTTGGTTGCGGTGCCGCTTATCGCAATGGGCTCTCTTTCGCAGGAAACAATATCGATACCTGCATTGCAAACCGGATTTTTGAATATTTTAGCCACAAGCTGATCTGCTGCAGAAACTGTACATGGTTGTATGGCTGCTGCTGTTAGTGTAAACGTTACGGTTCCTGACTGCACATCGCCGTTTCCGGGAATATAGCTGGTTGCTAATTGTTGCGGGTTTGCAAAAACGCCGTCTCCTGTTGTCGTCCAAAGGATACTACCATTGTGCTGGGCAGTTCCGTTAACCGGAACTTGCGTTCCCTGGCAAACGGTGACGTCGTTTCCTGCATTTGCCACAGGCGCATGTTTTATCTGTATCGTTTTACTCTTCGTGGCATTGCCCGAACAAGGCGCAACCGAAGCTGCCGTAACGGTAATCACCACGCTGCCATTGGCTATGTCCACCGTTCCTGGAGTATATTGCGGGTTTATTATTGAAGTGTTGTTAAAGGCCCCGTTGCCGGAGGATGTCCACATCAGAGAAGCATAATGTGAGGCTGTAGCCGAGAGATTTATTGCTTGTGTTTGACAAACTGCCGTCAGCGCAATAATCTTATTCACAACTGCAGGTTGGAGGATAGTCACGGTCTTGTGATCAGGATTTCCGTTTACAAAAGGTGGCTCACCAAAGGGTGTGAGTGTTAGTACTACCTCACCGGACGCTTCGTCGTCAGTTCCGGGGGTGTATTGCGTTGTCAGTTGATTGGCGTTGGAAAAGGTGCCATCGCCCGAGGTAGACCAAAGCACTGAAACGTAATTGGAGGCACTGCCTTGTAAAGTTACCGTGGTGGCACCACAGATCGTTAAATCCGGGCCTGCATTGGCTTTAGCACCTTCTACAAGACTAACCATTAGTTCATCTTGTGCTGGTGTGGCGCAGGGTGCCAGCGGGTTGGCCTGTAAACCGAGAATGACGGTACCAATCTCGATATCATCCGGTCCCGGATAATAATTTGTAGCAGCTTGCTGAGCCTCGGCAAAAGTTCCATCGCCTGAAGTTGACCATTGTAAAGATGAATAGGAAGAAGCAGTGGCATTAAGCGGAATTATATCAGTGTTGATGATGGCAAAATCATCGATAGCATTTACTGTCGGTTCGGGTTTAATCCAAAGATCCATCCTCGAGTATTTGGATCCTGTGCACGGAGCAATAGAGGTAACGCACAAGGTTAGACGTGGTTTGCCTGTGATTTTGTCATTAGGTCCGGGGGTATAGGTGGTAATTAATTGGGTGTCGTCAGAAAAGGTGCCGTCACCGCTGGTAGACCACTTTACGGTATTTTGATAAGAAGCGGTAGCACAGGTGGTGTAGGTTTCGTTGGCACAAATGGTTGCACCGACTCCAGCAAAGCATACTGCAGGTTTATTAATCTGGAGGTAAGTTTCGTCAACAAAAGTAGCATCACAAGGCGACTGTCCGTAACCGGTAAGCGTAAGCCGGACAGAGGAATGCATATTTCCGTATGTGCCATTAGTGTAGGTTGTAACAAGTGAGGTAGGATTGCTAAAAGTTCCGTTACCATCCGTTTGCCACAAAAGTCCCGAAACATTAGTCGCTGTTGCTTCAATATCAACAGGGATTTCCTGGCAGGTGAAAAGTCCTTGAGGGATTGTAACCTGAGGAGACGGGAAAAGTGTTATCTCCATCTGATCTGTAGCAACAGCAGTGCAAGGCGCCAATGGCAGGCCGGAGATATTGAGAGTTACTCCACTATTATTCAGATCACCTCCACCAAAAAAATAAAAAGTATTGGCTGCGTTACTATTTTCAAAAGTGCCATCACCGGATGTTGCCCATTGAACTTCGGAAACATTCTGAGCTAATGGTGCGAGCAAAATTCTATCGATACCGCATACCTCTATATCCATCCCGGCATCTACCATGGATGAATGGTTTATGCAGATGGGGATAATACTGCTTGCGGTAGCATTGCCCATAGAAGCCCGAACCTTAAAAACAGTATTTTCGGTAACGTTTGCTGATGGACTCTTTAGTGAGGAGGAAAAACCGGGAGGGTCAGAGGTCCAGCTATAAGTGATGTTCCCGAATCCGGTGATGATTTCAGCATCCAGCAATGCTGTACCCTGATTGCAAAAAAACTCCTTGTCAGCTGTGGCGCGAACGATTATGTCCTCATAACAATTCATCTTTACGATTCCGATCAGGCTAAGTGGATACCATTTATTAATCATCAAATAATCGGGACTAAGTTGAATTTCGTCCACATCGAATTCAGCCATAAGATCATAGGAAAACAACTTGTAGTGAATGGTTTCACCCCATGCGAAACCTTCTTTGACAGGTGTTTGCGGATCGTCGCCAAATATTGAAAAAACTATCCCGGAAGTGTCAGGCCAATAAATGGCTCCGGCACACTGGTACTCGCCCTGGTCATTGATGAAAAAGCCGCCTATAGCATCGTTTTGCTTCAGCGGAATCCCGTTGATGCTGGGTTTGGCCTCACGTGCCACGTACACACCGGTAATATTTCCGGTGTTTACCGGCACGTCCCATCCCGGAGGATAAACAAACGGGGCTTTGGTATTGTAATTTTGCAGTAAAGAATCAAGAATTCTGATTCTGTTAATAGTAACCCCAGGCTCTTCTTGAGTTAGTTCACCAGATGGCTGAGAATAATTTTGTGCGTTGAGTGTGGTTGAAGTGCATATTACTAGCGCCAAGGCATAAATCACCCCCCTGGTAATCCAGTTGTAAAATAAATTCATGATTTCCCCTTTTTTAGTCATTGTCAAACTCTGCAAACGACAGAATCCCCATTACTGCCGGGTTAATTTTGACAAATCCTGAATGTTAAAAAATAAATTTGGTTTTAGAGGTTAAGCAAGTGTTAATAAAAAGTGGTAACTTAGTTAAAATATTTTGGGCAGCTAAATTAATGGAATATTAACATCATCCAAAAGGAGAGGCGCAGTTTATATGGATACTATTGAAAAGATAAATTTATATCTTTGATATTCAATAATATAAAATTATTATTTAAAACACTTACAAATAGAGAAAGCTGTTAAAAAACGGTTTTAAATTAGTTCTTTGGGCGTGTCAATTAATGTGCCATCAGTCGACGTTTTCTTTTTCTTGTTGTATTTTATAATTAAAATAAATTAGAAACAAAGGAATGCACGAAACCCAAATTCATAATTGCTTGGCTCGTGATAGTATAATTGATTTATGTAAGATCGAAATTTTTACAAATCCACCGCCAACTGCTCTTGCTCCGAGCGTGCAATGATGACAGCGCCACAGCTGTCGCTCCACACATTTACAGTTGTTCTGAACATATCCAGAATCCGATCGACAGCCAGAATAAGGCCAACGCCTTCGAGCGGCAACTGCACCGCGGTAAGTATCACTGTAATCATTACAAGACCCGCCATTGGGATAGCGGCAGCGCCAATGGACGCAAGCAGCGCTGTGGCCACAATAATAAGTTGGTTGAACAGAGATAATTCAATGCCGTAAGCCTGGGCGATAAACATGGCTGCAACGCATTCGTAAAGTGCGGTTCCATCCATGTTGATGGTAGCTCCAAGCGGTAAAGTGAAACTGCTGATCTTGTTGGAGACGCCCGATTTTTTTTCTACAGCCGACATGGTGAGCGGAAGGGTTGCTCCCGACGAAGAGGTAGAAAAAGCGGTGAGAAGTGGTGTGGTCATGTTGCGCAAATGTGCAAATGGTCGCACCCGCCCGACAAAACGCAGCAGGAGCGGCAGGGTAATCAAAGCATGAATAAGCAATCCTGCCACTACCGTTACCATGTAAAGGCTCATGCTTGAGATAAGGCCTAAAAGATCGTTTTGGTCAGCGACCACTTTGGCCACGATTCCGAAAATACCCAGCGGGGTAAAAAGAATGACAAACATTACAATTTTCATCATTACTTCAAAGATGGCATTGAAAAAACCAATCAGCATCTGGCGGGGCTTTTCGTCTACTTTCATGACGAAGAAGCCAAAAAGGATGGCAAAAAAGATGATGGCCAGCATATCAGCATCAGCCAAAGCTCTGAAAATGTTGTCGGGGACAATTTCGATGATAATATCGAGGAAGCTCTTTTGTTTCCCTACAAGGTCTCCAACTTCCTGTGTCAATGTGATTTCAGTTCCTACGCCAGGCTGAATAAGATTTACAAGAAGTAATCCGGTAAGGATTGCCAGCAGGCTTGTGATTACATAATATCCCATCGTCTTCAGGCTAAGCCTGCCCAGATTGCTGCCACTGCCGATGTTTGTTACGCCCGAGATAAGCGAACTGAGAATAAGCGGAATGATGATCATGCGCAATGCGCGCAGAAAGAGATCGCCCATCCAGCTCACAGCTTTGATGGCCGGATTGGTATATGAAAAACGAACCAGCAACGGATAATACTTTTCGTAAGCTGCCGGGGTGAGCTGCTCCCGGGCAACCTCAACTAATTCGCCATACGTGTAACTACTGTCGCTTTGTGCTTCCCGCAAGGTAGCAACCACCTCGGAAGGCGCCATCTTTTTTTCAAGTTTATCTACCACCTGTTCATCCAACACATAGTGCGTCGGGAACAATAAACCATAAATAACAGCAAGTATCAGTGCAATGAGAATCTGCCAGTGAAGGGCAACTTTTTTCATCTGCTATATTTTACACATTTATTTTTTTGTAATAAATTTTGGTGGCTAAACTACACAAATTCATTTACTGCATAGGCTACAGCAGACATTCCTCGCCGAAAAATGCCTATTTTTGTTTTTATAATTTATAAAATGACAGGAAATGAAGACACTGAAAATGGCGATTCTTTTCTTTGCCATGTTTGGTTTGCAGCAGCTCGCCGCACAGCACACCAACGTGATGATTAGCAATTCGAGCTATCCGGAGGAGCCAACTATTTACATCGATCCCAACAATACCAATCGCATTATTGCCGGTTCTAATATTAACAACTTGTTTTACTCAAATGATGGTGGCTACAGTTGGAACGTGAAGAAACTATATTCGTCAGCGTATGGCGTGGCCGGTGACCCGATGGTAATTGTAGATGAGCATGGGCATTATTATTATTTTCATCTTTCCAACCCATCTAATGGGAATTGGCTCGACCGTATCGTATGTCAGAAATCGACGGATGGCGGGGTCACCTGGAGCCAGGGTTCTTATATGGGATTGAATGGGAAAGATCAGGATAAGCCATGGGTAGACGTGGATAGAAACAATGGCAATCTTTACGCAACCTGGACGCAGTTTGATGTTTATGGCGACAGCAATTTACAGCACCGAAGCAATATTATGTTTTCGAAATCTACCGACAGCGGCGAAAGCTGGTCGGAGGCTTTGCGGATAAACGAAGTCGATGGCAACTGTATCGATAGCGACGAAACCGTAGAAGGCGCTGTGCCCTCGGTAGGTCCTAATGGCGAAATCTACGTTTGTTGGGCAGGGCCGCTGGGGTTGGTTTTTGACCGGTCGCTTGACCAGGGAGAAACCTGGCTCGAAAACGACATATTTGTGAGCGATCTTCCCGGTGGATGGGATTTTGAAATCCCCGGTATTTCCCGGTGCAACGGTTTCCCAATAACAGTGTGCGACAGAAGTGGCGGCCCAAATCATGGAACTATTTACATCAACTGGTCCGATCAACGCAACGGCACTGACGACACCGATGTTTGGCTCGTTAAATCAACCGACGGCGGTGACACCTGGACGGAACGCATCCGTGTAAACGATGACCCGCCCGGGAGGCATCAATTTTTTACCTGGATGACTTTGGATCAGTTTACCGGCCATCTGCATTTTGTGTTTTACGATCGCCGCAACTATACCGACAGCAATACTGACGTTTACATGGCCACTTCCACCGATGGCGGCGAAACCATCAGTAATTACAAAATCAGCGAGGAGCCTTTTGTTCCCGTGTCGAGTATTTTCTTTGGCGATTACAACAATATCTCAGCTGTCAACAATGTGATTCGACCCATCTGGACGCGCCTGCACAATGGCCAGCTAAGTGTGTGGACGGCCATCATCGACACCATCTCAACAGGCATCAGTAATCACATCGAATCCGCAATTCCCTTTGCACTCAACCAGAATTATCCCAACCCGTTCAGCGCCACCACACATTTTTCGTTTAAACTCCGAAGTCCGGCAACGGTTACGCTTAAAGTTATCGACATTTTCGGCCGACAGATTGCTTGTCTGATCGATCATGAAAAGCTCAGCAGCGGTATGTATCTCGAACATTTTGACGCTCGCAAATACAACCTGGCGCCCGGCGTTTATTATTTCTCGCTTACCGGCGACAACATCAACAGGGTGCGCAAAATGGTGGTGGAATAATAAGGATCGGTTTTTCGATTTAAATTTTGTGTTTTGTACTTATTTTAGATTTCAATCAATTTTGTGGTGATGAACAAACTACCTGTAAATCATATCCCTAAATTGCTCTAAAGCTTTGTTTTATAACAGATTGTCATTTTGATAATTATACTAATTTTGTCGTTCTATTGAAGTAATGATTCAAACAAACCAAAAGTTGATGGATTCACAATTCAAGAGTATTCTTTCCAATTTACGTGTATTGGCTATGCAGGAAGGGATTGCAAATCTCAACATCGAGAGCATTTGCAAACGGCTTAATATTACGCCTGAACTGCTTGGTAAATACGTAAAGAACGAGCGCGACCTGGTAACTAAGATTCTTACTTTTGAGCGAAGCAGCTTCATGGAAATCTTTGACGAATTCGATTTTGAAGGGATGAATGCTATCGACATCTTGATGATCGTGAGCCGTGAGATAGCAAGCCGATATTACGACGTAACGCCCACCATTAGCGTGATGCTCAAAGAACGTTATCCAAAAATTTATCAGGCCCACTTTCAAAATCGCAGCGATTTTATTTTTACAAAAATCCAAATCAACCTGCAAAAAGGCATCAGTCAGGAAATGTATCGCGACGATCTGAGCATTGAGCTGGTTTCGCGCCTCTACATGAGCCGTCTTATCGACATCCACAACGAAGAGATTTTCCCCTCCGACCAATTTTCTTTTGAAACCATTTACGAAGTCATGATCGAAAATTTTGTTCGTGGCATCGCTACCCCCGAAGGTTTAAAGTATTTTGAACTGAAACGAAACAAAAAGTCTAAAGCCAACAAATAGAGCTTTTCAATAGCCCCGGGTTTTAATCCGGGGGAAAATGAGTTTAAAATTATCTCCCCTCCATTTCAATATTACGACAGTCCATTATATTTGCAGCTCATGCAAAAACGAAAATGATGTCATTTTTAATAAAAACAACAAAAACATTAGCTGCCATTATGCTGCTGCTCTTGTTTGGCCAGGGGTGCAACAATCGGATGGCAACGCCCGATGATCTAACGCCCACCACACATCTCGACTCGGTGAGCTACATTATTGGCTACGACTATGGCAAAGGAATTCGCGACCAGCAAATAAATGCTGATGCAGCTATGATTTACAAAGGGTTGTACGATGCTCTAAATCACCGCGACAATTATTTTAGCGACAGCACCAAAGTGCGTCTTATCCGAATCTTTCAGCATGAAGTTGACTCGATGGAGCAAATGCGCTTTCTCAAAATGGTGGCCCAAAACAAAGCAGCCGGCAAAATCTTTATGGAAAAGAATAAATCGGCGGAGGGGGTTAATACTTTGCCCGACGGACTTCAATACAAAATACTGAAGACAGGCACCGGCAAACGATATCCGGCCGTCACTGACAGCGTCACCATTCATTACCGCGCCATGTACACCGACCGCACTACCTTTGATATGTCTTACGAAACCGGGCCTATAAATATTCGTGTACATCATCTGGTGAAAGGCTTGCAGGAAGGAATTCAACTGATGCATCGGGGAGCGATCTTCGAGTTTTACATTCCGCCACAACTGGGCTATGGCGATCAAAACTATATCGATTTGATCCCCGGAGGCACCACCACCATCTACAACATCGAGCTTATCGAAATTTATTAATAGAAAGCAAAACTATGCGTGCGGTAATCCAACGAGTTCAAAGAGCCAGCGTAACCATCGGTGGGAGCGTCTATTCTTGCATTGGCGCGGGGCTGCTCATTTTGCTGGGTATCGAAGAGGCCGATACTGATGCCGATATCGAATGGCTAAGTGGTAAAATTTCGCGGCTGCGTATTTTTGATGACGCCGAAGGAGTGATGAATAAATCCGTTATCGAAACAGACGGAGAAGTGTTGGTGGTGAGCCAGTTTACGTTGCACGCTTCCACCAAAAAAGGTAATCGCCCCAGCTATATCAAGGCGGCCAAACCAGAAACAGCTATTCCTCTTTACGAAAAATTTGTAAACCAAATTAGCTACGATACCGGAAAGGCTTCCGCTACGGGTGAGTTTGGCGCTAACATGCAGATAGAACTGTTGAATGACGGTCCGGTAACGCTCATCATCGATACCAAAAATCGGGATTAATCCTGAAAATTAAAAGCGTACTCTTTTACCAACCTTTGGGAGCAGATCCTGAGAAACCTTTCAGCTATTGGCAATCAGCCTGATAATCTTCTTTTCCTTTTGGAGATTGTGGTGGGATTAACAAAAAAAAACCCCGCCGGGGAGGCGGGGACAAAAAAATGAAATGAAAAAATTATCTCTCTCTTTCTCTAACAAATTACTTTTCACCTTTATCTTTATTGCAGGCTGTTTTGCTTTCGTCACAGCACTTGGTAGCACTTTTGTCGGGGCATACTTCCTTGCAACTGGTTTCTTTACAATTTTCTTTTACACAATTAGTGGCGCTCTTTGCATTCTTGTCCTTTTTCTTGGCGTCCTTTTTAGTTTTGTCGTTATCCATAAACGGTGATGCAAAATCATTATTGTTGTCAGCCTGAACAATTAATTCAGAATCATTGGCTGTAGCTTGCTGTACTTCGGTTGCTGTAACAACACCAGTGGTGATGAACAAGGCAAGGGCGATTATCAGTAATACTTTCTTCATGAGGTTTTAGTTTTTAATTTTTAAATGTTTTTGACTGAATAATTATGCTGCAAACATACACCTGCGTCAGACGGTAGCTGTTAAGAGGCTGTTAAAAGCTGTTAAGGTTTTGTTAATGTCCGGAAAAAGACCCGAAGAGCAGTAACTTTGAGGCATGCAAAAACGACTTTATTTTATCATAATCATCATAACTGCGGTTGCCCTTACGGGGATAATTCTCACGCAGACCTTTTGGGTTGCCAGCGCATTAGAAACCAAAGACGATCAGTTGCGGGAGAATGTTGGGTTGGGCATGAAACGCGTAATAAACCAGCTCATGTCGCTGCAAAACGATACGGCTCTGGCTTCGCGCTATCTTAGCTCTCCAAACAAAAACAGCCTCCACTCACAATTTATTCGCTCACTCAATCCTGAACTCATCACTCAGCTTATTACCACTGAATTCCAAAATCTGGAGATACTCCGTTCCTATGATTATGGAATTTATGATGGTGAAAATCACCAATTTATCTTAATCAGCGATGAAGCAATAAAAGAACAACTTATCAATTCGCGTCACCAGAAACCTATCTCCTGTATCTTCCAAATCGAACAGTTTTATCTCACGGTATATTTTCCTCACGAAGAGCGCTATCTGTTCAACGAGATGTTGTTGTACATCTTGCTGTCGGCACTTTTTATGCTCATCGCCATCAGCGGTTTCTGGTATGTGACGCGATCGTTGCTGCAGCAAAAAAAACTCGCTCAGCTCAGAGCCGACTATGTTAATAATATGACGCACGAACTTAAAACGCCCATTGCTACTATTTCGGTGGCCAGCGAAATGCTGCTCAAGCCAGGGATTCAAAGCAGAAGCGAAAAAGTAGATCACTATGCTAAAATCATTTACAACGAAAACCAGCGGCTGAGGAATCAGGCCGATCAGGTGCTCCAGGTGGCCTTGCTCGAGCGCGGCGAGTACAAAATTAATCCCGAAGCTGTGGATGTTCATCAATTAATAGAGCAACTCACCGATAGCTTGCGTGTGACAGTTACGAGCCGTAACGGTGTGATCCAAAACCGACTCAATGCTTCCGGTTACATCGTACAGGCCGACAAAAACCATTTCACCAATGTGCTTAGCAATCTGATGGAAAACGCCAATAAATATTCACCTGAGGCTCCACACATCATCATTTCGACACACAGCAACCGCAAGGGTATTTTCATATCATTTCAGGACAAAGGTATTGGCATCGCCGAAGAACATTTTCGTCACATTTTTAAAAAATTCCATCGCATCTCCACCGGTAACGTACACGATGTGAAAGGCTTTGGGATTGGCCTGTTTTACGTAAAAACAATCGTAGAGGCTCATGCCGGAAATATCCAGGTAAGAAGCAAACAGGGTGAGGGGAGCAATTTTATTTTGTTCTGGCCTTTTCATGCACCCACTCAAAATGCGCTCGAATAGTGACTGATAACCAGAGATTCTGATCAAACTAAAAACTATGTTATATTTGCTTTACCAAACTGCTAAATCATTTACATGATAGAAAACAAAGACATAGCCATCCTTCTTGCCGAGGACGATCCTAATTTAAGTGTGGTTTTAAAAGACTATCTCGAGATGTTGGGATATAACGTTTCGCTCTGTAGGGATGGCTATGAGGCGCTTACTGTATTTAAAACCACACACTTCGATCTTTGTATTTTTGATGTGATGATGCCACGCAAGGATGGCTTTGCTCTTGCTCAGGAAATCCGCGACATGAACGATACGATCCCGATTATTTTTCTCACCGCCAAATCGCTCAAAGAAGATCGTATCAAAGGTTTCAAGGCAGGCTGCGACGATTACATCACCAAGCCTTTCAGCACCGAAGAGTTTAGTCTACGCATCAGTGCCGTACTTAAACGCTGCCTGGTAAAGAGCCACAGTGGTGAAAGCATCGCAGGGAATATTTATAAACTTGGCAACATTGAATTTGATACTATTAACATGATCCTGCGCTGCGACGACTTCGAGCAAAAACTTACCCGCAAGGAGTCCGCTCTTCTTAAGTTACTCATCGAACATCGCAACCAACTGCTCCCACGCGAAAAGGCGCTGAAAAAAATTTGGGGTGGCAACGATTATTTTATCGGTCGCAGCATGGATGTTTTTATTGCCAAGCTGCGCAGCTACCTCAAAGCTGATCCCAACATAAGCATCGTAAATGTGCATGGCACCGGTTTCAGGCTGCAGGTAAACCAGGAGCTGGAGCAGGAGCCAACGGATTAGAATATTGTTGACTTTTCTGGCAGGACTGCGAAGACAAACGATTTGACAATGCCGGTTACAGCTTTTATTTTGAAGACGCACAATCGTGCGCCTTTTTAGTTTTAAAGCTCTTCGATTGTGGTTTGATCCAATCCGGTTTCCCGCAGAATCTCTTCGATAGTTGAGGATCCATTAATTTTTTTATACTTATTATAAACCACCAAAATCTATTTTTAATAAAGAAACCTGAACGCGCGCTACTGAAAGGATGCTCGTTAATGTACCGCTCGCGATTATTCTCCCCCTTTGATTTGAAGATGTTCCATCTGCTTGCCCACTAAAACAATTTTCCCTACACTTTTAAAACCCAGTTTCAAATACAGCTTCTTTGCCTTGGGGTTTTCTTCATCAACAAGCAAACCCAGGTTTTTCCGTTTCTTGCTCACGTATTCATCAATCAGAAACTGCAGCAGATTTGCACCGATGCCTTTTCCCCGATGGCTAAGGCTAACGCCTATCGAATCGATGTAAAATTCACCATTGCTGGTTTCATCTTCAGGTTCAAAGGTTTTATTAAAATTGTCCCGAATGTAATCTATTATTGGCTGTCGCAATGCCGCCAACCTGGCGCCGTCATAAAAAGCAACCGCTGCCACCATTTCGTTATCAATTTCGGCCACCAGGCAGTTTTGATACGAATATTGGTTGTTTTCTTTTTTAATAAAGTAAAGTAAAAACGCCTTCGCTTTTTCATGATCCTTTTCGCCGATAAATTTGTATACAATTTCCTCCGTTGCCAAAAGCAAAAAGGCGACGATGCGCTCTGCATCTGATGGTATTGCTTTTCTGATGATCATCTTGTTGTCTTCGATTTTCTAATTTAAAAGATTATTCATACAAATGAAAGTATAAGCTGACAATGGTTGAAACGCACAATTACAACAAGATGGTGTTGAAATAATAAAATGGTGCATACTAAAAATTCAATTTGGCTTAAAGTGGCAAAAAAAGTGAGATTAAGCCAAATTGAACAAGTAATCTGGTCTGATAGGTTTTAATAAAAACCTTCGCGTCTCCGTGGTGAGAAGGTATAAAAAATCCTAATCCCAATCCTCATCATCGCCATCATCGTCGAACGATTCGGAAAAAGCCGGCTTGATGGTAACGCCATCGTACTTGCGTTCGATTCCGTTTTCGAAGGTGATTACCAGCAGGAGCGTGCCATCGGAATTGTATTTTTTCCAATCACCCTGTTTCATGCCGGCCACGTAGTTTATCTCATCTTTTACCTGGCCGTTGTTCCAATAAAAAACATGCTTGCCGTGGGGATTATCATCGATAAACTCGCCCTCGAAAAGCAAGTTGCCATCCGTGTCGAAATACTTCCAAACACCGTTTCTTCGGCCATAGCTATAGCTGCCTTCTTCGCGGCTGTCGCCGTAGGTGTATGTCCAGGGGCCTTCCTGCAATCCTTCGATGTATTCGCCCTCGGTAACGATGTTGCCATCTTCGTAATATTCGGTCAGCATGCCGTCAGGCAGGCCATGCAGAAAATTCTCTTCACGCAGCAGCGAACCCGAAGGATAATACCACGTCCAGAGACCTTCCGGCGTTCCCTTATTGTTGTAAGTGCCGGTTTGTTCTAATTTCCCGTTGGGGTGGTAATAATTCCAGCGTCCGGTTTTTAGTCCATCGGCATAGCTACCCTCGGCACGCATGGAGCCGTCGGGATAAAACTCTTCCCATTTGCCATTGCGCACGCCATTGGTAAGTGTGATGCCGCTGGCGGTCAGCACGCCATTTTCGTAATAGGCGCCTGACACCAGATTTCCCTCCTCGTCGTATTCGCGCCTTACGCCTTGCGGCAATCCATTTTTGTAGGTTTGCACAATGGCCACCTGTCCGTTGTTGTGATAATCTTTCACCACTTCGAGCCGCGCCAGCTCAGCCACATCTTCCTGCTGCACGCCATTTACCCATTTGCTGGTTTCGAGCAGCTTGCCATTTTTATCATAACTTTTAAAATACCCATCTTTCTCATCGCTGGTATAGCGGCCTTCGAGACTTACCAGACCATTGTTGTGAAAAAACTTCCAGGCTCCCTGCTTGCGTCCTTCCGAGTCGGTTCGGTTGATGCGTTCGCGGGCCACGATGTAACCTTTTTTGTAGGTGGTGAGAGTGATTACTCTCCCGTCGTCGGCGAACTCTTTGGCCAGTCCCTCTTCACGGCCATTCACAAAAGGAATGGTTTTGGCGATGGTGCTGTCGGCATAATAATAGGTGGTGAGACCTTGCCGGATGTCGTTTTCAAAATTCTCTGCAACTATTTCCTGGTCGTGCCAGGTGATACGCAGCCCGTTTTTAATGCCTTGGCTATAATTCACCAGCAACAAGATCTTTCCGGTTTCATCATAAAATTTCCATGACCCTTCCAAATCAAAATTTGTGCGGTTGCCTTCCGATTTCAGCGTTCTGTTTTCGTGGTAAGTCTTCCAATAGCCATCGGGCTTTCCATCTACCATCAGGCCTTCGCTGGCGATGTTTTCATTTTCATAATAAAAAATCTGATAATTCTCCGGCTTGATCGTGTCCTGCGCCATGAGCATCGGAGAGAACGAAATGAAGAAAAATAAAAAGAATGGTATAATTTGCTTAGCCATGATCTGAATAAAAGCCCTTTGTAAAACAACATTTTAACGCCGGGCGCATTGCGATAGTATTTTTAAAAAAGTGAGGCTAAAAGTAGTAAAAATCAGAAGTTGGAAGGTGGAGGCCAAAAGTTGGAACTCAGAAGTTAGAAAATGACAGCGGGACAATAACCATCTGGTCGGTTGGTAAAAATTTTCCTGTTGCAATCACGAAACAGTATTACCCGATGCTATATCTCTTTGCGCCAGCTGTAAAGTTCCTGCTGCATGGCTGCTATGTTGGCTTCGATAGAAATCTCGACCACTTCGCCCCGGCCATCCCAGGCCAGTCCCTGCCGGTCGTATTCGGTTTGCAGCATCGCCTCCAGACTGTCGATGGTGAACTTCTTATCTCTGTGGCGCAGATTCTGAATGTATTTCAACGTGGTTTCAAATGCTTTTCGGTAAGCTATTTCTCTCCATTCGGCAATTTCCATTTGTATTTTTATTAATGATGTTGGTTCTTTAAAAAAGAAATCAACGAAAGTTTTATGGTTTTGATTTATCGTTTCCCTTTTAGTTTTTTAAAGAAAGATTTATACTGCCACTTTCGTGGATAAAAAGCCAGAAATAGCATCGGCCAGGCCAACAGATCCATCAGCTTGTTTCGGGTGCTAAAGCTTATGTCATCAATGATAGCCGTTTTATTGTTGTCAATTTTTATAACGCCATGCTGATGCCTCCATGTGCGCAGGCCAAAAGGCAGCCGGATTCCTTCATCGATAAAATGTTGCGCTGTGGGAGTTTGCTCTGATTCGGTGATTTGGCTAATCCAAAGAGACCGCCACGGCAGATGAAATTGAATATGCACTTCATCGCCGGGCGCAGAGCCATCGTAACGTGCAAGTGAAGCTACAAATGACGGCGGCAAAAGCGCTTCAAATAATTCCCTGTCGAAATTTTCACGCACCAGCTCAAAAGGCGCGGCTACCTTCGACTTAATTAATAGCTGCATTTTTTCATAATTTTGCAAGAAACCGGGCACGCCGGCGTTTGTTCAAAAACATTTTTTTACAAAAAAACCGTTGACACCGGACATCCAAGACTGCTTCTGTACGTTCACTAAAAAACAAAAATAAAAACAAGCAACATGCGCATTAAAACCTACCAAATCCTGAACATCGTCGGCCTGATTGCAGTAATCGTGGTAAATTATCTGGCCAACGCACTTCCAATTGCAGGCCGCACCACCGGCGCACTCTCCGACAGTTTCCCCAGTCTTTTCACCCCTGCAGGCATCACTTTTTCTATCTGGGGCGTCATTTATCTGTTGCTGATCATTTTTGTCATCTACCAGGCCAAAGGACTATTTAAAGAGAGCAACATCCCGCAAAACCGTTATCTCTACCGCATCGACATTTGGTTTTTCGTTACTTCGGTGCTCAACGTATCCTGGATTTTTGCCTGGCACCATCAGGTGGTTTGGCTTTCGATGGTGCTGATGCTGCTGTTTTTGTTTTCGCTCATTCTTATCTACACCCGTCTGGGCATTGGAAATCGCGTGGTAAGTCGCAGCGAAATGTATTTGGTACACATGCCTTTTAGTGTTTATCTTGGATGGATCAGCGTGGCCACCATCGCCAATGCTTCCACCCTGCTACTGCGCTACAAATGGAATGGCTGGGGGCTGGCACCCGAAACATGGACTGTGGTAATGATAGCCATTGTTATATTGCTTACGCTGATAGTTTTGTTTGCGCGCAAAGATATTTTCTTCAGTCTTGTCATCATCTGGGCTTTCGCCGGAATCATCTACAAGCGCACCGAACTGGCCGAAGTATATTACGGTTCCATCGCCTGGATGGCAGGCATTGGAATGCTCATAATTTTGGTAGTAGCTATTTTTCAAGCGGTGAAGAAGTTCAACCGCAAGCTGGTGGTGTAATCAATGAACTCGTAATTTTTGCCGTCAGAGGCAGTTGTAAAGTAATTCTTTACAACTGAATTTTCATGTAATCCGATTTCATGTTAGCTATGGCTAAAAAAATTATAGCTATGAAAAAGATGTTCTTTATCATAGCTATAATAAATTTATAAAAGCATCGACGATTATTGAAGATGCTGATGTAAAGCTAGTTAATAATTCTCCAGATTCATCTTTTGTGCGCCGAGCTTGGAGCCGATAAATTCGCGGTTCATGCGGGCAATATTCGCCAGAGTGATTTCTTTAGGACATTCGGCTTCACAGGCACCTGTGTTGGTGCAATTGCCAAAACCTTCGTAGTCCATTTGTTTCACCATTTTCTGCACGCGACGTTTGGCTTCAATTTGTCCTTGTGGCAGCAGCGCCAGTTGTGAAATTTTTGCGGAGACAAAAAGTACGGCTGAAGCATTTTTGCAAGCCGCCACACAGGCACCACAGCCTATGCAGGCAGCAGCATCCATGGACGCCTCAGCTTTGGGCTGATTCACCGGAATATCGTTGGCATCAGGAATACCGCCGGTACTCACCGACACGTATCCGCCGGCCTGTATCACCCGGTCGAAAGCCGAACGATCGACAATCAAATCGCTGATTACGGGAAATGCCTTGGAGCGCCATGGCTCAATGATCACCGTTTGTCCATCTTTAAACTTGCGCATGTGCACCTGGCAAATGGTGATAGCTGAATCCGGGCCATGAGGCCTGCCGTTGACGTACAAACTGCACGCACCGCAAATGCCTTCGCGGCAATCGCTGTCGAAATTCACGGGCATCTCACCCTTCATCACTAGATCCTCGTTGAGTACGTCGAGCATCTCGAGGAAGGAAGCGTCGGGTGAAACATCTTTTACTTCGTAGGTCTTAAAAGCCCCTTTGGATTTCGAATCTTTCTGTCGCCAGATTTTCAAAGTAAGATCCATAGCTGTGCGTTTTATTCTTTATAATTTCTTGTTTTTACTTCAATAAACTCATAGTTGAGCGGTTCGATGTTCTTTTCGGGAATGGTGTCGGCACCTTTCCATTCCCAGGCAAACACGTTGGTAAAGTTATCATCGTCGCGCAGAGCTTCACCTTCGGGTGTTTGATAATCTTCGCGGAAATGTCCGCCGCACGACTCGTTGCGTTCCAGGGCGTCGCGCGCCATCAGTTCGCCCATTTCCAGGTAATCTACAAGGCGCCATGCTTTTTCAAGCTCGGCATTTTTGCCGCTGAGTTCGCCTGGAACCTTTACATCTTTCCAAAATTCGTCGCGCAATTTGCGTATCAATTCGATAGCTTTTTGCAGCCCCTCTTTGTTGCGACTCATCCCTACCTTCTCCCACATGATGCGACCCAGCTTGCGGTGGAACGTGTCGACGGTTTGGTTACCCTTGATAGCAAGGAGTTTCTGCAACTGCTCTTTTACATCTTTTTCAGCAGCAGCGAAAGCAGGCTGGTCAGTACTGATAAACGGAACGTTGATCTGATCAGCCAGATAATTTTGGATGGTGAAGGGAAGCACGAAATATCCATCCGATAAACCCTGCATCAATGCCGACGCGCCCAGTCTGTTAGCGCCATGATCGGAGAAGTTGGCTTCGCCGGCAGCAAAAAGTCCCGGGATAGTGGTTTGTAGTTCGTAATCCACCCATAGGCCGCCCATGGTATAGTGTACCGCGGGAAAAATCATCATGGGAGTTTCGTAGGGATTTTCGTCTACAATTTTTTCATACATCTGGAAAAGGTTGCCGTAACGTGCTTTTATCTTGTCGATGCCCAGGCGTTGTATGGCATCTTCAAAATCGAGATAAACAGCCAGGCCAGTGTTACCAACGCCATAGCCAGCATCGCAGCGCTCTTTGGCAGCACGCGAAGCCACATCACGCGGCACCAGGTTGCCAAAAGCCGGATAGCGACGCTCGAGGTAATAATCACGGTCTTCTTCCTTTATTTCGGTGGGCTTTAGTGTGCCCTGTTGAATCTTTTGAGCGTCTTCCTTTTTCTTAGGAACCCAGATACGCCCGTCGTTGCGGAGGCTTTCGCTCATCAACGTAAGCTTGCTTTGGTATTCGCCATGCACTGGGATGCAGGTAGGATGAATTTGTGTAAACGAAGGATTGGCAAACACAGCGCCGCGTTTGTAAGAACGCCAGGCAGCACTGCCATTTGAGTTCATGGCGTTGGTTGAAAGGAAAAAAACATTGCCATAGCCGCCCGTTGCCAGCACCACTGCATGAGCTGCGTGGCGCTCGAGCTCTCCGGTTACAAGGTTGCGGGTGATGATGCCGCGGGCGCGTCCGTCGACGATTACCAGGTCGAGCATTTCCTGCCGGGTGTACATCTTCACAGAACCATTATGAATCTCTTTGCTAAGCGCACCATAGGCGCCCAAAAGCAGTTGTTGTCCGGTTTGTCCGCGGGCATAAAAAGTACGCGACACCAGCGCGCCGCCAAACGAGCGATTGTCGAGTAAGCCACTGTATTCGCGGGCAAAAGGAACGCCCTGTGCCACGCATTGATCGATGATAGCGTTGCTCACTTCGGCCAGGCGGTAAACGTTGGACTCACGTGCGCGGTAGTCGCCGCCTTTGATGGTATCGTAAAACAGACGGTAAACACTGTCGCCGTCGTTGGGATAGTTTTTGGCAGCATTGATACCGCCCTGAGCTGCGATGCTATGTGCCCGGCGAGGGCTGTCGAGGAGGGTGAAAATCTTGACTTTGAACCCCAGCTCACCAAAACTTGCTGCTGCTGCTGCTCCTGCCAGGCCGGTACCCACCACTATGATTTCGAGCTTGCGCTTGTTGGCCGGATTTACCAGCTTTTGCGAATCTTTGTAGCTCGTCCACTTCTGTGTTAAAGGACCTTCGGGGGATTTCGATTCTAATTTTACCATAGCTATCTGATAATTATACTTGAATACTGTTACTAAAATAAATAACCAAGGGGATCACCGTAAAGCCGATGCCTAAGACGATGGCAATAACACGGCTCAACCCTTTGAGAAATGGCATGTACTTGCTGTGATTGAGGCCAAGCGATTGAAACGCCGATTGGAAAGCATGGTCGAGGTGGAAAGCCAGCAGTACAAAAGCGACAATGTAGCCTATTACAAACCAACCGTTTGTAAACTTCATAATCACAAGTGCTCCCAGGTCGTGGTAGATTTTGCCATTATAGGTCACATTGGGAACATCATGAAGAATTTTGACTTTTACATAAAAATCCATCAGGTGTATCACCAGAAAGATGAGGATGATGATTCCTGTATGAATCATAAACTTGGAGAATGGCGAGGTGTGCGACCAGCCCTCAACTTTGTAACGTTTGGGACGTGCCATCCAGTTTTGAATTTGTATTATCAATCCAAGGATAATATGGATGATAAAGCCGCCAAAGAGAACCACTTCGAATGCCTTTATCAGGAAAAAGGTGCCCATAAAATGAGCTGCTAAGTTAAAGATTTCTCTGTCGGCGGTGGTGTCGGTGCCGGGAATCAGCAACGTGAGATTGATTCCCAGGTGCACGAACAGAAACGTGATAAGAAACAGTCCCACCAATGCCATGATGGCCTTTTTTGTGATGGAGGAGTACTGTAATGAATAACTGCTCATAGGATTATGTTTTTCGAATATTAAAGTTCTGATTTTTCAAAATTGACTAAAAAAACCTTCTTTTGCAAGTCACGACAAATTTAGTTTTAATATCATTCGTATTCAATCTAAATATCTAATCCGACATAATTTGTAACGTTTTTAAATAACTATCACCCAATAAAATGATTTCTGTTGCTGCATCCAAAATTTTCAAGAATCATCGTGAGCATTTTGTAAAACTGACCGAACCGCTCAGCATTGCGGTTTTTAGCTCGTCGGCACCCGCAGCATCTGTTGGGGAAGAGTGCCATCCGATGATCGCTGCTGCCGATTTTTATTATCTCACCGGAATACGCGCGCCACAATGTTTGCTAGTGTTGGCACCCGATCATCCTGAACCCCGGCGGCGGGAAGTGCTTTTTGTTTCGGAGCCTACGCAAAAGGAGATCGTGTGGGGCAGCGATAAAATCTCTCTTTCAGACGCTGCTACCATTTCAGGAATCGAGGAAATACATTCATTAAATGAAGCAGAAGGAATGCTTGCCGAATATTTTGCCTGGTGCCGGCAGGTGTATCTGAACGTTCCGGAGCATCAGCCTGCAGCAATTTTTGAAGGAGCGCTTCAGCGCACCACCGAGCTGCTGCTGATGCAACGTTATCCCGTGCATCACTATCTGCGTGCAGCGCCACTGATCACTAAGCTGCGAATGGTTAAAGATTCTGCCGAACAAAATTTCATTGCGCAAGCTATATCGCTTACAGCATCGGCTTTCGAAAGAGTGCTGCGTTTTGTTCGGCCAGGCGTAACAGAAAACCAGGTACAGGCCGAAATTGAACATCAATTTCGCTACAGCGGTGCCACCGGTAATGCTTTTGCTCCCATTGCAGCTGCCGGAAAAAATGCCTGTACGCTTCACTATTCGCGCAACAGCGCAAAATGCGATGATGGCAGTCTGCTGCTGCTCGATTTTGGTGCGCAGATAAATGGCTATGCCGCCGATATTTCTCGAACTATTCCGATAAACGGAAAATTTACCGCCCGCCAGCGGCAGCTTTATGAGCTGGTGCTAAATGTACAAAGAGAAACCATCAGCCGCATGACGGTGGGAACGACCCTGCAGGAACTCAATAAATTTACCGGAAAGCTGATGGAAAAAGCATTGATAAAAGCCGGTTTGCTTGATGCTGCTGAGGTAGAAAAGCAAGACGATAAAAAGCCGCTTTACAAAAAATATTACATGCACAGCGTGGCGCATCACCTGGGGATTGAAGTGCACGACGCTGCTCATAAATATGAACCTTTGGCCGAAGGCATGGTTTTAACATGCGAACCGGGAATTTATATTCCTGAGGAATCCACTGGCATTCGCATCGAAGATGACATACTTATTACCAACGATGGGCCGGTGATTCTTTCATCTGATATTCCCGTAAACCCTGACGACATCGAAAAATTGATGAAAAACATTGAAATATAAAATGACATGAATCAAACCATTATTCATAACAACAAAAAGATTCATTTTACTGATCAGGGGCAAGGCGACGCAATCGTTTTGCTGCATGGTTTTTTGGGCTCGCTACAAATCTGGAATGATTTTTCACGCGAACTCTCAACTCATTTCAGAGTAATTGCCATCGACCTGCCGGGGTACGGAAGTTCCGATGTCATTGAAGATGCGAGTATGGAAGCCTTTGCTGCAACTGTAAAAGCTGTTTTGGATTCTCTGCAAATAAAGACTTGCCTGATGGCAGGACATTCGATGGGTGGGTATGTATCACTGGAATTTGCCCGACAAAATCCGGAAATGCTCCGAGGGCTATGTCTTTTTCATTCGCATGCCTCGGCTGATACTGAGGAAGCCAAAGAAAACCGGCGACGAACTATTAATATTGTTCGGCTCAACCATGATGGTTTTGTCCGGCAGTTTATTCCCGAATTATTTGCAGAAACTAATCTCATGCGCCTGACGGCTACAATAAACCGGCTGCAGGAAATCGCTGCCGGGGTTTCGGTAGAGGGCATTGTTGCTTCGCTCGAAGCTATGCGTGGACGCTCCGGGGGTATCGAGCTGTTGCAAAATATAGAAGTGCCGGTACTTTTTATCTCCGGCAAAGAGGATCCGCGCATCCCTGTGCAAAAAATTATGTCGCAGGCACTACTTCCCCGTCACGCTGAAATGCTGATGCTTGCTGATGTGGGGCACATGGGTTTTGTGGAAGCACCTGAAAAAACGTTACCTGTGCTGCGTGACTTTGCTGCCCGCACTTTTGCTGTTGAAGTTACGGAGCAGAAATAAAAAAACCCTCTGGGTCGCAGAGGGCTTTTATTTTTTTATTCTGAAGAATCTTTCGATTAGTTGATTCCAAGTTTGGTTTTTACCATCGACATCACATCGCTGGAGGGTTGTGAGTAAAGCACCATTCCCTGGGTAGAATTCAGGATATAGGTGAAACCGTTTTCTTCGGCAACTTTCTCGATTGCTTTGCGGGCTTTATCAATCAGCGGCTTGAGAAGTTCGTTTTCGTAATTCTGAAGGTCTTGCTGTGCCTGTTGCTGAAAATCTACCAGTCGGTTATAAAGATCCTGCAATTCCTTTTCTTTGGTTTGCTTGATAATGTTCGACATGGTTGGTTCTTTGGCCTGAAAATCCATTTGTTTGTTTTCAAGCTCGGCCTGCATGGTAGTGAGCTGGTTGGAGAGACCTTTGGCGTAGGTCTCATAAGCGGTATTGATGGAGTCCTGCCCGGGCATCATCTGTATCAGTGATGAAAAGTCGATATGACCGAATTTTTGTGCTTTTTGTGCATTGGCGGCGATGGCAGTGGTCATGAACACCAAAACGAAGAATACTTTTGCTATTTTTTTCATTCTCAATTTATTAAATGATTTCTATTCAATTACTAAGTGGGCAAAATTATATTAATTAACATTACTTAAACAAATAAATTGTAACAGATGGCTATTTAAAACTTGTTTAAAAAGAACCTGGAATCAAAGCCTGGCATTACCTTCCTCTTACTCCCATAATACTTCCAATCTGGTCGAGTACCTCGTCGGAGATGTCGTATTTGCTATCCACAAACATAAGCACCGGGCCGCCTGATTTGTCGAAAACAAAAGCGTAGTTTTTCTTGGTGGCAATTGCCTCAATGGCGTTGAAGATTTTTTCCTGGATAGGCTTGATGAGTTCTTCGCGTTTTTTGAATAAGTCTCCTTCGGCGCCAAAGCGTTTGCGCTGCAGTTCTTTTACTTCACGCTCGGCAGCTACTATTTCTTCTTCACGCTTGCGCTTCAAGTCCTCGGGTAGTAGCACGGCATCGGCCTGGTAGGCTTTGTACATTTTGTCTACATCAGCGTATTGTTTCTCAATATCTTCCTGCCATTGCTTCGACAATTCTTCAATCTCATTTTGGGCATCCTGGTATTCAGGGATGTTTTGCAGGATGTATTCCGTATCAACATATCCTATCTTTTGAGCAGTTGCTGTGATCGACATCAACGCAAAAAGCACTCCTGTCAGCATCAGGGTTTTGGTAGCTACACTTAATTTATTTTTCATGATTTTAAACCTCCGTAGTTTTATTTTTAGAATTTACGGCGAACATTTACAAATTGTATTCCAAATTATTTTTATTTCACTTTATTAATCTATCGACTGGTTAATAGAGAAGTGGAACTGGCCTTTGTTGGCTCCGGGTATGCCGGGTACTTTGTCGAAGCCATAGCCCCAGTCGAGACCTAACACGCCAAACATGGGCAGAAACACGCGCATGCCAAATCCAGCCGAACGATAAACTTTAAACGGGTTGAAGTTGGCGAAATTGGCCCAGGAGTTACCAGCCTCCAAAAATCCCAATGCATAAATGGTTGCGTTTGGATTGAGCGACAGCGGATAACGCAGCTCAAAAGTGTATTTGGTGTAGATGCTTCCGCCCAGGTTCGAGTTGAGATAATAATTGGGTGTGATGGTTTCGTTGCCGTAGCCGCGCATGCCTATCAGCTCGCGTCCGTCCAGGTTGTTGTAGCCCGACAATCCGTCGCCACCCAGATAAAAGCGCTGGAAAGGTGTAACGCCAAGGTCATGGTTATAAGTTCCCAAAAAGCCAAATTGCGTACGTGTGCTCAGTACCAGGTTGCCAATGAGTTTTGAATAGAAATTGGCTTTGATCTTCCACTTGTGGTACTCGATCCACTTGTACTTTTCATTTTCCGAAAGGGTACTGTAATCTTTATTGCTGAAGGCCGAGTAAGGCGGAGTAACCTCCAGAGTCAACGACACTTCTGATCCGCTGCGTGGGAAAATGGGTGCATCTATCGAATTTCGCGCAAAGCCAATGCTGTAGTTGACGTTGTTGTATTTTCCATTGCCATCGCCCACCGGAAAAATAGTGGTGTAATTGCGCAGATTATACACCTGTAAGTTGATGGATTGAAAAAGGCTGAAATAGTCATCGGGCCATTGAAGGCGTTTTCCCAAACCGAACGAAACCCCGTCGATGGTAAAAGATGAGCGCAACGGGTCGTTTTTGCTTCGTCCGTTGGAATAGAGCGAGTGATAATAGGAAACGCTGAAGGAATTGGGTTTCTTCCCACCCAGCCACGGTTCCGTAAACGAAAGGTTGTAGCTGATGTATCCTCTGCCATAAGATTGCAGACGCAGGCTGAGTTTTTGGCCGTCGCCACTTGGAATCGGGCGCCAGGCATCTTTATTAAACATGTTGCGCAGGGAGAAGTTGTTGAAACTCAATCCCAAGGTTCCAATCACACGGCCATAGCCCCAGCCGCCCGAAAGTTCTATCTGGTCGGCAGAAGTTTCCTCTACCTGGTAGATGATGTCGACGGTGCCGTCGGTAGGATTGGGCTGGATGTCGGGCTGGATGGTTTCGGCATTGAAATAACGCAACTGCGCAAGTTCACGTGTGGTACGGATCACGTCGGTACGGCTGAAGAGCTGCCCGGGACGTGAGCGCAGCTCCCGGATGATCACCCGGTCGTTAGTTTTGGTATTGCCACGTACGAGTACTTTTTTAATACGCGCCTGCTTGCCTTCACGTACGCGAATCTCAAGATCGATGGTGTCGTTTTCTACATGCATCTCCACCGGAATAGCCTGGAAAAATAGATAGCCGTCGTCGAGATAAAGTGAACTCACGTCGATGCCGCCGGGGTTGAACGACAAGTTGGTATTGAGTGCCTCCTGGTCGTAAACGTCACCTTTTTTGATGCGCAGCACGGTGTTCAAAAATTCGTCGGTGTATTTGGTGTTGCCTATCCAGGTGATATTGCCAAAGTAGTAGCGTTCACCTTCCGAAACTTTAATGTCGATGTTGATACTTTTTTCGTCGTGGCGATACACCGAGTCGCTGATGATTTTGGCATCGCGAAAGCCTAAGGCATTGTACCGGTCGATGAGCGCCTGCTTGTCTTCTTCAAAATTACTTTCGATGTATTTGGACGGTTTAAAAATCCTGATCTTGATATTGTCGTTCACATAATTTTGAGCAATAGTAGGAATGCTGTCGAAGTTGAGATGCAAAGCAGCATTGGCCGCATTCCAAATGAGCAGCTCGATGTCGTCGAAAGGACGGAACACGCCTTTTTCTTTTGTATTTTTAAAAGTCTTCAGCGCCTGTTGGGTGGTAAGATGATGGTTGCCGATGAAATTGATATCGTAGATGCGGATGCGGTCGTTTTTATCAATGTCGAAGGTAAGGATCATGCTGTTGGGCTTGGTGGTGTCGGGGGTTTGAATGATGTTCACCTCGGCATCCAGAAATCCTTTTTTAGTATAATAACTAACGATGCGGTTTTTGGCTGTATTAATAAGGTTGTCGGTAACCACGTCGCCACGCACAATTTGTATCTCGTCGCGTATGTTGTCGGCTTCGGCTTTCTTTATTCCCTCAAACGAAAACTTGGAAAGGCGTGGGCGTTCACGAAGGTCAATATTCAGAAAAACAATATTATCATTTACACCTGTCACCGAAATATTGATGTACTCGAAAAGCCCTTGATCCCAGAGTTTTTTGATGGCATTTCGAAACTTGTCGCTGGGGATTTTTATTTTATCGCCTACTTTCAATCCCGAAATCATCACCAGCACATTTTGGTCGAGGTACTGGATGCCTGACACCGTTACGCCGCCAATTTCGTATTCTTTGGGTTGGGTATAATCCACCTTGAAATCGTCGGCGCCACCGATGGACACCTGCGCCATCAAACAATTGCCACTGAGCAGCCACAACATGGCGATAATGGTGATTGGTAATAATATGCTCCGGATGCTGATTGTCAGGTTTGCCTTTTCTGTCATCTTCTTATTGTACTTTGGCCTGCTCATTAATTTGTTCGCTGGTGCATCCAAACCTTCTTTCACGGCATTGATAGTTAACAATAGCTTCGTAGAAATCTTCTTTTCGGAAATCGGGCCAGAGCTTAGGTGTGATGTATAATTCGGAATAGGCAAGCTGCCAGAGCAGGAAATTGCTGATGCGATACTCGCCGCTGGTACGGATGAGTAGCTCAGGATCGGGAACACCTTTGGTAAACAAATGATCGGAAATCAAGGCCTCGTTGATGT
Source organism: Bacteroidales bacterium (assembly GCA_035647615.1). NCBI lineage: Bacteria > Pseudomonadati > Bacteroidota > Bacteroidia > Bacteroidales > Bacteroidales bacterium. Next base: position 33,212 of record DASRND010000003.1, on the reverse strand, counting down.
CGCTCAGTTGGATCTGATCGTTTTTGTATTTGGTGGCAATGGCTTTTATGGCCTCGGTAATTTCGGAATGTGAGCTGTAACTCAGTGCCAGGATCAGCGTCATGCGGGTATTGTTGCGCGTTTCTTCGATAGCTTGCTGCAGACGCTTTCTGATGCTTTCATTCAATGAATCAAGATCACCGATAGCCTGTAGGCGAATGTTGTTGTCGTTCAGGGTTTTTATCTCGATGTTGATAGTTCTGAACAGCAGTCCCATCAGCGCTTCCACCTCACGGCGGGGACGCTTCCAGTTTTCTGTCGAAAAAGCATACAACGTCAGATACTCTACTCCCAGCTCAGCGGCAGCTTCAGCAGTTTCTCGCACGGAAATCACCCCGTTCTCATGACCAAAAATCCGCAGTTTGCCTCTGCGCTTCGCCCATCGTCCGTTGCCATCCATAATGACGGCAATGTGACGAGGCAGTTTCGTCTGGTCTATTTGTTCTTTAAAACTCATCCGCTGTTATCAGTTCTGAATATTCAGTGCAACAATTTGTTAGCCCCCCATTTCAGCCTTTTTTTGGGTTGCAAAAGTATTATTATTTATTGATGTAGTCAAAGTCGACGCAGGTAGTTTTCTCACCCAGTCTGAAACGATAGGTGAGCGTAATGCCTGCAAAAGAGTACCAGTCGTTGGTTCCAGAGTTGCCCCGCTGCATGCCCGGCGTATGCTTTATTGCCGATGGATCGGAAAGGATCACCCGATCCCAGTCTGAGATATTATTAGGGTCCAGGCTGGTAAAATCTATGTAATAATTAGTACTCACATCATCCAGATAATCGGTAAAGGTTTTGCGCATGCCCCATTCTAATCCAAGGCCGAGGCGTTTATTAATGCTGTATTTAATACCAAAACCAAAAACCAGTGCGCCGCCATACAGGCTGTATTTGTTCTTGGTGCTATCTGCTATTTGTCCTTCGGTACCCAGATCGCGCAAAGCAAGCATTTCGCCCTGATAGGGGGCCTTGGGATTGAAGATAAAAAATGCCGGCCCTGCAAAAAGGTAGGGTGAGAAATAATAAAACTGGCTGCCGGTAAAGTATTCCAGAAAGTTAAGCTCTGCCGTGAGCGAAAGCTCTGTAATTGAGGATTTGAAGCGCAGATTGCGCAGCTCGTTGGTGCCGCTAATGGCATCGTCGCCCGCAATTTCGCCACGCATCAAATTGAACCGGGCTGACCAGCGGTCGTCAAACACAAAGCGTATCAACCCGCCATACGCCGGCTTGGTAAGCAAAAATTGTTGGTGTGGATTAAGGTCGCCCAAATAATAAGTGCCGCCACCCAACAGGCCGATATCCACAACCTGTGCCTGCGAGGCAGAAATGATAAACGCTGATGCAAATAGGAAAAAGATTTTTATGATGCTGTTCCGCATAGGTTTTTATCGGGGTCTTATGTAGCTTGTTTTACGTCGTTCTATAGAGTCCGGAACATACACATTGTAACTGATATTAAAACCGGTGTCGTCGCAGAATGTATAGCCGGAACCTGTGACCACCGTATCAGCTTTAGAGTAGTTCACCAGAAAATTGCCTGAGGAGTCGGGTGCAAATAGCACTTTAAAATGGCTGCCAAAATTATTGAAGTTGGCAATGCTGTATGTGCGGGGATTCGACATAAAGAGGGAGATATTGGAAGTGTAGCTGGTATCAACGTGAGGAATTCTGATGAGCGTGTCGACGACAGTAAAAGTTCCGGCATAGTGGTTGAAGTCAATGTGCTGTACGGTTACTTTGCGGCGAATGGTGGCCACATTGCTGTCGGCATCCACGGCGGTGTAGTCGAGGTAATAAACGCCGGCGCTGTCAGAATTCACGCTTCCCGTCACGGTAGCTTTCAAGCCAGAGGTTTGGTCGTCAATAACCACAGCGCCGGGGTCACTGTAACTGCAGCCCATGTCCAGCAGCAACGTTGCGGGATTATGACCATTGAGCAGGATGACCGGCGGGATTTTATCCTCTGCTATTTTTTGGCATCCGGCCAAGAGCAGCAAGCCGCCTAAAACAGTAAAAAAAAGCTTATTGATGTTCAACATTTTCTAAATATCCGAATTTCATTGATAAACTCATGATGAGGATTTTTATTATAAATCACAGCAGCAATGAAGGGACAGGGGGGGGAGTCTTCAGTCGGCAGCCCATAAATTGCTTTATGACCATATTGGTTCTGGCATGCAGCGCACTGCGCTATTTTTTTGATTAAAAACAAAAAACCTTATTCTATTTTTTAACCTCAGTTGAAAACAACACCTCATTAAATCCAACCTTATTAATTTTATTAATTCCGCTGATCTTTGCCCCAAAGGAGTTTTTCGCGCAGTGTGGTAAAAAAATCTTTGTTCGGCAGTTGTATCAGGTTTAGTCTGAAACCGGCACGTTTCACTACCAGCTCCTCGGTATTGCTGATGGTTTTGTAGCGCGAGTCGAGGCCGGCAAGATATTGTTTGTTGCGTCCGCTCACCTTCAGCGTGATGACGCTGCTGTCGGGCACCACAATAGGGCGTACCGTAAGGTTGTGGCTGGCGATGGGTGTAATTACAAAGTTTTCGGAATCGGGAGAAATAATAGGGCCATAGCAGCTTAGCGAATAGGCCGTGCTGCCGGTGGGTGTTGCTACCAGCAATCCGTCGGCCCAGTAGGTGTTTAGAAATTTATTATCAACAAAAACCTCAATCACTGCCAGCGAAGTGTTGTCGGTTTTGGTAAGCGAAAGCTCGTTGAGGGCATAATTCATCTCACCAAACAAACCTTCGGGGCGTTCAAGGGTGATGAGCGTTCGTTGCTCTAGTTGGTAATTGCCAGCGATCACCTCGTCGATGGCGGGTAGGATTTCGTCGCGCGAAATGCTCGACAAAAATCCGAGCCGGCCCAGGTTAATTCCCAGCACGGGTATGCCTGAATCGCGCACCAGCGAAATAATATCGAGCATGGTGCCGTCGCCGCCAATCGAAAACAACAGGTCGCACTTGTTGCGAAGCTCGCTATGTGTATTAAAAGGCTGCACCTCGCAGGCCAGTGTTACATTGTTGCGAATCTGATTAAGAAAAGGCTCGAACACCAGCAGGGTGCATTGCGCTCGTTTCAGTTTATCGATGAGCTGCTGCAGGTATTGAATCCCTTCGTCTGCAACGTTTTTACCAAACAATCCTATTTTCATATTTTGAGAATTTAAAAGCGATAGCTGATCAACCTCCGCCGAATAGCCTTTTTAAAACATTCATACAAACATCGTATTATTTTGGGTGGTGGTTTTCTATCCGACTGTTTTTGATGCGGAGAGGCTGGATTTGGTTCGTTAATCGTTAATCGTTCATCGTTAATGGTAACTCAAAACCCGCAACCCGCAACCCATCATTATAATGTATTGGCTACATGAAAAAAGAATCCCGGTTCACCCATGCGATTTACCGAAAACTCGAAGCGAAAAACCATATCGTAATAGGTCACCAAATCGAGCCCCACTCCTGTTCCCAAAAGCAGATTGTTCGACAGTTCGTTGTAATCTAGTTTTCGGTAATCGTCCACATAGCCGGCATCGATGTACCAATTCAAATAAAGAGCGTAATGGATAAGCCCGAATTTTTGTGATTTCAAAAAACCAATATTCTTCACCCTGGTGGGGACAAGATTGAATTTTAAAGTATTTTTGGAAAGCACAAAGCTTTGTCCGTCCACCACATAAAGTTCGTATCCACGCACAAAATTGCGTCCATAGCCCAACCCCTGCTGATAAAAGTAGGGTTGCTCGCGCGAGGTGGAAATCTTCCCCGTCCAGTCGGTGCCCAAATAAAACAGCTTCGAAAGCTTCCAATAGTGTCGGTAGGATCCCCAAACATCCATCATGGATATGTCGCCTTCGCGAAACACATTAAAGCCACTTTTACTTATGTTCGCTTGCAGAAAGTTGCCCTGAAGCGGATAGTTCTTCGAGTCGCGGTGGTCGATGGTATAGCGGTAGACCAGCGTCAGGTATTCGTTTTGTGTTTTTCCGTTGAACGAATATTCAGGATTGAGCTGCAGCACGGTGTCGGCAAAGTTGTAAGAGCTGTAGCCGAGCTGCAGCAAATGATGCTGGTAAAGCGATGGCCGGTGGGTGATGCCCAAAAAAGAATAAAACCTTGTGTAGAGATATTTCTTCGGGTCTTTCACATTGTCGAGTTTGTTGTTACGGGTTTGGTACGAAACCGCGTGGTTGCGGCTGAAGCCTATGCCTGCCGTAGCGCCAAAAGTTTGTTTTTGGTTGATAAAGGGCACATCGTAACTCAATTCATATTTCTCATCGTAGCCAAAGCGCAGCAGCAAATTGAGCCTTTCTTTGCGCCCACGCATATTTTCTTCTATTAATAAAAGACCATAAGAAATACGGTCGAAGTCTTTGGTTTGCCACCAGGTGTTAAAGTTGCGATCGGATAATTCAATGATTGGAAATGGCCACAGGTACCAGCGTTCTATCACGTCGATGCGAATTATCACTTGCGAATACTGCCCATAAGTGAGGATGCTGTCGTGGATGGTGACGAAATTGAATAAAGAGGTATTCAAAAGGTTTTCGCGTGTGCGCTCCAAATGATTTACCAGGTTATGCACTGCAATGGTGTCGTGGAGATCGAAAGTAAGCTCCCGCAAAATAATTTTGGACTTGGTAACTTTGTTGCCACTGATTTCGACGGTGTCAATGATGATGCGTAGTTCCGGATCGATGGTGTTGCTGACCACAAACACGCTGTCGCCGACGGTACGATCTGTCACCATAGTCGCGCGTTGACCCTGCACCAGATGGGCTGTTGCGAAAAGAAACAAAATTAGAAAAACAAGCCTCATTGGAATTTAGTAGTAACGGCTATTATCTGTTCATAAAGATGATGATCCGGAATAAAACTCAAAAGCATATTTTTTAATAAACGAAAAGCACCGCAACACAGGTCTATAATTTAAGATACATCATCAGCGAGTCGTAACGGTCGCGAAGTAAATCTTCGTCTTTTTCATTCATCCCGAAATAGGCTGGGATATTATATTCAAATCGGGTGAAAGTCTGCAACACAGACTCAATGTTAATGCGGTTGAGCTTAAGGGTAATTTGTAATGAGCCGTTGTTGGGCAGGTTGCTCACTCCCATGCTTAATATTTTGGCGTCGTTTGACTCGACAATGCGCGCTATTTCGCTAAGCGAAAAATCCGTTTCGTTCACCTGCAGCACGATGATGCCGCCCGGATTTCCCAGCGACATGGTTTCGGTTATTTCGCGCATGGCGGTTTCGGCAGTGAGCGCGCCCAGATAGGTGTTGTCCTGGCTGGTGACAGCAATGAGGCTGAGACGGTTTTGCGCCATAAGTCGGAGTGCATTGTAAAAATGATCGCTTTGCGAAATGGATACTGGCACTGTGGTCAGATTTATTTCACCCAGTGTCAGGTTTTCATCATCTTTATCCAGCAGACTTTCTTCGGAAATTATGCCTTCAAACGTTGATTGGTTTACCAGGGGCAGGTGGCTTACTTTGCAATCGAGCATCAGCGCCAGCGCATGCTGCACTGTGTCGGTGGGCGAAAGAGGGCTTATCAGATCGTCGATCAGTTCGATGGTGGTCATTTTTTAATTTTTTTCTGTAAAGGTATTTTTAAAAACGTTTCGCTTTCGCTAAAAGTAATTATTGTGCCGCTGCTACTCCCACTCCCACAGTTCCTTGTCCAGATAATCGTCGTTATAAATGCGCAGGTAGCTATCATAGCGTGATGCGGGGATTTTCCCTTCTTCCACAGCTTTCTTTACAGCACACTCAGGCTCGTGGATATGGGTGCAGTTGTTAAACCGGCAACCATGCATATAACGTCGCATCTCAGGAAAACGTTCAGCAATCTCGTGTTTTTGAAACTCCACCAGCCCAAACTCGCGTATGCCAGGCGTGTCGATGATGTAGCCGCCGATGGTCAAAGGATGCATCTCGGTGTAGGTGGTGGTGTGCCGGCCTTTTTCGTTGTAGCTTGAGATACGTCCGGTGGCCAGTTTCAGCCCCGGCTCTATTTGGTTGATCAGCGCCGACTTGCCCACTCCCGAAACGCCAGAGAATAGATTTATCTTTCCGGCAACAGCCGCCTTTAATTCTTCAACGTTTTCGCCTGTGAGCGCAGACACGCCAAAAGTGGGATAGCCGGCATCCTCATAAATAGCCGACCATTGCTCCAGCTTTTTCAAATCTGGAGGTTGATAAATATCTATTTTATTAAAAACCAATGCAGCGTCGATGTGATAGGCTTCGGCAGTTACCAGAAAACGGTCGATGAATCCTGCGGTGATGCGTGGCTCTCGTATGGTGACCACCAGTATGGCCAGGTCGATGTTGGCAGCAATGATGTGCGAGAGTTTCGAGAGCTTGGTCGATTTGCGTATGATGTGGTTGTTGCGCGGCATGATGTCGTTGATAATTCCCTCAGGCTGGCCGGGCACGCGCTCCAGTTTTACCCGATCGCCCACAGCCACCGGGTTGGTGGTCTTGATACCACGCAGCCGCAACCGTCCCTTGATGGTGCAATTAAGATTTTCGCCATCTGCCAGTTTTACCTGGTACCAGTTTCCGGTTGATTTTATTACTAATCCTTCCAAAATTTATTACTTTCGCTTTTGTAATTTTATAATTTTGCTCAAAATTAATTTTTTTAAGATTCACTCAACCTAACAATCATCATGGCGACCTATCTTATTCCTTTATTTATCGCACCCGCCCTCTTCCTTTTGCTATTGCTGATAGCACAAGCCGGAATGGAGAAAAAAACTCTGGGACTCTTTGCCGGTTCCTATTTTTTCGGGTTTGTGGCAGCACTGCCCATGATCATTGCTATTTATTTGGTAAACACCTACTGGCTGGTTCATGTGCAAAGCCTTCGGCGCATTTTGTTTTATGGCTTCATCCTAATTGGGCTTCTGAGTGAGCTTACCAAGTTTCTGATTGTGCGCTACAAATACATGCCTAACGAAAGGATTACCAAGCCCTTCGACGGTATTTTATTTTCGGTATTGGTGTCGATGGGTTTTGCTACCGTGGCCAACATTTATTTTTATTATCAATGGGATTATACCGACAACCTGCTCACAGTGCTTTACGCTGTGCCTTTTGCCAACCTGCTCACAGGTATTATCCTCGGGTTTTTTGTAGGGATGGGAAAATTCAGAACCGGCGGTTCTTTCGATTCGCTCACCGGCTTGCTGGCAGCCGTTTTTTTTAATGGCTTCTTCAGCTTCTGTCTCTTCTCGCAGGACTACCTACTGCTGGCATTGGTGGCCGCCGGCACGCTCATCATCTGCATCATGCTCAGTGTGCGCTCCATCAATACCGATGTGAAATCGATGATGTAAAGCAGAACCTAACAGTATCCTTTGCCTTTCTTTTACTTGTTAATGTTTCATAAATAAGGGCAACCCTGCTTTTCCTGAAAAATTAAACTGATGGGTTTTCCTAATTTTGCAAACTATGTTTGTAATGCAATCATTTATAATTTTATAAAAACTATAAAGATATGGAAAGAATAACAGTAATAGGTGCCGGTAACGTGGGCGCAACCTGTGCAAATGTGATAGCTCATAAAAATCTTGCTAATGAAGTAGTGCTGGTGGACATCAAAGAAGGTGTTGCTGAAGGGAAAGCACTCGACATCTGGCAAACATCCTCCATCAATAATTTCGACACACGCGTGGTAGGATGCACCAACGATTATTTGCGTACCAAAGGCTCGGGTGTGGTGGTAATTACCTCCGGTGTGCCGCGCAAACCCGGCATGAGCCGCGATGATCTGATAAAAACCAATGCACGCATCATCTACGATGTCACCGAAAAGGTAGTAAAATATTCGCCTGAAGCAATCATCGTGGTGGTGAGTAATCCGCTCGACGTAATGACTTACGCAGCCTGGAAAGCAGCCAACAAACCGGCGCACAAAGTTTTTGGTATGGCCGGCATTCTCGACACAGGACGCTACACCGCATTTCTGGCAACGGCCCTTGACGTTTCTCCCAAAGATATTCATGCATTGCTGCTTGGCGGCCACGGCGATTCCATGGTTCCGCTGCGTCGTTATACTTCCGTAAAAGGAATCCCCATTACCGAGCTGCTCGGCAAAGATGAGATTGATAAAATTGTGGAACGCACGCGCAAAGGCGGCGGCGAGCTGGTGAATCTGATGGGAACTTCGGCATGGTACGCCCCGGGAGCTGCAGCAGCCCAAATGGTGGAAAGCATTGTTGACGACCAAAAACGGATATTTCCGGTGTGCGCTCGCCTCAATGGCGAATATGGCATCAACGATCTTTACATTGGCGTGCCCGTGAAGCTTGGCAAAAACGGAATCGAAGAAGTGATCGAACTCAACCTGAACCAGAAAGAATACAACCTGTTGCACGAATCGGCCAATCAGGTGCGTGCGCTGGTAAAAGTGTTCGAAAATATGAACGTTGCGGGAGAATAATCACAGAAAACCAATTGTTGGGTTGTTAGATTATTTGAATTTCGGGAAATAAGAGAATCTTTCATAAGCAAATGAAAAAAATTATTGTCCTTACCGGTGCGGGAATCAGTGCAGAAAGCGGAATAAAAACTTTCAGAGATGATAATGGGCTTTGGCGCAACTATCGTTTTGAGGAAGTTGCCAGTCCACAGGCCTGGGCTGCCGACCCGGGATTGGTGCTTGAATTTTATAACATTCGTCGCAGGCAGTTGCTCGAGGTGAAGCCCAATCCGGCACATTATGCTCTGGCAAAGTTGCAGGAGTTTTTTGACGTAAGGATTGTGACCCAAAACGTAGATGATTTACACGAACGCGCCGGTTCGAAAAATGTCCTGCATCTGCACGGTGAATTGCGCAAAGCAAGGAGCACTGCCGATGATTCGCTGGTTACCGACATCGATGGATGGGAGTTGAAGCTTGGCGACACGTGTAGCATGGGAAGCCAGCTACGGCCGCATATTGTTTGGTTTGGTGAGATCACCGAAAACATTGTTCCGGCTATTGCGCTGACAGAAAGCGCGGAGGTATTTATCATCATCGGAACTTCCCTGCGCGTTTATCCGGCTGCCAATCTGATAAGCTACACCCCCAGAGGCATACCCCTGTTTTTCGTCGATCCACAAGCGCAGGCCTCTCCTGGTTTTGCTGAATTGCAAATAATCAAACAAACCGCCGGCATGGGAGTTCCGATGCTGGTCGACCATTTGATTGAAGAATATGGTACCCGACAAAAACAATAAAATGAAAACTCAGGATCTGCTTGCAAAAATGAAAAACTTCTGTGCCTATCAGGAGCGTTCCGAGCATGAAGTAGAGCGTAAACTGAAAGCTTTGTGGGTGGAGCCTGATCAAATAACAGAGATAATTGAGACCCTCAAAAAAGAAGATTATCTCGACGAACAACGCTTCGTCGAACTTTTCGTAAGAAGCAAAGTAAACCAAAAGCGCTGGGGCGAAAAGAAGATCAGGTTCGCATTGGCGCACCATCAGATAAAATCATCAGCAATAACCCTTGAGATTCTTAAAATTGACGCTGGTCAGTACCGCGACAATCTGGAGCATATCGCCGAAAAAAAATATCGCCTGATGGAAGAGCTGCCAGCCGACAAAAGGTTTTTTCGGTTAAAAAGTTACCTCTACTCGCTGGGTTATGAAATGCCGCTTATCGAGGAGGTGATCGAACAATACGAGCACGCTTAAGCAAATTGTAAATCACAGAAACAAATTCCAAATAAGTTTCAAAAACCAACTGATCAAATTTCAAAAAACATTTATGACATCAACAGAAAACATCAAGGAGATCAGCCACCGAACGGATGCTCTGAGGAGGTACCTTTGACATCTCCGGAAAAGAACAACAGATAAAAGAACTCGAAGAAATCACCCGGCAGCCCACCTTTTGGAATGATGTGAAAAAAGCTGAGCTGGTGATGAGGGATATACAAGGAATAAAAATCTGGACGCAGGCTTTCGCCAAAGTACAGACGTCGCTCGACGATTTGCGTGTAATGCACGATTTCTACGAAGAAGATGAGGCCACCGAAGAAGACCTCGGAAAGCAATACAGCAAAACCCTTCAGATGGTCGAAGATCTGGAATTCAAAAACATGCTTAGCACCGAGGAGGATAGGCTGGGGGCCATCCTGCACATAAATCCAGGCGCCGGTGGTACCGAAGGTCAGGATTGGGCCGGGATGCTCATGCGTATGTACATCCGTTGGGGCGAACGAAACGACTACAGCGTTAAAGAAGTCAACTTTCAGGAAGGTGAGGTGGCTGGAATCAAAAACGTAACATTGGAATTTGTAGGCGATTTTGCGTATGGATATCTCAAAAGTGAGAATGGTGTTCACCGTCTGGTGCGTCTTTCGCCGTTCGATTCCGCAAACAAGCGTCACACTTCTTTTGCCTCGGTGTACGCTTATCCGATGATCGACGACTCCATCGAAATCATTATCAATCCGGCTGATATTTCCTGGGACACTTTTAGATCGAGCGGTCCCGGTGGCCAAAATGTGAATAAGGTGGAAACGGCGGTGAGGCTGCATCACGAACCCAGCGGCATCATTGTCGAATGTCAGGAAACCCGCTCACAACAGCAAAACCGCGAGAAAGCCATGCGCATGCTCAAATCACAACTCTACGACATCGAATTGAGTAAAAAACAGGAAACAATCACCGAAATAGAAGGCAGCAAACGCCGCATCGAATGGGGCTCGCAGATACGCTCGTACGTGCTGCATCCCTACCGAATGGTCAAAGACGTACGCACAGGTTACGAAACCGGCAACACCCAGGCCGTGCTCGATGGCGACATCAACGAATTTATCAAAGCCTTCCTGATGGAGTCAGGACAGAAAAATAACAAGAAATGAAAATCGTCTGCCTCATCCCCGCCCGCTATGGTTCTACACGATTTCCAGGCAAACCGCTTGCATTGATCGATGGAAAACCCATGATTCAGCATGTGGCAGAGCAAGCGCATAAAGCTGTTAGCCCGGCCAAAGTGGTGGTAGCTACCGATGACGAACGCATCAGCCAGGTAGTAAAAAATTGTGGTTTTGAAGCTGTGATAACGGATGCATACCACCGAAGTGGCACCGAACGCTGTGCCCAGGCGCTCGATATGCTGGATGAAGATTTCGATCTGGTTATTAATATTCAGGGCGACGAACCTTTTATCGATCCACAACAGATCGACGACCTTGCCCGTCTTTTTGATAATGACAAAGTGGAAATTGCCACGCTGATGCTAAAAACGCCGGCAGAAAAAGGACTTCACAATCCCAACGTTGTAAAAGTGGTGACGGGTACGGAAGGAAAAGCGCTCTACTTTAGCCGGGCACCCATTCCTTTTCCACGCGATGCTGCTGATGAAGCAGATTCCTTTTTTATGAAACACATCGGCATCTATGCCTACCGTAGCTGCATCTTGAAACAAATTGTAAAATTGCCTCCCGGAACTCTGGAAGAAACCGAAAAACTCGAGCAGTTGCGCTGGCTCGAAAATGGTTTTGCTATCTACGTAAGTGAGACTTTCGTCGAAAGTATTTCTGTGGACACACCCGAAGATTTATCAAAAATTATCAACAGATAAGTCCTACTTTTGCAGATTCATTATCTTAGCTGTTTTATTCAATAAAAATATTACCACACATGGATATTTCACGACATATCAGCAAGCTGCTTTTTAGTCACGACTGCGTTATCGTGCCGGGCTTTGGCGGATTTGTCAGCAATTACCAATCAACGCGCGTCAACAAATTACAGCACCAGTTTCATCCGCCCTGCAAACATATTTTGTTCAACCCGGCACTGACCATCAACGATGGTTTGCTGGCCAACGAAATAGCTGCCGGTGAAGCAATTAGTTATGAAGAATCTTTGCGGGAGCTTGCTGCTATTTCGCGCGACACGCTGCGTGCACTCGAGCAATCCAAGCCTGTTATTTTTAATAATATCGGAACCTTTGCTCTCGACGGTGAGGGAACCATCCAGTTTACACAGGATCATACCATCAATTATCTTAAAGATGTTTATGGAATGACAGCAGTGGTTTCGCCGGCAGTGCGCCGCGATGGCCGTAGCAACAAGCCTGTGTTCAAAGATCGCAAAACAGCCGTGGGCGCTCCGCAACGAAGCATTTCTGTTCGTCGTGTGGCAGTAGCTGCGGTAATTGTCGTTTTAATTGGGATGGTAGGATTAAATTTTTCGGAATCACGGCAATTTGTTTCAAATCAATGGTCGCAGTTGGCGATGATTTACAACACTAAAAATGTTGTTCCACAAATAACTAAGGAACCAGCCACGATGGTGGAGCCTGTTTCCAATGCCGCTTTTGGAGTTTCATTTGCTTCATCAGAACGTCCCGATCCTGAAGTAGCCGAAATCGTTACGCGTTTGCTCGAAGATTTGCCCACCATTGACAATTCTGCAATAGTTGTGGAAGAAAATATTTGGGAATCAGCACCTGCTGAAAAAGCCCCAGAAAATACAAACGCAGCTTACCAACGCATGTACCACCTGATAGCCGGAAGTTACGAACGCAGTGTAAATGCCACAGAACTTATCGACAGCTATACCCAAAAGGGATTTTCGCCTGAGGTGATTGCCCCGGGCGAAAACGGACGTTATCGTGTGAGCATTGCTGCCTATCTGCGCAAAGAAGATGCGTTGATAGTGCTGGCGGAGGTTCGCGAAAAGTACAATCCCAACATCTGGTTGCTGCGGCAGTAGTAGCTTTAAAATTTTTGTCCAACTGATTTATTTTTATTGTGGCCAAGAGAAAACTACAGCGCTTCGCCGAGAACGACACCTTCCCTCATTTTTTCCAGCCTAATTACAAACAGCTTTTCGATGGTTATGAAATGAAAGGCCGTTGGGCAGAAGTTTTTTTTAAAAACCAAAACCCCATTACGCTTGAGTTGGGCTGCGGCAAAGGCGAATTTACCACCGGACTGGCAGCACGTTATCCCGAAAGAAATTTTATTGGTATCGATATAAAAGGTGCCCGGTTGTGGCGTGGCGCCAAAACTTCGCTGGAAGCCGGGATGCAAAATGTGGCTTTTGTACGGAGCAGCGCCGAGCATCTGAGCTTTATTTTCGGCGAACGGGAAGTTGACGAGCTATGGATCACTTTTCCTGACCCGTTGCCCAACAAACCCAAAACAAAAAAGCGTCTTACCTCGCCACAGTTTTTGGAACGCTACCGCCAAATTGCCAAACCCAGCGCTATCGTTCATCTTAAAACAGATAACGACTTTTTTTTTGAGTATTCTCTGGAGGTGATCCACGAACAGCAATTGCCATTGATTACCTGTACTTTTGATCTTGACAAAGAGGCCGGCCTCAAAGAAGTTTCCGCCATCCGTACCTATTACGAAGAGATGTTCAGAGCCAGAGGCGCCACCATCAAATACCTGAAATTCGAATTAAAGTAGTATTTTTGAACACATTTTTCCGGAATGCCACAAAACATCAGTCATTCCGACATCAATACAAAAGAATTTAAAACAATATTACTATGGCAGATTTAACCACAAAATTTTTAGGCTTAACCCTACGCAATCCATTAATAGTAGGTAGTTCAGGATTGACAGACAGTGTCGATAAAATCAAAAACATCGCAAAAGCCGGCGCCGGCGCGGTAGTTCTCAAATCGTTGTTCGAGGAAGAGATCATTGCCGAAATGGAGGAGTCGATGCATCGGATGACGTCGCGCGAGTTCATCTATCCCGAAACGATGGACTACATGGATCACGACGAAGATGAAGACAGCGTGCGCAAATACCTGCGGCTGATAAAAGAAGCCAAAGCTGCCGTGGACATCCCGGTTATAGCAAGCATCAACTGTGTGAGTGCCCAAAAATGGACATACTTTGCCCGCGAAATTGAAGCTGCCGGCGCCGATGCTCTGGAGCTTAACCTTTTCATCCTTCCCACCGACTTCAACAGAAGCTCAGCTGACAACGAAAAGCTTTATTTCGAGATCATCGAAGCTGTAAAAAAAGAGGTAAAGATGCCCCTGCTGCTCAAAGTGAGTTATTACGCTTCAAACCTGGGGCAACTTCTGCAGAAATTGTCAAAAACCGGCATCAGTGGTTTGACGTTGTTCAACCGTTTTTATAGTCCCGATTTCAACCTCGAAACCTATCAGGTGGTTTCTACCAATGTGTTGAGCCAGCCTTCCGATCTTTCCATATCATTGCGCTGGATTGCTGTGATGGCCAATCGCGTGGAGTGCGACCTGGCTGCTTCCACAGGCGTCCACGACGGCGAAGCTCTGATAAAACAAATACTTGCCGGCGCCAATGCTGTGCAAACGGTATCGACACTTTACAAACATGGTCTCGATCACATCGGCGTGATGCTCGATGACTTGAAGCGCTGGATGGATCACGAAGGCTACGGCAGTCTCAAGGATTTCCGCGGCAAGCTCAGCCAGGCAAAAAGCAACAATCCCGCTTCTTATGAGAGGGTGCAGTTTATGAAAAGTTTCCGCCATTTTATTTTTGAATAATCACTATCCTGCTGCCGCATTGACACCTCATTTCTGACAATAAATTTTGTGAAAACGAAATCTTGTCAGAAATCGATGGTGATATTCATGCGATTTAATAATGGCATGATTTTCACAGCAGGCAGTTTTCACAAAAGTGATTAAAACATTCAATAATTTTTTCTGAAAAGGAAAACAAAAAAACTGAAATACAAAAGCAATGAGCGAAAACATCGAAAAAGTACAATGTCTGATCATAGGATCGGGCCCCGCCGGATACACAGCAGCCATTTATGCAGCCCGCGCCGAACTTAAACCTGTCATTTACCAGGGCATGCAGCCGGGCGGCCAGCTCACCATCACTACCGAGGTAGAAAACTATCCTGGCTTTCCCAATGGTGTGACGGGGCCGGCCATGATGGAAGACATGAAAAAACAAGCCGAGCGCTTCGGTGCCGAAGTGCGCTGGGGCGAGATCACCGATATCGACACCAGTGCGCGGCCTTTCAGAGTAACCACCGACGAAGGCAAGCAACTGCTGGCCGAAACCGTAATTATTTCTACGGGCGCTTCCGCTAAATGGACAGGACTGCCGAGCGAAAAAGAATACAATGGCTATGGCGTTTCGGCCTGCGCTACCTGCGACGGATATTTTTATCGCGGCAAAATGGTGGCAGTAGTTGGCGGCGGCGATACCGCTGTGGAAGAAGCTACCTATTTGGCCAAGCTCGTCAAGAAAGTGTACCTGATACACCGCCGCGATGAGTTGCGCGCCTCCAAGGCTATGCAAAACCGGCTTTTCAAAACCGAAAACGTCGAGATGGTGTGGGACAGCATACCCAAAGAGATCACCGGCAAACAGGATGGTTTTGCCAAATCCGTTACCGGTGTGATTGTGGAAAACGTAAAAACCGGCGCACAAAAGACCATCGACATCGACGGTTTCTTTGTTGCCATTGGCCACAAGCCCAACAGCGACATGTTTAAAGGCAAACTCGACATGGATGAAACCGGCTACCTCATCACCAAGCCCGACAGCACCGCCACACGGGTGCCGGGAATCTTTGCCGCCGGCGACGTGCAGGACAAAGTTTATCGGCAGGCTGTTACGGCTGCCGGAACAGGATGCATGGCGGCACTGGAAGCAGAGCGGTTTTTGGCGGCGCAGGATTAAAAGCTTCTTTTGATCTTGTTCCTTTCTTTACTTCAAAATTCGATATTCCCTTCGACAAGCTCAGGGCAGGCTTTATTCTGCGGTTCGATATTCAAAAATAGAAACCCTGCGCCCTGCTCTTTGCGCCCTGCGCCCTGCGCCCTGCCTTCTTTACTTCAAAATTCGATATTCTACGGTTCGATATTCAAAAATAGGTTTAACGCCACGCTCTTTGCGCCCTGTTTTTTAAAACAGTTTTCCCTGATCCGGATTTTTGATTTTGCCCAGGTGCTTGTAGGCAAAGCCTGTGGCTTCGCGGCCGCGTGGGGTGCGCATCAGGAAGCCCTCCATGATGAGAAAAGGCTCATAAACTTCTTCGATGGTGCCGGCGTCTTCGCCCACGGCCGTGGCTATGGTGGTGAGGCCCACGGGTCCGCCACCAAACTTATCGATGATGGCCAGCAGTATCTTGTTGTCCATTTCGTCCAGACCATGTTTGTCCACATTTAGTGCTGCAAGAGCATATTGTGAAATATCGATGTTGATGGTTCCGTCGCCTTTTATTTCGGCAAAGTCGCGCACGCGGCGGAGCAACAGGTTGGCGATACGTGGCGTTCCGCGGCTGCGGCGGGCTATTTCCATGGCAGCTTCGTCGGAGATCTCAAGATGCAAAATACCGGCTGACCGGAGTATAATCTTACACAACGTTCCGGCATCGTAATAAGCCAGGCGTAAATTGATGCCAAAGCGCGAACGCAAAGGAGCGGTGAGCAATCCCGAGCGGGTTGTAGCACCGATGAGTGTAAAAGGATTTAGTGTAATCTGCACGCTGCGGGCGTTGGGACCGGTTTCGATCATGATGTCGATTCTGTAATCTTCCATGGCCGAGTAGAGATATTCCTCTACCACCGGGCTGAGGCGGTGAATCTCGTCGATGAAAAGCACATCGTTGGGCTCCAGGTTGGTAAGCAGGCCGGCCAGGTCGCCGGGCTTGTCTATTACTGGTCCGGAAGTAATTTTTATACCCACACCCAATTCGTTGGCGATGATGTGCGAGAGCGTGGTCTTGCCCAGTCCCGGCGGGCCGTGCAACAGAGTATGATCCAGTGCCTCGCCTCGGTTTCGGGCGGCCTCTACAAAAATTTTGAGATTATCTACTATCTGGCCCTGTCCGGCAAAACCTACGAAGTGAGAAGGTCGTAACACCCTTTCCAACTCTTTTTCTCCGTTGGAAAGACGTTCGGTATCGGCATCCAGATTCTTATTTATCGCCATTGTTTTATTCTGTTTTAATTTTTCAAAAGTAGCAAAATCGCGGCAAGCAAAGGGATGAAAATTGTGGTAAGATGACAACTCATACCTTGAATAACTTGGGCTTCAAAGAAGAATGGTCGAATTGCTGTTGACGGATTAAGCGAAATTCACGTTGTGGCGGGAAGTCATTGCAGCCTTCTCTGTCTTTCTATCGGTCATCCAAAAAATATCTAATTTAGCCCCGATTTAAAAGTTCTGATGTTGTTGCCTTCGGGCATTTTTAAAACTATTGCCATGAAAAAAATCATTGTTGCCGTCGATTTCTCTACCGGTTCTATCCATGCGCTCCGCTACGCGATTGCTATTGCCAACAAAGCTCAATCCGACATCCTGATGGTTTGGGTTGACAAAACAGCTTCTCCCGAATCCATTTATTCCATCTCTGTCGAAGATTACCGAACAGAAGCTGTGAAGCGTTTTAATGATCTGGTAGATCAGTACCAGCCTTTGCTAACGGGGGGAAAGCTCGAATACAAATTGCGCAAAGGCAAGATTTATCTGGAAATTGCAACCATTGCAAAACGACAACACGCCGACCTGATCGTGATGGGTTCGCACGGCGTGTCGGGCTACGAACAGTTTTGGATTGGCAGCAACGCTAACCGGGTGATCACCAATGCCTGCTGTCCGGTCATCACTGTTAGCAGCAAATTTGAACTAAAACCAGAGATTAAAAAAATCGTCGCGCCGATCGACCATTACAACAATACCCTGCTAAAGCTTCCTTTTACTGCAGACTTCTCCCGGCTTTATCAGTCGGAGCTACATCTTGTCGGTATCTATGCCACCACCATGAAGACGATGAACCAACGCATAGAAAACTTTCTTGACAAGGCGCGAAAATACCTCGACAAAGTCAACGTTCCATATCATATCGAATACATCCATTCGACGGATGTCACCAAATCGACCATCGAATATGCCCAAAGCATCAATGCTGATTTGATTTCGATTATGACCGAGCAGGACGACAATGGGCTTTTGGGTCCGTGTGCTCAGCAAATTGTCAACTACTCGCCAATACCTATTTTGAGCATGCACGAGGATGATGCTAAAAAAAGCGAAAGTTCGTTTGAATAGATTTTTTAAATAATGCAAATACCCAAATATTTTCTTCTTGCTCTGGCCATCTTAGCCAGTGTTGCCATAACGGCACAAAATATTGCTCCGGAACCTGCAGTGCCGCTCGATCGGGTGTTGCCGATGCCACCTGTAACGCAAGGCAACGTTGAGGTTATCCGCGACCAGCGGGTGGATGAGATCGTAAAGATGCACAAGGTTTACAACGAGCGCCGGCAGGACGTAGCTATGGGCTATCGCGTGCAAATTTATTTCGATGCCGGCACCAATTCGCTGGAACGCGCACGAACCGAAGCGCGCACCTACCAGATGCTTTACCCTGACGACACCGCTTATGTTTCCTACAGCGAGCCTTATTACAAGGTACGGGTGGGTGATTTTCGCACACGCCTGGCCGCTGAAGGTTTTCTTCAGCAAATCCTCAGCGTGTATCCCAATGCCTTTGTAATAAAAGATCGGGTGCGCTTGAGCGCAATAAAACCGTAAGCTTTCGTTAGTTTTAGTAAATCTGAAAGGCGTTTTTTTTGATCTGGAGAGCGGAGCGGTTTTCGCAAATTCCAAATGTCAATAAGACAACATCCAATAATTCTATAACCTGATAGAAACAGAAAGCTTATGAGGTTTTTCTACGATAACCTGATAACTTCTTTTTTCAGAAATCTCTTTCCTCCCATCCCTTATCTGTAAAACACATCACCTTCCGGAAGCTAATGCGCCTAAGCGTTTCGTAAGCCATTGGGTAAAACCCATCAATTTCTTCGGGGCGGTGCGAGTCGGAGTTTACGGTGACCGGGATATTCAGTTCAAGCATCCGTGCAAGGATGGCGTCGCCGGGGAAAAGCTCGTCGCTGCGGCCTTTGTAAAGCCCGCGCGTATTCACCTCAACGATGGTGCCGGCGGCGGCAATCACTTCCAGCGTTTGTTCTACCTGTTCCACATACCATTTGTCGGTAGTTGAGAAAAACCGGTTTTGGTTGTGCATTTTTATCTTGTCGAGATGTGCCACGATGTCGGGCTTTTGGGTGGTAATCATATCGCGCATCTGCTGCCAATACGTTATGACAGCTTTTTGGATGTCGCCGCCAAAAACCTGCTGAAATCCCTCCACATAAATTTCCTGCTTCGGTCCATCGATAAACCAAAGCTGCTCCTGGTCAGCATTCCTGACCAAATGCACGCCGCCAATCACATAATCGAGGTTGGCCAGCTTGCGCAAATGATCAAAATCATCGCTGATGCCCGGGATGTAGTCGATTTCGAGGGCTGTGTAAATTTTAAGCCGCGACTGATATTCCTTGCGAAGTTGTGCTATCTCGGCGGCATATTGCAACAATGCCTGCTCATCGCGCAAAGCAAATTTATTTTCGATAGACAATGGTGCATGGCTGGAGAATCCAAGCGTATGAAATCCTTTGGAAACGGCAGCCTCAGTATATTCACGCAATGGCGATGCTCCGTCGCAATAGTTGGAGTGGCAGTGGAGGTTGAACATATTCTGTTTTTAATAAAAAAATAATGGTTTGGAATTAGTTGGGTTGTGGGCTGGTGCTTTCGCTTGCAGAAAATTCAACCCATTCTTGTGAATAGGAGAAAATGCTTACAAGCATTAAGGCTGTGATAATTACGATTGTTTTCATGGTATTTTCATTTTATTTGTTTATCAATATCTTTTTTGTAATCGTATTTTCTGGTGATTTAGCTTTCAGCAAATAAACTCCTGAAGGAATGTCAGTAACAGATAACTCAATTAATGAATTTTTAATAATTGGATTTGTGTTAAAGTTTTTTACCAATCTTCCAGTTAAATCGAGAAGTTGTATTTTGGTTGCTTCAAAGTATAAATTAACATTTATCACGTCTTTTGCGGGAATCGGGAAGATTATAAAATCTGTATCATGTTTATGAAATATTTCAATACTGGTGATATTATCAACATGTATATAATCATACCTGATCCCATAATCCTGAATCGCTTCTCCTGTGATTGAAAGTTTAACAGTATAATATCCTGTATCCTGGTAGATATGTGTAGGATTCTGCTCATACGAATCAATTGTGCCATCATTGTCAAAATCCCATTCCCATGTTTCAGCATCATTGGATAAATCTGTGAACTGTAATGTATCACCTGGTTCTACCAAGGTGTCTTCAGCAATAAAATCCGCAAAAATTGGATCAGGGCCAATAGAGACAGGATGATAAACAGTATATGTTTCTCCATAATCTAAGCTGTGATAAATGTAGATATGTCGTCGTTGCCCCATCAATTGTGCATAAACCACGTGTAAATAAAGCTCACCATTTTGGCGTCCACCTGTTATTCCAATAATTGGTAAATTAGGGCATGTTAACTGATTTTTTAATTTCCAATCAACTCCGTAATTTGAACTAAATAGAATTTTCTTAGAATTTTGGTTACACAAAAAAATATTGCCTTCATTATTTTCCCTCGTGATGTCAATAAAATCTAAACCATGAAAATCAAATTTTTTGATCATTTCTATGTCATCAAAATTGTTAAATGAGTTGAAAAAATATAACGTATCGTTTACATTATATTTTTTAGATATGCAATACCCAATGTCATTATTTAAGTCAATATCAACATCTTTTAATGTGCCAAAATACCCATTGCAAGTATGTGAAGTGAAATTTGAACCATAATTTTCACTATGAGAAATAAAAGATTTATATACTTCCCCAACAATGCGACCAGCATTTATGTATTTATTGATACCTGAATGTTTAAATTCCCAACTCCCATATTGACCATAACTGTCGGAGTAGTACAATGCTTCACCCATTGTAACAAAATATAGACCACCAACAGCTTTGTCAGCAGTAATAGACACTATATTATTTGATAATTGTGAAATACTGTCCATGCAAGATGCGCTATTACCAAAATCAGTTGAATGATAGATTCCGTCATCTCCTTGTGTTACGGTAAAACCAAAAAAGTAAATTTCACCTATGTCTGGTCCTCTTGTAATGGTTTGCGCAATTGAACCAATTGTAAAGTGAAAGAATACGATTAATAAAATTGTTTTTTTCATAATAATTGAGTTTTTATGTTAAGATTAAAATTATTGAATCCAATATTTTACGCACCACATTTTGCACCTGCTCGGTATCATCCACGCTGCAGCGGCCTATCATAATATCGGGGTAGGGGTCGTACTCTCCGGCTATGCTGTCGTAGGTAAGCTGGGTGAAATAGATATCGTGGCCCTCTTGATGCGGGGGGACGCAAACATCAAACCTTGTTTTCTGTGTTTTAGGATTTGAAGTTAAACCGTCTGAATAGTGTGCGTTCATTGGTCGGCACTTTCGGGGTTATCATCAAACATCCTGAAAACTTTGTCCATGCGTCGCACAGTTTCTTTTACGGGGATCGAAGCCATGTCGCCTTTCACGGTAATCTCCACAGGCTTTTCGTCCACACGTATTTCGCCAACGGTGCCTTCGTAAACGCCGGTGGTAGGTCCGGTGATTTGAATATCGTCGCCCATGGCAAGCTGCTTCGTCTCCATCTTTATTTCGGCCACACCGATTTTAGAAAAATAATTGGTAACTTTTCCCACGTATTCTTTGCGGCGTGTGGCCATCGAGCCATAGCTCTCGGTCCATTCGCCGGTTTTGCGTCCCAGATAATAGCCATCCCAGAAACCGCGGTTGTAAACCGTGGCCAACTCGCGGTTCCAGCGTTCGATATTTTCGGCGGTGTAATGGCCTTGCAGCACGGCATCGGCAGCTTCGCGATATACACGGCTCACCACTTTCACGTAATCGCCCTGGCGGCCACGCCCTTCGATTTTGAGAACCCGCACGCCGGCGGCCAGTATCTTATCCAGAAAATCCACCGTCTTCAGGTCTTTGGGCGACATGATATATTCGTTGTCGATGGCCAGCTCTATTTCATTGTCGAGGTCAGTAACTTTGTAGCCACGGCGGCACACCTGCAGGCAGGCGCCCCGGTTGGCCGAGGAATTCATATTGTCGAGGCTCAGGTAGCATTTGCCCGAAACGGCCATGCACAAAGCGCCGTGGGCAAATACTTCAATCTGCACCAAATTGCCGGATGGCCCGGTGATGTTTTGTTCTTTGATGGCGCGGGTGATGGCGCCGACTTGCTCCAGCGAAAGCTCACGCGCCGTCACCATTACATCGGCAAACTGCGCATAGAAGCGCACTGCCCTCAAATTGGTGATGTTGGTTTGGGTTGACATGTGTACCTCCACCTGCTGGGAGCGGGCATAGTCGATCACAGCCATATCAGAAGCAATGATGGCGCTGATGCCGTTTGCTTTGGCAGCATCCACTATTGTTTGCATTTCATCGATTTCGTCGTCGTAAATAATGGTGTTAAGCGTGATGTACGATCGTTTGCCGTGCTTGCGGCATATTTCGGAAATCCTGGCCAGGTCGTCGAGCGTAAAGTTTTTGGAAGAGCGTGAGCGCATGTTGAGTTTGCCCACGCCAAAATAGACCGAGTCAGCGCCTCCCTGAATGGCAGCCATCAGCGATTCGTACGAACCTACCGGCGCCATGATCTCTATTGTATCGTGTGGTGTTGTCATAGTTTAAAATCTTTGTTTCATTGTAATGAACGTTGGTTTCAGCAGTTACTTATGTCGTTGTATTTACCTTTTAAGATCACATTTTTGATGATTAAAAATAAACCTGGATTCTTCATTTATCACATTCCTTTATTCAACAACAAAAAACAACAGTCTGCCCTGTGTCGGTTGCGGTGGCTGAGCTTGTCGAAGCCAGCTTGCCGAAGGGAACAACAAACGATGAGCAAAAATAGCTTGTTTTGAAAATGATAAAGTAGAGCCATTTTACGCAGGAATCCAAAAACTGGCTATTTTTGCCATAATGTGTATGATCATTACAAATTACTATTAACATCAACTCACGTAAAATCCTATTTAGACTATGAAACTTTTCAGTATCATTCAAAAGCATTTATTTCTGATTGTCCTTCTTTTTCTGTTGTCATTTCAGGCGGAGGCGCAGCGGACAAATCAAGCGGAGGCACAGCGGGCAAAGTATGTTTTTTATTTTATCGGCGACGGCATGGGTCTGGCGCAGGTAGCTGCAACTGAAGCTATGCTGGCTGCCCGACACAACAAGGACGGCTTTGAACATCTCAACTTCAGCGAGTTTCCTGTAACGGGGCTTATCACCACACACGCTGCCAACCGCCTCGTCACCGGGTCGGCTGCCGCAGGAACAGCGTTGGCTTCCGGACACAAAACCAATATCAATCGTATTGGCATGAATGGCGACAACACTGAGCCGCTCAACTCGATAGCCTATTACGCAAAAGCGCGCGGCAAAAAGGTGGGAATTATCAGCAGCGTGAGCATCGACCATGCCACACCGGCAGTGTTTTATGCCCATCGTCCCGACCGCAACGATTATTATGAAATATCACAAGACCTGGCCGCCAGCAACTTCGACTTCTTTGGCGGCGGCGGATTTGCCAAACCCGATGGCGGCGGTAAGAAAAGTCCTAGCTCCTGGGAGCTTGCGCAAAAAGCCGGCTACACCATCACCCGTACCCGCGAACAATTCGACACATTATCACCGGCCGTAGGCAAAGCGCTGGCAGTAGCGCCGCGTCTCGAATCTTCGGGAGCCATGCCCTATGCTATGGATCAAACTGCTGACGACATACCGTTGTCAGCATATGTCGAAAAAGCTATTCAGATGCTCGACAACGAAAGAGGCTTTTTTATCATGTGCGAAGAAGGCAAGATCGACTGGGCTTGCCATTCCAACGACGCCGTGGCTATGGCCTACAATATAGAGGCGCTGGCACATGCCATCGAACCGGCATTGAAATTTTATCAGAAGCATCCTGACGAAACACTCATCATCGTAACCGCCGACCACGAAACTGGTGGTCTCGCCCTCGGGTACGCCCTCACACATTACGAAAGCTATCTGCAGATGCTCACAGCACAAAAAGTATCTATGGATCGTTTTGCCAAAATAGCAGATTCCACATTTGCCATCGAAGGACACAACCACCCCGATACCGCTATGGCGCTGGTGTACAAATATTATAAACTTGGAACTGTGGATGGTATTCTGTTGACAGATCGTGAAAACAAACTTTTGCAGGATGCCTATCTGGTAACCACCAAACAGTTGAAATTTGAAGACGAAGATGAGATGCGGTTACGCTATAGCTATGAGAATGCCTTGGCAGCTACCGCCACGCGTATCCTCAACAACAAAGCCGGTCTGGGATGGACCACGTGGTCGCATACAGGATTGCCGGTACCGGTGTATGCTATTGGCGCTGGCGCGGAATCTTTTAGCGGGGTTTACGACAATACAGATGTGCCCAAAAAAATAGCGCAGGCTATGGGTATAAAAATGGAAGACAGAAAAATTAGAGAAGACCAGAAATTGATTATTTTAGACAAATAAAAATAGTTCAGATGAAAACAAGAACCGAACACGACACTATGGGAACGGTAGAAGTTCCTGCCGACAAATACTGGGGCGCGCAGACACAGCGATCTAAAGAAAACTTTAAAATCGGGCAGCCCGGCTCTATGCCCAAAGAAATCATCACAGCCTTTGGCATCCTGAAAAAGGCCGCCGCTATGGCCAACTATGAGCTGGGCGTTTTGCCTGAAGAAAAACAAAAGCTCATCGGCCGCGCCTGCGACGAAATCATCAATGGCCAACTCGACGACAATTTCCCGCTGGTGATATGGCAAACCGGCTCCGGCACCCAATCCAATATGAACGTAAACGAAGTGGTGGCCAACCGCGCACACGTGATGCATGGCGGCACCCTCGACGACAAACAAAAGTTTATCCATCCAAACGACGACGTCAACAAATCGCAGTCGTCAAACGATACTTTCCCCACGGCCATGAGCATTGCGGCCTACACTGCCATCGTCACCGTTACCCTTCCGGGGATAAAAAAATTGCGTGATACACTTGCCGCCAAAGCAAAGGATTTTGAAGATGTTGTAAAAACCGGCCGCACCCACCTGATGGATGCTACGCCGCTGACGCTGGGCAACGAGTTTTCGGGATATGTTTCACAACTCAATCATGGCATTCGCTCACTTGAAGCTACATTGCCGCATCTTGCCGAATTGGCGCTGGGTGGCACTGCCGTAGGCACCGGACTGAATACGCCCAAAGGTTATGCTGAGCTGGTTGCAAAGAAAATTGTTGAAATCAGCGGATTCCCTTTTGTGACCGCGCCCAACAAATTTGAAGCGCTTTCGGCTCACGATGCAATGGTAGAAACCTCCGGCGCCTTAAAAACCCTTTCGGTGAGCCTGATGCACATCGGCAACAACATCCGGTTGTTGGCTTCGGGTCCGCGCTGCGGGATCAGTGAGCTTATCCTTCCGGCCAACGAACCCGGATCATCCATCATGCCCGGAAAAGTCAATCCCACCCAAAGCGAAGCGCTCACTATGGTGTGCGCACAGGTAATTGGCAACGACATGACCATTGCTGTGGCCGGCACCCACGGACAGTTTCAACTCAATGTGTTTAAACCCGTGATGGTAGCCAATCTGCTGCAGTCGGCGCGATTGCTGGGTGACGCCTGTGTGTCGTTCACCGACAACTGTGCCGTGGGCATAGAGCCCAATCTTGTTGACATCAATAAAAATTTGGAAAATTCGCTCATGCTCGTCACGGCGCTCAATACGCACATTGGCTATGAAAATGCCGCTAAGATTGCCAAGATAGCCCACAACGAAAACAAAACTTTGCGCGAAGCAGCCCTCGAATCAGGATTGGTAACGGACAAGGAATTTGATGAATGGGTGGATCCGCGCAAGATGCTTGGTCACAAGTAAGTGTGATGATTGCCGACTGCTTTCTGACTACCCCGGAATAACATTGCGATAATGCTCGAATCGCTGCAGGATGTCGTTGACATAATTGAAGGATTCTTCGCCACGGCAATAGCCGTAAAAGACAACGTCATCGTTGTAATATTTAGGGTTGGATTTGTTGAGCAGAAAATAGTCCACATTGTTGGCCCACACGTTTGGGTCGCGGCCATACTTTTCGGCCAGGCGACGGGCGTCGAAGACGTGGGCAATACCGGCATTGTATGCGGCGAGTACAAATTTGATACGCTCGTCGGGGTCTTGCACAATATCTTTAAACCTATTATCGAGCATTTTCAGATACTTTATGCCGGCGATAATATTTTCGACAGGTGACGAGAGGCTGTCGACGCCATAAATTTGGGCGGTGCCGGGCATGAGCTGCATCAGTCCCTGCGCGCCCATCCATGAAGTGGCATCTGTCTGAAACCGCGATTCCTGAAACACCAGCGAAGCTACCAATCGCCAGTCCCATCCCAGCTCGTTGCTTTTCTGCCTGAGGATGTCGTCCCATTTGGAGATACGTCCGCTGCGCACCGAGTGATATTTGTGTGCGAATTGCATTGAGCGGGGATTAACAAAATATTTGTTATAAATATGCTGTGCTATGCGGCTGTCGGTGAAAGTCCCGAGCCATTCGTTGAGATTTTGCTGTAGGGCATTGTCTTGCTTTTTCATTGCCCAGGCCACATTTTGTGGAAAGCTAAGTGCTGTTTCCACGTCGATATCGGGGAAATATTTCTTGTTTACGATGGCCACATGTTCATCGCACACGGTGTAATCTATCTCACCGCGGGCTACCATCTCTATTAGTTTTTCATCCGACTGCGGAAACTCCACGATCATAATACTGTCGCCCATTTCTTCCTGCAGGTTGTGCAGACGCAGGCTGTAAGCCGAATGGCGTGGTACGTACACCATTTTGCCGGCCAGATCGAGCGGGTTGCGGATAAGATGCTGCTGCACTTCGGCAGTGGTGCGCATCTGCCGCCAGTTGGCGGGCAGTCGTTGCACCAGAACCTGGCGGGTTTGCAGCAAAGGTTTGCTGAAGTCGACCTGCCGAGTGCGTTCACCAATAACTTTTATTCCCATGGCAATCAAATCTACCTTGCCACGCTCAAGGTCGGCAAGTGCTTCTTCGTAGCTATCATTAACAATCAGCTCCAGATCCACGCCAAGATGTTGGGCGTAAGCCTCGAGCATCTCGTATTCATAGCCCGCCGGTTCGCCACGGTAGATAAAATAATTGGACGAATTATAATTGGTGGTGGCTATGAGTTTGCCTCTTTGCAGTATGTCGCTCAGCGACTTATCCTGTATAGCAGCAAGGGCGTCAGTGTCAGAAGAAGTTGAGTCAATGTCACACGAGTGAGGTATCAGTATGGTTGTCAAGGCAATCAATAAAATGATCCATTGTTTCATCTAGTGTTGCTTTTAAAATTGGGCGGCAAAGATATTATCATTTTTATAACCTGAATCATCTTAAAGGTTTTTAACATGATATGAGTGCTTTTATAACCCTATCTTAATGAATAGAATAGTGCGTAATAACTTCTTTTACTGGTTTTTAGATTCGTAGTAGGAACAATAAAATTAAATTTGAGATGGAGAATCGCAAGATAAGCTTCTATTTGTTGTACCTCAGATTTATAGACATAGATTTATGGTAGGAAACAGTTGCTGTAAAGCCTATGGCATAAAGGATGCGGTTCCGCAGTTTTCAATATTCAAAAAGATACTTTCTACTATCTACCTTTTGTTTTTCGCAGCAGCGAGCAAGCTTCCTCCAGATGGTCGTCGTTGAAGTCGAGATGAGTGACCATGCGGATGTACTGTTTGCCGAAAGGTACTACCAGCAGCTCTTTTTCTGCCAGCATTTTGATAAACATTTCTGCCGGCATAGCTTCGTTAAGACGGAAAAGCACAATGTTGGTTTCTACCGGCAGTACCTCCTCAATGAATGGAAGTTCTTGCACAACTGCGCCCAAAGTCGTCGCTCTGTTATGGTCGTCCTTGAGGCGGTTGATGTTATTTTTCAGGGCATAACTGCCAGCTGCGGCAAGATAGCCGGCCTGGCGCATTCCGCCACCCATCATACGCCGGAAGCGACGTGCCTGCCGGATGAAATCGCTGTCGCCCATTAGCAAGGAGCCAACGGGAGCGCCCAGCCCTTTCGACAGACAAACCGAGATGGAATCGAATGCCCGGCCAAATTGAGCGGGATCGTCGCCGGTGGCTGCCAAGGCGTTGAAAATTCGTGCGCCGTCGAGGTGCATTTTCAAATCATTTTCGGTACATACCCGGCGGATGCGGATGATCTCATCAAAATCCCAGATACTTCCTCCCCCTTTGTTGCAGGTGTTTTCGATCGAAACGAGTCTCGTTACAGGATGATGTACGTCGATGCTATTGATGTTATCGATAACATCCTGCGCTGTAAATTGACCGCGATTGCCGGGCAACAGGCGCACTGAGCAGCCCGAATGGAAAGCAATGCCGCCGCCTTCGTGGATGTAGATATGCGCAGTATGATCACAGATCACCTCGTCGCCGGGCTGCGTATGTACTTTTATTGCAAGCTGATTGGTCATGGTGCCCGACGGACAAAATAGAGCCGCTTCCATTTCAAAAAGTTGAGATGCATATTCTTCGAGTTCTTTCACCGAGGGGTCTTCCCCAAAAACATCGTCGCCAACCGGTGCGGCAAACATGGCCTCACGCATGGATTCGGAGGGGCGTGTTACGGTATCGCTGCGCAAATCAATTTTCATAGTTTCAATTTTTTTATATTCAGCGCAAAAGTAGGCTTTTATTATTTTTACCGAAAATAACGATTATGAATATGAACTTCCAACAACTCATCCGGCAGCGCGAAAGCATCCGCAGCTATGATACGCGTCCGGTAGAAACTGAAAAGCTGTACCGCATTCTCGAAGCGGGTCATCTGGCTCCTTCGGCATGCAACCGGCAACCGTGGAAATTTTACCTGATTTCCGAGCCCGAAAACCTAAAGCTGATGCACCAATGTTACAGCGGCGTGTGGTTGTACGATGCGCCACACATACTGCTGGCGGCAGGGCAGCGCACCGCAGCCTGGACGCGCAAAGCCGACGGCTACAACTCGCTCGAGACTGATCTTACCATCGCCATGGATCACATGATTCTGGCTGCCACAGCAGAAGGTATCGGCACCTGCTGGATTTCTAATTTCGACCCTGAAAAGCTCAAACAATCAGGCTTGTTCAAATCTGAAGAGATCATTTTTGCTTTTACGCCATTGGGCTATCCTGCAAAAGAAGTGGGACTGGGGAAACAAAAAATCAGAAATGACTTTTCGGAGATGGTGGTATATTTGTAAAAACTTTAGACATTTCTATTTTTGACACCATGAAATTAGCCGTGACAAGCGATCGATCCCCGCGGCAAATTCCATTGAATAATTTTTACAAATCTAAGTTTTTTAAGATGAAAAAAATCATGATACTGTTGATAACCGCTCTTACGCTTCTGCTGGCAACGACAGCCTGCGAGCGGCTGTTTGAATACACGCCCTATTCGTCGAACGTGCGCCACGAACGGCTCAATACCCACAGCAAAAACCTTGAGAAGCTGCGCCTGATTGAGCAACAGATAGCGGCTGAAGACACTTTTAAAATAGGACTGATTGCCGATAGCCATACTTATTACAACGGCCTCGCGGAGGTTGTAGAACAAATAGAAAGTGACCAGGATATCGACCTGGTGCTTCATGGCGGCGATTTGACAGATGGCGGCATGATAGCCGAGTACAACATTTTTCACAAGCTAATGCACGACCTGAAGATGCCTTACTTTACCGTTATTGGCAATCACGACTGTCTGGCCAATGGAAGGCTTATCTATAACGATATGTTCGGGCCGGAGAACTACAGTTTTGTTTTTAAAAATTGCAAATTCATCTTTTTCAACAATATTATTTGGGAGCTCAACAATGCCGAACCTGATTATTTTTGGCTTAAAGAGGAGCTGTTTAGCAACGTTCAATACGATCATGTGTTTGTGATTGCGCATATCCCGCCGTGGTCCGACCAGTTTACACCGCTCAACACTAACGCTTATCGCATGTTGATGGACTCTGCCAAGGTTTCCATGTCGATTCACGGGCATCACCACGACCATTATTTTGGTAATTATTTCGGCGACAGCATCCCATACCTGGTCATCGGATCGCCGGGCAAAGATACCTGGTGTACGCTCACCGTTACGCCCGACACACTCATTCTCGAAACCAAAAAACTCTGAGCCATGACAAAAAAGCTACATTTCCCTATTTTTTTGGTTTTGATCATGATGCTCATTATGGCTCCGGCTGCGGCGCAGGATACCATCATTCGCTTCAAGCGGGCTTTGACGCCCAATTACATCAACCTGCAATATGCCGGCAATTATGGCGCCTACATCGCCGGGGCAGGATATTATCTTAACCACAAACACACCCTGCAGCTGGTGGCGGGCTATGGCTACACAACCAAGCAAAAAGCCAACAAGCGTATTCACAACATTTTTGTAAAAGGAATTGTGGTGCCGACGACTTTCGATCTGAAAAAAGGCTGGATGCTGGCACCACAGATGGGAATCACCATCAGCCGCCAGTTTTCGGGTGCGGGAAACACTTTTGTAAGATTGCCCAAAACCTTTCCCGACGGATATTACGCCCCCAATGCCTTAAGGTTTCATCTGAACCTGGGCGTCAAAGTAAGAAAGCAGCTTAAAGATTACACCTTTATCAAAGCCATCGACTTCTACGCCGAAACCACCACCAACGACCTTTACATGACCTATCTGCTAAAAAGCAAGGAGGTGCAGTTTCGCAATATCTTCAGCATGGCGCTGGGCATCAACCTGATTATGTTTGAGAAAAACTGATTTATTTCAAGGAATTGCGATCACTTTTTTAATCTCAATAATCTGATTTTTAATAAAAAAACAATTTGACACCGCCATTTTAGGCTAATTTTGCTTTTTTGTAGTATGATTTTAAAATGCTCATTTATAAATAACAGAGTTTTATGACTGAAAGTAGAAATCCAGAAATCGATCCGAAGAATATGGAATCGCGTCAGGGCGGATCGGTGAATTTTATCGAAGCCATCATCAACGAAGACCTGAAACAAGGAAAAAACAACAACCGGGTGCACACGCGGTTTCCGCCGGAACCCAATGGTTATCTTCATATTGGCCATGCCAAATCGATTTTGCTAAACTACGGCCTGGCTAAAAAATACAACGGGAAATTCAATTTGCGTTTCGACGATACCAATCCCACCAAAGAAGAACAGGAATATGTCGATTCTATCCTTGAGGATGTAAGTTGGCTTGGTGCCGATTGGGAAGACCGGCTTTTCTTTGCCAGCGATTATTTCGATCAGCTTTACGAATGGGCAGAGAAAATTATCACCGATGGAAAGGCTTACATCGACGACCAGCCGGCAACCATCATTGCGCAACAGCGTGGTACGCCGACCCAACCCGGCATAGAAAGTCCTTTCCGTACCCGCAGCGCTGAAGAAAATCTGGATCTGTTTCGCCGCATGAAAGCCGGCGAGTTCCGCGACGGCGAAAAAGTGCTGCGTGCTAAAGTAGACATGAGCTCGCCCAATATGCACATGCGCGATCCGGTGATGTATCGTATCCTGCATGCACACCATCACCGTACCGGCGACCAATGGTGCATCTATCCGATGTACGACTGGGCACACGGCGAGTCAGATTATCTCGAGGGAATCACCCACAGCATCTGTACGCTCGAATTTGAGGTGCATCGGCCGCTTTACAACTGGTTTGTCGATCAGATACAAACGGACGAATACCGCCCGCAACAAATCGAATTTGCACGCCTCAACATGACCTATACCGTGATGAGCAAACGCAAGCTGCTGGAGCTGGTCAACGAAAAATTTGTAGAAGGATGGGACGATCCACGCATGCCCACTATCTCCGGATTGCGGCGTCGGGGTTACACGCCGGAGTCGCTGCGAATGTTTGCCGAAAAAGTGGGCGTAGCCAAACGCGACAACGTGATAGATGTGGCGCTGCTCGAACACAGCATCCGCGAAGACCTCAACCGCCACAGCCCGCGCGTGATGGCCGTGCTCAACCCACTGAAGGTTGTTATCGTTAACTACCCGCAGGAGCACGAAATGGTCACTCTCGAAAATAATCCTGAAGACCCGGAGGGCGGTACACGCGAAGTGCCTTTCTCAGGAACTTTGTTTATCGAGCGTGAAGATTTTATGGTCGATCCGCCCAAAAAATTCTTCCGTCTGGCACCCGGCCTCGAAGTGCGTCTCAAAGGTGCCTACATCATTCGCTGCGAAGAATACAAAACAGATGATAAGGGAAATGTCACTGAAGTGATATGCGCCTATGATCCCGATACCAAAAGTGGCGGTGCCGGTAGCCAGCGCAAAGTAAAAGGTACGCTGCATTGGGTTTCGGCGCCCCACGCCATCGATGTACATGTGCGCATGTTCGACAGGCTCTTCCTGAGCGAAGATCCCGAAAATGTGCCCGAAGGCGAAGATTACAAGAAAAATATCAATCCCGACTCACTGCAGATTCTTGAAGGTTGTAAAGTAGAACCCGGACTGAAAGAGGCAAAGCCTGGTGAGAAATTCCAGTTTCAGCGGCTCGGATATTTTTGTGTGGATAAACTTTCCACACCCGGCAATCTCATCTTCAACCGCACGGTGCCGCTGCGCGATTCGTGGGCGCGGTCGCAGGGATAAGAAAAGCATCGAACAGCGAGGCGGTTATCTAAACCCTGCAAGGGTTCTACCGAACCACCAGTCTTGTCTGCCTTGCAAATCTTCCATCCGGCATAAGCCGTAGCAGATAAATACCCGGTCGCAGGTGTGAAATATCTATTGCTATCTGTTGCGTTCCTCTTTCATAAATGGTTGCCGGTACTTGGTGCACCAAAACACCGGTGATCGAAAAGATTTGAAGCGAAACCTGCTGTGCATTTTCTAAATCAAAAGCTACCACAAAATTTTCTTTAGCAGGATTTGGGAAAACCTGAAGTGCAGTGACTTTCCTGCCCGAAATTTCAGGAGATACAAAGCCCAGCGGAGCGGCATCAAACTCATAGGCGCCCATGTCGATGATGGCGGTGCCGTTGTGGTTGCCGTCCCAGATGCGGTGGTTCATCAAAAGGTCGCCGGCGGGCAGCAACAATCCCAAGGTGTCAGGTGTGCCGGTATCA